>NZ_JCAFUR010000007.1:0-177142 GCF_059371575.1 Stenotrophomonas sp. YJH_SMC_4
GACCAGCGCAATTCCGTGCTGACCCAATGGCTGCACCACTACAACTGGCACCGCCCTCACATGGGGATCGGTGGCCAGCCACCTATTTCCAGAGTCCTGCTGAACAACGTGGTGGGTTTACACAGTTAGTCGACTGCTCTTGGCGCGATGCCGGAAACCCCCGCGCTGCGCGCGGTAGTCGACTAACAGTCGACTCTACCTGGCTGGCGTTTCAGGCGCAGCCGCACCCACGGAAGGAAGACCCATGCAGGACACGCAGTACTGGTTGAACGAATTCTGGTCGGGCCTGAGCGTGCTCGATCTGCTGGGCGGCAGCGTGCTCGGTACGCTGCTTGGCCTGGTGCTGGGCATTCTCGCCTGGCGCGGGCTGCACCGCCGGGGGTGGTTGCAGCGGCGCAAGCGCTGGCATCACTGGCTGCTGGCCAGCTACGTGGTGCTGCTGCCACTGGCCACCGCCTTCTTCGGCCTGCAGCTGGGCTTTACTGCTGGTGCGCACCGCGCGCTGTTCAAGCAGCTCGATCATTTCCAACCGCACCTGCAGGCCCTGGTGGAAGGCTGGAGCGAAGGCTTCACCGACTCGCTGGACGACCCGCGCATGCGCGAGGCATTGCGCAGCCAGGGCACGGTGGGCGATGTGGCCGACACCATCGCCTCGGCCTACCTCAGCGAGCATCCGTTGCCCGGCCTGGATCGTCTTGGCAACGGCCCGTTGGCACGCGGCACCGGCTGGGTGATCGGCAAGGTGCGCGAAGGCCTGCTGCGCGGCATGGTGGAAGACACGCTGGTGGACAAGGCCGACACCGTGGGCCTGGAGCCCAAGGTGGTGCGCGAGGCGCTGACCATGCATGTGGACGAGCTGCTGCACACCCGTGGTGTGCTGCGGCTGGTGAAGGCGCAGATCAACGGCATGATGCCCGGCGTGTACTTCGGGCTGCTGCTGCCGCTGCTGGTCATCGCGCTGCTGGTGGCGCTGGAGATCTGGGCCGCGCAGCGGTTCGGGTGGGCGCAGCAGGTGGTAGTGCCGGCCGCTGGCCGGCAATTGCAGGTTCCTGTCGAGGGTTCATGAGGTTGCCGGCCAGCGGCCGGCACTACCTGTTGCAGGGCGTGCGGACCAACGGTCCGCACCCACCAAGCGGGGGCCGCACCCACCGTCTTGGGATCAATCGCCGTCGGTTTCGTCCGGGTGCGCCTTCCAGTAGCCGGTCGAGCGGATCCAGTCGCGCGGTACGCCCAGGTGGCCTTCGATGAACTTGCGCATCATCCGTGCGCGGCGCGATTCGGTGGCGATCCAGTAGAAGACATCGCCGTCCGGGGCCTCGAAGTCGGTCAGCATGTCTTCCAGCAGCGTGCTGCTGGCGGCCGGGAAGCCATTGCGCTCCAGCCAGTGGATACGCACGTTCTCGTACTGCGGCAGGTCCTGGCGTTCGGCCTCATCGCTCACTTCGATGAAGGCCTGCACCTCGGCACCGTCCGGCAGCACGTCCAGCCAGCGGGCGATGGCCGGCAGCGCGGTTTCATCGCCAATCAGCACATACGCGTCGTAGCTGTCGGCCACCACGAAGGAACCGCGCGGGCCGCCGATTACCAGCGTGTCGCCCGGTTGCGCGCGTTCTGCCCACGGCCCGGCAATGCCCTGGTCGTGCAGTACGAAGTCGATGGCCAGCTTGCCGGTCTCGTGGTCCCACCAGCGTGGGGTGTAGTCGCGGGCCGGCGAGGGCTCCTTGCCGGCCGGATAGCTGCGGCCTTCGGCGGTGACCACCGGCAGCACCATCTCGCCGCTGGCATTGGGGAAGAACAGCTTGATGTGGTCGTCGGCGCCGGGCGAATCGAAACCGGCCAGCTCGGCGCCACCCAGCACGATGCGGCGCATGTGCGGGGTGACCTCTTCGGTGCGCAGCACGGTCAGTTCACGGAAGCGCACATCCAGGCGCAGGCGCGTGTTGTTGTGTTCGGTCATGGGGTTACCTGCAAAGGTGTCGCGCGGGGGCGCGCGGCGTAGGGGAGACCTGGCTGGAGTCAGTCTGGCTGGGTCGTTGAAATGGGTGGGCTCTCGCTACCGGCCGTACCGTTGAGCAGGGCAGACGCCCGCGTCAGCAGCGCCGCTACTTCTTCCGCTTCGCCCTCGGCCCAGCGGCCGTGGTGGTGCACCAGCGCCCGCTTGAACTCGCGCAGGGCACCGGCCAGCGGAGGCGGCAGCGAGGCCTTGGTGATCTCGCGGGCGCGGTCGAAGGCACGCCGCTGTGCCAGGCGCACCTGGGTGCGCTGCACCTTCAGCTCGAACTCGCCGGCGGCGGTGATGCGGAAGATCCGCTTGCCGTCCACTTCCTCGGCCTCGATCCAGCCGGCCTGCTCGAAGCTGGCCAGCAGCGGGTACATGGTGCCGGCGCTGGGCGTGTAGGCCTGCATGAACTGGTTGCTGATCAGCTGCATCAGCTCGTAGCCATGGCGGGGTTGCTCGCCGATCAGGGCCAGCACCAGCAGGCGCAGGTCGCCGCGGCTGAGCACCCGCGGCTGGCCGTTGCGGCGTGGCACTTCCGAATGGGTGGAACGGGCTCTGGGAGAAGCGGTGCGGCTCATTTCGATATATCGGTAAACGAGTGTGCAAACGATATATCGATATATCGAAGCCGGCAATCATCGATCCGGCCACAAGCGGGTCAGTTTTGGGCCACGGCCAGCCCCGCGCACAGAAAAAGGGGCGCCTCTTGCGAGGCGCCCCGGGCAACACTGTGGAAGGGAGCGAGGCAGGGCCAGACGGCGGACCGAAGCGGGCGAGGCCAACACTCGAGGCCTACCCTGAGGGCAGGGCGGGGGCCAATCCAGAGGCAGGTGCGACACGTTGTCGACGGTTCAGCGCCGGCACGCGCAGCCGATACAGGTGGGCATGGCGCTGCCCTACAACCGTCATCGGTAGCGGTAACACTGCGTCCTGCACATGGGCGCAGCGGCCCGCAAGCGACAGCCCGCGCAGCCACCAAGGCCCGCCGCAGGGCCTTCAGCGGCCCCGGCAAGCCCCTTGCGGACACTGGCCGGTTGCATCCATACGCCTGCGTAGCCAAGTGACGAAAGCCCTTGGTGCGCTACACTTTGCGGTCTAGAAATCTATACAACAGTCGCGCGCGTGCGTGCGGTTATGGGAGCGCTAATGAACTGGTTGAACGAGGTGCTGAACAACGACCCGAATCCTGTGGAAACCCAGGAGTGGATCGAGTCGTTGAAGGCCGTTATTGATGTCGAGGGCTCCGAGCGCGCGCATCAGCTGCTGGAAGGCATGGTGGAACTGACCCGTCGTTCGGGCGCCTACCTGCCGTTCTCTCCCACCACCGAATACGTCAACACCATCGAACCGCAGTTCGAGGCCAAGAGCCCGGGCAATGCCGAGCTGGAATGGCGCATCCGTTCGATCATCCGCTGGAACGCGATGGCCACCGTGGTCCGCGCCAACCGCAAGCCGGGTGACCTGGGCGGCCACATCGCCTCGTTCGCCTCCGGCGCCACCCTGTACGACGTGGGCTTCAACCACTTCTGGCGCGCCCCGAGCGAAAACCACCCGGGCGACCTGCTGTTCATCCAGGGCCACAGCGCCCCGGGCATCTACGCGCGTTCCTTCCTGGAAGGCCGCATCAGCGAAGAGCAGCTGGACAAGTTCCGCATGGAAGTGGACGGCGGTGGCCTGTCCTCGTACCCGCACCCGTGGCTGATGCCGGACTACTGGCAGACCCCGACCGTGTCGATGGGCCTGGGCCCGCTGGCCGCCATCTACCAGGCGCAGTTCATGCGTTACCTGGAAAACCGTGGCCTGATCGAGAAGTCCGACCGCAAGGTGTGGTGCTTCATCGGCGACGGCGAGAGCGACGAGCCGGAAACCCTAGGTGCCATCGCCCTGGCCGGCCGTGAAGGCCTGGACAACCTGATCTTCGTGGTGAACTGCAACCTGCAGCGCCTGGACGGCCCGGTGCGCGGCAACGGCAAGATCATCCAGGAACTGGAAGGCGTGTTCCGTGGCGGCGGCTGGAACGTGATCAAGCTGCTGTGGGGCGGTTACTGGGATGCCCTGCTGGCCAAGGACACCAATGGCGTCCTGAAGAAGCTGATGATGGAAACCGTCGACGGCGAATACCAGAACTGCAAGGCTTTCGGCGGCGCGTATACGCGCGAGCATTTCTTCGGCAAGTACCCGGAAACCGCTGCGATGGTTGCCGGCCTGAGCGACGACGACATCTGGCGCCTGAACCGTGGTGGCCACGACCCGCACAAGGTGTACGCCGCCTACCACCAGGCCGTGAACACCAAGGGCATGCCGACCGTCATCCTGGCCAAGACCGTGAAGGGCTACGGCATGGGCAGCGCCGGTGAAGCACTGAACCCGACCCACCAGACCAAGAAGCTGGACGACGAAGCGGTGCGCCACTTCCGCGACCGCTTCAACATTCCGGTGACCGACGCGCAGCTGGCCGACGGCCAGGTGCCGTTCTACCACCCGGGCCCGGATTCGCCGGAAGTGCAGTACCTGCAGGAACGCCGTGCGTCGCTGGGCGGTTACCTGCCGCAGCGCCGCCGCAAGGCCGACAAGACCTTCGTGGCGCCGAAGCTGGAAGCCTACGAGCGCCTGCTGAAGAGCAGCGGCGAGCGCAGCTACTCCACCACCATGGCGTTCGTGCAGAGCCTGAACATCACCCTGCGTGACAAGGAACTGGGCCCGCACATCGTGCCGATCGTGGCCGACGAAGCCCGTACCTTCGGTATGGAAGGCCTGTTCCGCCAGATCGGCATCTACGCGCCGTTCGGCCAGAAGTACAAGCCGGTCGACGCCGACCAGCTGATGTTCTACCGCGAAGACCAGAGCGGCCAGGTGCTGCAGCAGGGCATCAGCGAGCCGGGTGCGATCAGCTCGTGGATGGCCGCCGGTACCAGCTACTCGGTCAGCAACGTGCCGATGCTGCCGTTCTACATCTACTACAGCATGTTCGGCTTCCAGCGCGTGGGCGACATCGCCTGGCAGGCCGCCGACATGCGTACCCGAGGCTTCCTGCTGGGCGGCACCGCCGGCCGCACCACGCTGAACGGTGAAGGCCTGCAGCACGAAGATGGCTTCAGCCATCTGGTGGCCGGTGGCATCCCCAACGTGCGCAGCTATGACCCGACCTTCGGCTTCGAAGTGACGGTGATCCTGCAGCACGGCACCAAGCGCATGATGGAAGACCAGGTGGACGAGTATTACTACGTCACCCTGATGAACGAGAACTACACCCACCCGGAAATGCCGGAAGGCGCGGCCGAAGGCATCGTCAAGGGTATGTACCTGCTGACCGACGCCGGCAAGCCGAAGAAGGGCGAGCTGCGCGTGCAGCTTCTGGGCTCCGGCACCATCCTGCGCGAAGCCATTGCCGCGGCCGAGCTGCTGGACAAGGACTTCGGCGTGACCGCCGATATCTGGAGCTGCCCGAGCTTCAACGAACTGCGTCGCGATGGTTTCGACGTGGAACGTGCCAACCGCCTGCATCCGGAAGGTGAGCAGCGCAAGGCCTACGTGACCGAGCTGCTGGAAGGCCGCCAGGGCCCGGCGATTGCCGCCACCGACTACGTGCGTGCGTATGCGGACCAGATCCGTGCGTTCGTGCCGATGTCTTATACGGTGCTGGGTACCGATGGTTTCGGCCGTTCGGATACGCGTGCGAACCTGCGCCGGTTCTTTGAAGTGGACCGCTACTACATCGCGCATGCCGCGATTGCAGCGCTGGCGAAGGAAGGGAAGATGACCGCGAAGGATGTGGCCCGGGCGATCAAGCAGTACAAGATTGATCCGGAGAAGGCCAATCCTGTTGGGGTTTGATTGAACTAAACGGGGCCGATCGGCCCCGTTTTTTTACACGATTGCTTGGCAGAGTTGAGCTTCTCAATCATCAGAAAATGATGCCGAGAATGGCCGTGGCAGTATTTTTGGTAAACATGAGGGAGGGCTGCCAAGCGGAATACTGGTCGCTTGGCAGCCGCACTCTTAGTGCTCACACTCTAAGGCTTAGCCATCGGCTAAATGCCTTGAAAAGTATCTCATACCTAATCTCGTGGCTGGATTTGTCGTTCACAGATCTGCTGGCGAGTTTGTATGCATTGATGGATTCGGTTGAAACAATCTGTTCCTTTGCTTTTCCCTTCGCGCTCCCTGCCTTTATGGCTTCCTGGAATTCCTCCAAGAAGTCTCGAATGTAAGGAATGCTCTCTTCGGACGCATTTCTGGTCAGCCAGTAGTAAACCGGAAGTGGTCCTTCTGATTGTAGGAGCGGGTCTCTGAATTGGAATGTCTCTGACATGAGATCTAGCGTTTCAAAGACAAGCGGAGCGGCAGCGTCGGCCATCTTATGGCTTTCATTGGCCTGAGCAAAAAATTTATCAAGGCTGCTCTTCTTTGTTTCCTGTAGACCAGAAACTTCAAACATCAGAACTTTTGCGGCGGCATTCAGATTCTGACCCTTGTTCGTATTGAATCGAACAGTTGTTGAGAAGAATTGATGGTTGCCAATTCGCCTTATCATCTCGGTGATGGGGCTGGTTACAGCATTTCGTAGCTCCGCGCCGCTGAGCGGTTTGCTTCTATTCAATCGGACAAAAAGTTCTTCAATGAACTTCGTATCGTCACTAATGACGCCAACAACGTCTGGGTTGAAATTGTCAAACTCCTCGGCGATTGATGGGAACTCTCGCTTCAGTTCTGAATATCGCTTTCCTGAAATTTCTAGCCTTGGATCAGCTAGGAGCTTGAAATTGTTTGACAGGCCGAATCGGTCATCGAAAAAGTCGAATATCGCTTCCAGCCTCTGCTTGCCATCAATTACAGCATAGGATTTCTTCTTTTCGTTTAGCTTTGAGATGCTATAGGTAAAGTCAGCAAAGTAGAATTTTGGGACGTCGAATCCATTGATTATCGAGTCCACAAGATACTGCTTGTCGCTTGTTGACCACCTCCGCCCCTTACGCTGGTATGTTGGGTCGAAGTCAATTTTGTCCCTTCTGGAGCGCCACCAGCTTAGCGTCCTTTGGTCGAGCCGGTGAATCTTGAATAGGTTATGGTCGGTCATATATCAGAATCCATAGTTTCTTTTAAGTTCCGCCGCGAGGCCTTCCAGATCAGGATATATGGTGGACTCGGATATTCCTAGGGAGAAAATCTCGTTTCGTATGCTCTCTATCTTAAGTTTCGGTATTACGAACTTTCGAAGGCATTCGGTAGGGAAAACTCTCTTTGAATCCTTTTTCCAAAGATAGGTTGATTCAAGAGCTTCCGCTTGGGGGCCGAACACGGTGAAGTATCCCTGCTGAGCGACGATACGCGCGCTGTTGTGCACGCCGCGAATTGCCACTGGCGGCAACGCACCATTCACGGTATAGACCTCGGAGGGGCTGTATCTTTTGAGCCAGCTATCTTTCGCGGACAGAACGCCCCCGGAGAAGCCAGTGTCTGCATATGCCGCCTGATTCCAAGCATGAGGATCCAGCACCCACACTGCTGCGTCTGTCGTGGCCTTTCCATGTTTATCGGTTGCAACCGATGTTGCGGCGAAATGAAGTGACACCAGCGGACTGCCGGACCAATCTAGGAGTCGCGTGGGAATTCGAAAATGCTGCATGAAGAATAATTGCTCCCACTCATCCTTCGCCCAAGTTCTGGACTCTGTATAGGGCAGGCTGCGCATCTCAAAAGTTTCATTCAAATCAAGCTCGAGAGCCTTGAATCCCGCTTGACTTTTTATTGTCTTATGTCGGAATAGGGATGGTATCAGTTTGTGACTTGAGTCCCCGGTTCCGCGGTACCATAATTTCTTGGTTACATAATCAAGTTTGTTTAATTCAGATAGGAAGTCGGCAGCTGACTCGATAGCGGTTTCTACTACGGCGTCCTTAGCTTCCCCTAGGCCATCTCTTCTCTTCACCGGAATTTTTGCGGGTCTGTTGCCTACTTTCTTTTCGGCAGGTGTTGCCATGTCGTTCATGAAATCAGCTTCCGTTTGATTTTATATGAATGCTCAAGATTGTTCCGATTCGCATGGATTTATGAAGCGATGCTCACAGCCTCCTTGAGGCTAAGCTCTAAATCACCTCGCCATGGCTGTAATCTGATTTTTCTTTGTAAACTATTACATACCCTGGCAGCGCTGTTATCTGCCATTCAATAGGCAGTGAGCGGGATATGCATTTAAGAATTGAGCGTGCAGTATGTGCTGAGCCTTCAACGCGAACGTCGATGGACATGAGATCAGGATGAGGCTTTTTGGATCGAGTAGATGCGGTCAAAAATCGGACCGTGAAAGGAAGCTGCTCTTTAAGTAGGACCAGAAGTGACGCTGCTGTCAATTCTTCATTTGAATGAATCGTGACAGGATAATTAAGGTCGATTGGATAGAGGGCGTCAAAATGCCCGCTTTTAAGCGCGGAATGATCTCTATTTCGACCTGGGTCGTTTGAACCAAATCCGCTGTTGTTCCACGAAATTCCTGCCACAGCTTTGTAGTGCCGGATCAATGCGCTCTCTAAATCCATGGCAGTGAATACATATATTCTTACGGCCTTAAACGAGACCTCGTCCGCAATTAAGTTGAGTCGGGACCGTATCTTTTCGCAGTGGCGCAAGAGTCGTTTTCGCAGTCCGGCTTCGTTGTCTGTCTTCCCAATGTAAACCAACTTGTCGCGGTGAAAGAGTTGGTAGACACCTTGCCCATCGGCAAGCGGTAGTACGTTCTGCTCACTAAGAACTGCCGGTGCCATTTCCTCGAAGAGGACAATCAGTTCCCGTAGTAGGGCAGAAGGCAGATCAAATTCGAGGTCTCTGAAATGTGACATGTTCGAAGCTACGTGTATTGAAGACGCAGCATATCGTGTCTTGCGTGTCACTTACGACAAGTCAAATTTTTGGCGGAGAGCGTCTAGTCGCTCGACGCGTCGATAAACTTGTCCGAAAGGCAGCTCGGCAAAACACGAAGATAAGTCGCCGCATCCTCAGCCACTCTTTGCTGAGTCTCAGGTCGATCTGCCAAGCGATGCGCCCATTCCCGTCCCGGGTGGAGCACATCCCAACGAGGCCTCATGCCCGCATGTCGCCCCTTCCCCGGGTTGTGGTTTCCGAATCCGTCAATCAGCGAATTCCACACAGGTGTGAAACGGGAGATGATGAGCGACTCGCCGAGCGGGATCCAGATGTCATCGACAACCAGGAATCGGCAGAAAAAATCCTCAACGTTTAGGTTCGTCGCAGCCTTGATGCTGTCTGCGTGCTCCTTAAGCCTCTTAAAGAGAACCTTGCCAGGTGGAACATCGGTGCCCGCACCCATACGAGCGCCGGCGGGGACGGCCTTCCCGACATAGATGGGTAACATGAACTTGCCGTCGTTGTTGAGCCGAGTAATCCGTTCGTAAGCCTCGAAGTCGCCCGTGTAGTAGATGGCATAAATGCCCGCGCCATCGAACGGCGATAGCTCGCCGAGGGGGTGCACTTCCTTAGTCAGCAATGCCTCGGCGACGCTCGCACCAAGGTTCTTCTTATCCAGAGGATTGAACGGAATTACTTTGGCCGTCATGCGCGCTTTCTTTTGGTGTTTGCTTCATTCTTGGCGATTTGCGACAGTCCCGCAATTGCGAGCTGCTCCGCAACACTTGCCGCGACCCGCTGCCCCAGCAGTACGGGGACTGCATTCCCAAGCTGCCGCATGGTTTCCGACCAACTGCCATGGAACTGGAATCCATCGGGGAACGTCTGGATTCGAGCGCTCTCTCGAATGGTGAAGTAGCGTACCGAGCCGTCATCCTTCACTAGCATGTTCTCGCCGCCCGGCACGCCGTGGCCACCAGCCTTAAGCGTCTTCGCCGGCAAATCGAGTGGACTGCCAGTGTGACCCGGGTAAGAGCGTGCACCGGCCTGATAGACGTGATTTGCGAACTTCTTGGCTTCGCGGCTTTCGGGATCTGGCAGCCCCTGCAGCGCGTCCCGAACCGTCCGCCATGCCTGCGTCGGCAGCATCGTACGGAACTGCTGCAACTTGGCGACCCGAGCTGCCAGTTTTGCAGGCATCTTGGGCTGACGTATGCCGTGACGCTTCCAGTAGATCCCGGTCACCCATTGGTCATGCAGAAGAGCATCGTAGCTATGGGTTTCATGCGGGAACGACCATTCCACGCCAAGATCGTCTCTGAAGCCCACCAGGAACACACGCTCACGCTTCTGCGGTACACCGAAGTTCGCAGCATTTACCAGCGTAGGGATGACATTGTAAGTGTGGCCCTTTCCCTTCCGCTTGCCTGATGTCTTCTCGACCTGAAGGCGCGCAAGGTGATCTGACCAGTCCTCATCTTTGCGGGGAGGGACATCCGGGAACTCCAACTGCAGTTGAATGTAATGGAAGTAATTCGCGAACTTGGCGCGAGTCAGTCCCTTCACGTTCTCAACAATGAAGGCCTTCGGTCGCAGTTGCCTGATGATCTCGACAGTCGCCGGGAACATGTCCCGTCCGTCTTCATGCGCCTTGTGTTTGCCGCCAATGGAGAATGGCTGGCAGGGGGGGCCTCCAGCCAAAAGCTCAATGTCCTGCGGGATGGAGGACCAGTCGAATGATCGGACATCACCTTCATGAAGGGTCCAGCCACGAACAAGGGGATAGTCGCGCCGTTGATTCTCGCGGACCGTGTCACACGCCCACTTGTCCCATTCGACCACGGCCAAGTGCTCGAAACCGGCAATTTCGCATCCCATGGCCAAACCGCCGGCTCCTGCGAAAAGCTCAACCGATCTCATTCCAGTACTCCAGTGAATTTTGCTTGATTGGACCAACGGTCCACATAGATTTGGACGCGATCATCCTTCTCCCGAAATGAAGGATGGCGTCGTGCTGAGTGAGATTTCCATGCCCAAAGCCGACAACACTGCAATCAGCTTTCTGCTGCCGAGCTCAGAAAGGCGACCCCTTTCGAATCGTGAAAGCAGTTCAGCAGTTACGCCGCTGGTCTTCGCTACGTCGATCTGCTTCAAGCCCAGCTGCTTACGCCTAGCAGCTACCTGACAGCCTAGTTCTTGGAGGGTTGTCACGCCCGGCTTCCGTATTCGATACGCCCCAATTATTGATCTATACGTCAAGTGAGGCAAGTGAAATCCGGACGGGAAGGATCTCCCTCTGCTGTCTCAGGAGCTGAGACAACCAGGCGGGGGAGCCCTACGCCCAGGCACATTGTGATCGGTGCCAGGCTAGCGAGTCAGGGCTGGCCGAAAGTGTCGCTGATGCTGGAGACGCCAGTTCCTTGCCGACAAGGTCGCTATAGCTTGATTGGCGCAATGCAGGGGCCAAAGACACCTGCAGGGACACCGGGTCCACGGCGATAAGGTAGAGGTCAAAAAGGGTATGAACGTCTGCGCGCAATAAAAGACCGTTGCTGACCACGCTACTCGACTGGCCGGAATAGGGGCGGATGTGGGCCGCCTCAAGCGCATCGACCACATCGCACCCAGTCATCGCACACCGACCGCCGTATGCGTCCAGCAGTGCCTTACGGAAGGCAGGCTGCCCGCGGCGCCGAACGATAGCTGCCAGCACACGCTGCCTCTCGTCCACCTCGTCCGCTGGGGAGTAACTGCCAGATGCCTCCGCCGCTTTGGCCTCCTGCTCCAACAGTTCCCTTGTAGGACCAGAGACCGACGTGAGCGTCTCACCGGAGAGTCCGAGGAGCTTGGCCAGTTTCGGCTCAACCTTTGCACCCACGTTCGATGCTGGAAGAAGTCCGGGTAGCCAGGGCCTACCTGCCTGATCTAGAACATGGGAGATGTTCTGCATGCGGTACTCCCAGGCCTTGGACGTGCGTCCGTGCCGGGTAGCCAGTTCCCGATAGACCTTTGCCTTCTCAAGGGTCAATCCATCGGCGAGACGCGCCTCCATTTGGCGATACGCCCCGACGGCAGCGGCCAGTTCGTCGTCAGTCCACCTGCTCACACCCTTCCCCCGTCCTCGACCGAGCATGGCGCTCCTGGGAAAAGTATGCCGTAAACGACACAATGAGGCGCTAATAGCTTGAGGCGAAGGAGCGCAGTGTGTCGGCGCAAATCGCAGCCTGTTCAGGCCCGTCGACGCGTCTCGTATGTGGAGTTCAGTTGCAAAGCCCTAATCGGCCGGAAGTAGTCGGCTACTCCAGCGCTGGAGTAGAGGTTGAACGCAAGGCCTCTCATTGGCTTGGCCTATGAAGCCTAGTATGAGCAACTGTGATGAGGAGCTGTCCACCAGTAGAGTGGGCTCACCTCGGCAAGTGAGCTCGAAGTACCTTGATTCAAAGCGTCCAGCACCGAGTGCTGCATCTTCAGCCGCTAGGCTTAGGGCTTCCTCGCGCATGACAGCAAATTCGGTAGCCGAGACCTTGGGGTAGATATTCAGCTCCAAATCGTCTTTGGGCAGGTGGCAGTGGGCGAGCGCTGAACCAATCAGCGCTGCCAAGCACAGTACTGCGTACGTCAGAGACTTCATTGGAAGTCCTGCAGATCAGAGGCGAACGGACAACGGGGCCGCGACGACAGCCCACAGCCTATTGCTTGAGGTTCAAGCCTTGGGCGCTACTCCCGCACGTGCAACCGCTCAGCCACTTGCGCGGTCAACGCCACACACGCCATCTTCAACCCTTCCATCACCCGATCCCCCAGGTACTCCTCGGGCGCGCCGTTCTGCCGAGTCCGCTCCGCAGCCAGCATCAACTCCGCCACCACGCGCAAGCCGGCCAACGCGCAATCCGCATCCGCCAGCTGAAGGCAACGCCCAGGCAGTTGATGCCGCTCCGGCCAAGGCTGGCCGTCCGCAGCAGCACCAGTGCCGATGCGATGCAACGTGGCGACGAAGGCGTTGGGATCGATGGACCGTTCGCGGTCGGGTTCGGCGTTGTCCGGATCGTACTGCGCGTGCAGGGAACGGAAGTCCGATGTGTTCATGGCAATGCTCCGTACAGGACAGACAGCAGCGCCACCGATAAAAGTGGCGGACGATGCGAGGCTCGAAAACCGGTCAACAACCAATCCGGCGGGTCCGAAGACCCCCACGCACCGCCCGCCATGGACCGCGAACGGATTGCCAGCCGGCGTCACACGAACGTGACGCCGGCTGACAAGCGCAAACACATGGTTGTTGACCGGGTTTTCGACGCCCGTGCCACCCTGTGTGAGGTGGCATGCCAAGGTGTACTCGCATGGCTGCGAGATGCCAAGAAACCGTAGGCCGCAGAGGCCGCAAATGCTGACGCTTACGGCATTGTTGCATGGCGCAAGCGCGACAGAACCCTTGCGGTGCAGCGGTTTGGGCCGTTGTTAAGCTACCGCCCCAATGTGCTTCAAAAAGTACGGTTTGCAGCCGTGTAGGATCTCAAAAGCGACACATGGTTCATCGGGCTGATACGCGCAGTGTGCCGATTGCGACACAGCTTAACTTTGCAGCGCCACGCCCGGCCGTGGCCACAGCGCATCGTCGCGCTCCAGCTCGTAGTCGCTGCCGAACGCCAGTGCTGCTTCGCGTGGCGGAAGGTCTGCGTAGCAGCCCAGCCGGTACTCATCCATGCCGGCATCGCGATGGTCGATGGCGAACAGATAGAGCAGCTCCTTGTCGAAAGCTTCCAACCATGCGGGGTCGATCCTGGTCATAGGCATCCTCCGGTGGGGGAGCAGAGGATGGTCCGCCGCCATCTCAGAGGATGCGATAAAGGGCAGAACCTGCTTCTCAGTCATCACAGGGTGGCATCAGCGGAAACCGTGAGCCTGTCGCATCTGCCTCGAAACGACCATGCCAAGAGGGGTAAGCTCTATCAGCGACATCATTGAAGGGAATCCAGGGACGCAGGCGATGAAGCGAAGCCCCACCCAAGGCCCTCAAGCGGGCCAGTTCTACTTGTTCTCACCAGATCTGGAAAGCAACCGTCCTTTCCGGGGCGCCGGGGTTGAGAACCTGTCGGTGTTGCTCGATCCACCGCGCACTATTCTGCGCCCGGACAACGGCGGGTTCCCGGCGCTTCGCGAGAAGCCACGCGTCGTCCTCGATGCTTCCACGGGCCCTGAGCCACGTGACCTGGAGGGCGGCTTCAGCGGGTACTGGCTCGTCTCGGAACGGCTATGGCAGGTGATGAATTCTGTGGATCCGCATGCGTTCGACTTTGTTGAGTGTGATGTCCGCCTGGCCGATGGCACACCTATGCCACGGCGTTTCCTGTGCGACGTGGTGCGTGAACTGGACGCGATAGACGAGGAGCGTTCAAGGCTTGATATCGAGATCGATGAGGACTTCGTGAATGGAAAGTTCTATTCGATTGCAGGAGGGGCAAGTCTGGCCATTCGCTCTGAGGTGGTGCGAGATGGGCATGTCTTCCTGACTCCATTCAGCACCTTCGTGATCGCGAGCCGCGAATTTGTTGACGCAGTTCACGCGGCGGGGATTCCCATGAGTCCTCGGGATAGCGGCATCTCCTTCGTGGACGTTGCGGCAATCTGACCTTAGGGAGCAGACAACTGATGGCAAACCAGTTGCGACGTGTTGAACAGCCGCACGGTTCAGTCAGGCACGCGCGGCTGTAGCCGCTGCTCATCGTCCGGCCCCAGGTCGTAGTTGCTGCCGAAAACCAGGACTGCCTCGTGCGGTGGAAGGTCCCGTAGCAGCTTACGAGCGACTTCGATTCACATTCACAGCGTGAGATGACAAGCATGGGATCAACTTCCACCCACCAGCCGCGCAAGGGCGAGTTCTTCAAGCTACGACCGGATGCTACCCGTGGAGGAGGGGGTCACGGGGTGGTTTTTGATAACGAGGACGCGTTGCTTGCGACTCCCAGGCTGATCCTCTTACCCGAGGCCGGTGGCTTTCCTCCACTGCGTGAAACCCCGCGCTTGGTCTATCGGGAGCGGCAGGGTGTCCCTCCACAGGACCTGGAAGGCGGGTTGAGCGGCTACTGGCTGGTCTCCGAGCGTTTGCGCCAGGTCATGGAAGAGATTGACCCTGACGCGTTCGTTTTCGCTGATACCGACTACCGCTTGGAAGACGGTTCAAAGGGGCCAACCTGCTTCCTTCGCGACGTGGTCCGCACGCTGGATGCCTTGGATGAGGAAGCCTCCCAGCTCAAAATCGTGATCAGCAATGAGTACAAGGCAGGGAAATACTACCGCCTGACCGGTGATGTCCGGTTGGCGTTCAAACGCGAAGTGCTGGGTTCGGCTCACGTGTTCAGATTGCCGTTCCATGGCGGGGTTCTCTGCGGCCGAACGTTCAAGGATTCGGTGGAAGCGGCCGGCATCGTCACAGCGAGGAGATCCAACGGGCTCTTGTTTGAAGATGTGGTGAACTGCTGAGTCGGTCCCACCGGCGCTAACCTCGCGACCTATGCTGCAAGTGTGCGGAGTGCGGTACATGCCTAAAATTGGGAGAGAAACAAGCACATGCCCTCGTCAAAACGTAATCAGCCTGTGCCGGGTGAATTCTGTCTGCTGATGCCCGACACGACTCGAAGGGGAAGAGGGCATGGCGTTGAGATCGAGAATGAGGACGCACTGCTGACGCCTCCCAGGCTGATCATCCGCCCCGAAGAAGGCGGCTTTCCTCATCTGTCGCAGAGACCGCGTCTGGTGCTCGATCCAAAGCTGGGGGATCCACCGCAGGATCTCGAAGGAGGAATGAGTGGCTACTGGTTGGTATCAGAGCGCCTCAAGATGGCCTTCACCGAAATAGATCCCGTCGCCTTTGAGTTCGTGGAGTGTGATTACGTGCTTCCGGACGGCACAGAGGGCCCAACGTACCACCTGTGCGAGGTTGCTCGCGAGCTGGATGCCGTCGATGAGGAAGCATCGAAGTTCCGGGTCATCGTCGATGAGGGCTATCCGGGCGGAAAGTTCTACGACCTTCGTGGCGGAGCAAGCTTGGCATTCAAGAGGGATGTAATCGGGCGCAGTCATGTCTTCAGGAGCCCGTACTCCGGCGATCTTGTCTACTGCGATCGCGTGTTCCGGGATGCCATACGCGCTGCGGGAATTGGAAGCGAGTGTGAAACGCGTGGCCTGAGGTTCAAGGACGCAGCCAATGTCTGATATGACGCGCGTCATTCTAAGCAGAATCCGCATGTAAAACTTGAAGACGGCTGCGGCGCGTCTCATGGAACGGGATCGGTAGTCGAACTTAAGATCGATTTCATTTTTGTCCGATTGCTTGCCGGTGCAGAACGGTTTAAAAAGCAGTCATGCCTATTCAGTGCTTGAGTTGAAGGCAGAGCGGTAAGAGGCAGGTCGCATCGGTACTTCAAAGCGGCCAGAGGAATTGGAGAGAAGCAGTAGTGCGCTATGTCGGTGGAGGGGACTTCAGGCTGAGAGCGCGCGGGGATGACTCGAAGAAGGCATGGAAGGCTGACACCCTCTGATAAGCTCTTGGCACGCTTATTTAGATTGATTCTGAGGTGAGACAAGCAATGAATTCGAATCTGCCAAAGAAGGGCGAGTTCTTCGAGTTGCGCCCAGATGCCCGACGGCGCGGCAAAGGGCATGGCGTCGTTTTTGAGAACGAGTCTTCCCTGAAGACGCCTCCAAATTTCCTCTTGCGTCCCGATCAGGGGGGCTTCCCGCCTCTGCGCGAGACCCCGCGCCTAGTGTATTACCCAAGCGAAGGGTGGCCACCGGAGGATCTTGAAGCTGGGATGAGCGGCTATTGGCTCGTTTCCGGGCGTCTCCGCGAGGTGATGGCGGCCGTGGACCCAGGAGCTTTTGCGTTCAGGGAGACTGACTATCGACTCGCTGATGGAGCAATGGGTGGCCCTTATTTCCTTTGCGATGTCATCAGAACCATTGATGCCTTGGATGAGGCAGCATCCCAGTTGAAGATCATCGTCAGTGACGACTATGAAGAGGGGAAATACTACGATCTGACTGGCGACGTCCGCTTGGCGTTCAAGCGGGAGGTCATCGGCGATGCTCACGTATTCCGGCTCCCATACTACGAAGGTGTCTTCTGCGACCGGACTTTCAAGGAGGCGGTCGAAGCCGCGGGACTGATCGCCAGCGGTACGTCCAACGGTCTGTGGTTCTATGACGTGGTGAACTGCTGAGACCAGGCGATGCTTGAGTCAAGGAGGATTTGTGGCTGGACATTCCACTCATTTGCAGGACCATCACGCGATTGAGCAGCAGACGCTGAGGCACAGCCCATTGCTCGCAAAGCTGCAGGAGGCCGGGCGATTCAATATTCACGCCCAAGAGAACCGGCTATTCCTCCCCGCAAACCCTGCCTATGCAGATGCGATGGGCATTACGCCTCACAGTGGCGGACCGTTGGGTGAATACCAGAACGGAATGATTCGGCGCTTGAACGAGATTCAGAGAACGCGAGACGGTAAGGCCGCGCTACTGAATGACTCTGACGCCCTCGATAGAGTGATGGCACGTGTAGAAGCATTGCGAGACACCGTCAAGGTCGGGTTGATCAACGGCGATCTCAACACGAATACTCCGCTGGGAAGCACGCCTGCGATCACGAACAAACGAATCCGAGATTTTTTTGACGGAGTTCCTGAGTACCACCAAACGCATATCGCTCAGATCCAAGCCTTGAAAGGTTTCACCGGGGTCGACCTTGGCTGGGTGGCTGTCACTCATTCCGAAAGTGGTATCGTGACTACGCTCAATAGAATCGAGTATGACGCCAAGCCACTGACTCGCGGTGGAAACATTGAGTTGCAGCGAAGCGGCCTGTCGCTTGCCATTTCCAATGCCCACCACGGTGGCCGAGTTGTTCTGACAGAGCCGGGTATCCAGACGATCGAGCGCGTGCTCGGCGAGGAAGCCGGGCATCGCATTCGCAGCCCGCGCTCTCAGCAAGGCGGTGCGACATTGGACCTCCTCCTCGGCCAAGCCTCCACGAGCCAACTGGTCCGATCCGGCGGCCTGCTCGCCTCCGGCGCCGACGCTGTCATCACCGCCCGCCGCACCTCGCAACTGCTGGAAGAAGGCAACGGCACGGCCGCCCAGTCCGAGCTCACCCACGCTCTGGCACGCAACGGCGGTGGCTGGATCGGCGGCATGGCCACCGCATCACTGATCGGCACGTCGAGTTTCGTCCCTGCGGCCATCGTCGCGGGCGATGCGCTGCTGATGAGCAAGGCGTTCGACAAGGGTGCCGATCTGCTCGACAACCGCGCCATCTACCAGCAGACCGACAAGGCCGGCGTCACGTGGCAGTTCAATGGCCGCAACTGGGAGCGCCAGGCGGTCATGGACAGCGCGGGCGACGGCCTGGGCAATCCGGCTGAGCGCAGCGTGGGTGCCAGTTACGAGAAGGCCCGCGAGCTGGGCGCATACGCCCACGTAAAAGCGGTAGAGCTGGCGCTGGGCAAGGCGCCACCGCCGCAGGATCCTTTCAGCATCCCGGCGAAGGGCGGCGAGGGCCGTCTGGACAATCCCAACTGGCACCGCGATGCGCAGACCGAACAGTGGACGCGGCAGGTCAAGATCGGCGTGTCCGGTGCCAACGACCGGGGTGTGTATGAGACGCAGACCGCCAGCCCCGAGCGCGCCAACGAGTTGAATCGTGAGGCGGTGCAGCGCATCGAGAACAACATCGCCAACGGCAAGGCCGCCATTGCCGCCAGCTATCTGGAGACCTACGACGCTACCCGTGCCAGCGACTTCGTGCCGCTGGTGCCGGAGGCGGTGGAGCAGGCCCGTGCCAGGCCTGACGCCATCCAGGGCTCGGACAACCAGCTTTACCAGCGCGATGAAGCAGGGCAATGGCACCACGCTGGCCAGATCGCGCAGGGGAACATGGCGCTGGAGTTGGAGCTGACCCGCACCATCCAGCAGCCATCACTCGATCAGTTCAACCAGACCATTGCCGCATTGGAATCGCGGCCGCTGCCATCTGCGGCGGAGGTGAACCAGAACGAGCTGCGCCACAGCTACTACGCTGCGGGCGTTGCGCTGTCACCGGCGTGGGAGCAGGCCGTTGCCCTGGCCACGGCGCGCACGCGCGAGCAGCACGGCATTACGGGTCCCACGCTGCAGGAACTGGGGCCTGTAGCCGAGGGCAACGCGGGCGCCTCCCGGCCCATTACCCATTACCAGGTAGGCCAGGATGGCGTGGCGCGCGCCGTCGCGACCACCAGTACGCTGGAGCTGCAGGCGGCGTGGAATGAGGTGCGGGCGCTTGCCAATGAGCAGGCGCCGGTGCCGGACTCACCCGAGCTGCGCATTGCCGCGCTGTCGGCGGGTGAGCAGGAGGCTTACCGGCAGGCACTGCAGGAGGCCAATCGACAGGGGGCTGCGCAGGTGAATGCAGGTCAGGCTGCACGAGCGGCCGCGCAGGTGGCACATGGCGACAAGCCATCTGAGCAGGGCGGGAATGTGGAAGTGCGGCCTGAAGAGCCTGCGACTGCGCAGCCCATTGCGCCTGCGGCGGTAGCGGTCACGCCAGCGGTAGCGGTCGCACCACCACCTACGCCCGCGCCACAGGACAAGCCCGCGCCTCAACGGTACGCCGAGCAGCGCGATCCGCCGCGGCGTGAGGCGGAGCCGCAACCTCAGCCCCATCCACACAGCGAGGCGCCCACCGAAAACCGTACCGCCTCACAGAGGCCGGAGCCCGCTGGGCCGATGCAGGCGCCCCCAGCCGAATCCGAGCGTGCGACGCCACAGTCTGCCGCGCCTCTGGCAGCGGCAACACAGACGGTGCCCACGCAACGCACAGAGCAGGCATCGGAGCCGGAACGGATGGCCCCGGTGCCTGCGGTTGCTCCCACTCCAAAGCAGGACATGGCAGTGCAGGAGGTGGAACCGGTGCCCTTCAAGGAGCCGTTGCCTGCTGAACCTGCGCGCGATCCGTGGCCTACGGAGCAGGAAGCGGCACAACACGTGCCGGAGCCCGAACCGACTCCATCGGATGACCTCCAGCCCGTCACTGCGGCTGTCACTGTTCCTGCCGAGCTCACGACAGCGCCAGGCCCTGAACCGGCCGCGCCCGCACCGGATGAGGCATCGGGCCCGAACCGGGCGCTGCAGGACCCCACGCAGCCCGGCCACCCCGACCACGCGCTGTATCAGCAGATCCGTGAGGGCGTGGAAGCGCTGGACGCCAAGCACGGCCGCAGCTTCGATGAAGTCAGCGAACGCATGACAGCCAGCCTTCTGGTACTGGCCAAGGACAACGACTTGGAACGGGTGGACCATGTGCTGGTGAGCAACGCTACGAGTGAACATCCGGCCGGGCACACGCTGTTCGTGGTGCAGGGCGAACCGAGCAATCCGGCGCATCAGCGCGCTGCGATGCCGACCGAGCTGGCGGCGCAGACATCAGTGGAGGAATCACTGCAGCAGTTCGACTCTGTCAGCCGCGAAGCGCATCAGCGTGCGCTTGCCAATCAGATGGATCAGCAGCTGGAAGACCAGCGGGTGCAGCACGAGATACAGATTCGTGCGGCGAACATGTGATGAGCAAGGCACGCGCTGCACTGGCGACCTGCAGGAAGGACTGAAGATGACGCCACATGGAAAGCGCCGGAACTGCGGGTTGCCTACTTGCGCAGGCCCAAATAAGGCAGCCTCGCCACTGCCGGCACGCCGAGTGTAACGGGCAAATCGGCGCGACAATCTTCCGATAGAGGGGGATCGTATTCATCTGTCTCCCCCTCCGAAGTGGACCGCGTAGACGCAGGTTCTCGCTGTATCACCTTCATCGGAACGATAGGTCAACAGGCTGGTATCCATACCCTGGTTACCACCGGTGATGGGGCGCCGGTACTGCCTGATGCCCCCCCTCTGAAATGGCACTTCTCCTCCGGTCCTGTATCCGAGCGCTTCGAGGGCTCGTCCGGCACTTTCGGCTTCCCAGTAGCACACGGCATTCGGAGCATCCGTCACTGGCTGCTTGCCCAGCTGATAGAAGATCACCTCTTGGTTGGGGAACTCACGTGCCGACTCAACCGATAGATAAGACGCCCCATAGTTGTAGCCGTCCGTCGTTGCCAGGTCCTTTGCGATGTGCCTGATGCTGACCTTTTCGTCTGGCACGAGCGAGACACCTATCGCCGTGGCGAACTTGTCCGGACTGATATCCGCCCGTGACCTGAGCGAATCCGCATAGGCGAGAATCCGCTTCTGCAGCTCGGTCATGGAGATGCGGGCAGGGTGCGTATCTGCGGCAGCGGCACGTTCATTGACGGCAGACGTATCGGGCGATTGTGCACATGCAGATGTTAGCGTGAGCATGGCTGACAGTCCGAAAAGAGCACCAATGTGAGCTGCGCGCGGCATAGCTCGAGGTAGCTGCGGCCGAAGCAATCTGGTCATGATGGCGGAGAGCAAAGCCGAAGCCTCCTTCGTTGTGATGCCCATCGGTGAGTCCCTGACGGTGTTGAAGGTACTGTACGACCCGGATGAAGAGCGCCGGGATCTCCATTCATTGCGATTGAACGCGATAGCGGCTCAGAAGATCACGCACGCTGGTTTCCAGGCGCTGCCAGTCGCTCAGCATGACGCGTGCATAGTTCATCTCGATGGCGATGCTATCGCCCACATCCACGATGGAATGGCGGCACATTGCGATCTGGCCTTCGCCGGCGCGTTCAAGTGTCTTTCCCTGAACGACAAGTCCGTCAGGAATGCGGTCTGCCGGGTCGCAGCTGATGAACGTTGTCAGTTGGCCCTCCGTCGAACGGGTCACATACCAGTCTGGTTCCATTCCTGGGTTGTGCACGTAAGGCCTGTCCAGCGCAGCCTCTGACTCCTTTGCATAGGCTTCCATCAACGATGGGTCAATCGCATAGGGCTTCAGACCCCAGCGTTCGGGTTGTGCAACGCGCAGCGCGAGGTTTTCTACCGGGTCCCTTCGCTCCAGCGATCCCGGCGCGCTGGTGGCTTCACTACTGGACCGACGTGCCAGATAGTTCTGGATGGGAACGCGATCGATGTATCTAAGCTCGACCAGCACCTGCCGCCGGCTGTCCTGCGTGCTGCGTACCGGGCGATCACCAGGAGGCGCTGCATCGAAATCAGGCCAGAACACCGTGAGCATGACGCCCCCATCGGCCAGGGGACCCGTCTGGTTGTAGTAGAGGTTGGCCGGGAACATGAAGCGGTGCGGGCCAAGCCGAGCCTCCACGGGCTGCGTCGTGTAGGTCTGTCCGCCCACCGTGCGTGGGCTGGTTGCGCTTTCGCGCATGGGGGTTCCGTTCGGGTCCTCTTCCGTGGATGGGCCCTTCGCGCAGGCGGTGGTGCTCAGCACGGCCACCAGAGCGAAGGAGGCAAGCCGGCAAGCCGGTGCTCTGCTCATGGGCGATTCCCTTGCATGATCGAAACGACTATAGAACGGTGGAATGGCAAGCTCCAGTCGCTGCGGCGACCTTGCTCGCGCTTGGGTCCATTACTGCATGCTGGCTCACATATTCAGCAAGTCGCGATCGACGCCCTCTCTTCCTCCACCTGCCCCCCATCCCACCTATGCCATCATCCGGCCAGGACCGCAGCACCCATCAAGGCTGAACAGGCATGGAGCACGCAACACGCTACACCGCAACGCTGTACCTGGCCGCCCCCGGCACCCCGCTGAAAAGTGGGGGCATCTCGCCGCGCGGCCATATGTACCTGCAGGTGGCCGCGGGCGATGAGGCCCATAGCTACGGCTTCGCACCACCGCGCCAGGTGCCGGGCGATACCCGCACCGGCGTGCAGTACGCGCAGGTGCGCCACGACGATGCCGACGAACATCTGGACCCGTACTACAGCCGCACCCTGGAAATCACTGAGGAGCATTACGGCTGCCTGCGTGATTTCGCCGAGGAACCGGCCGAGTTCGAATTCGATGTGGATCGCCCGGCCACCATCAACCGTTGCAGCGATTTCGTCTGGGCGGCGCTGCACTACGCCGGCCTGCATCCGCTGCCGGCGCCGCTGGATGGCGGCAGCAACCTGGGCGAGTTCGCGGTGTTGTTCAACCTGCCGGAAATCCAGTGCATTGCCGCGCCGTTCCCGGGCAGCGATCTGAATGCCGAAACCCATCACGCGATGCCCGAGCGCGAGGCCGAGCACCATCGCCAGGGTGACCGCGCCAGCGATGAGCCGCCACCGACGCCGATCGAAGTGGCCGGCACGCTGCTGGACCCCTCACATCCGGACCATCGCCTGTTCTCGCAGCTGATCCAGAAAGTGGCCGAACTGGATGCCGCGCACGGCCGCCCGTTCGATGCGGCCAGCCAGCGCATCAGCGCGAGCCTGCTGGTGCTGGCCAAGCAGAACAATCTCTCGCGCGTGGACCACGTGCTGCTCAGCCGGCCGACCCCAAGCAGCCATGCGGCAGAGAGCATCTTCATCGTGCAGGGCGACCGCAACGACCCCGGGCACCGCCGCGCCAGTATCGCCACTGAAGTGGCGGCCAAGACGGATGTGGCCGATTCGCTGCGGTTGAAGGAGCAATGACGCGGCCACTGCGGCGGGGGGCGGTGGTACTGGCGGTGCTGGGCGCGCTGGCGGCATGCCGTGCGTCACCAGCGCCTGAGGTTGCGCCGCCCCTGCTGACGCGCGCACAGGCCGAGTCCCGCACGGTTGTGCCGATCACGCGGGCCGTGCAGTTGCAGAAGGCCGGTCGGATTGCCGAGGTCACGTTTGATTTGCCGGCACCCCAGAAGCCGGCCATTCCGATTCTGAACATCGGGTTGCGGCTGCAGGATACCGACGCGCGACGGCTGCTGGATGCTTCGGAGAAGATCACTCTCGGACGTTTGCCAGCGCGGCTGCGCCTGGAGCGGATTGATGACAGCTCGGCTCGTCATGTACAGCTCTGGCAGCGTACCCGCGATGGACGCGACTCGCAGAAGATCGCCGATGACGGCGTGGTCACAGACCTGACGACGGGGAGTGTGGACATCAACAGCTTGGCCGAGGCCGGGTTGTACTCTGAAGACGTGCTCTATCGCACGCTGCAGCTGGCGCAGGTCGGAGGCATTGCACCCGGGCGCTACGTTCTGCTGGTCGACCTTGTGGAGGATCGACCCCAGCTGGATGGCCTGAAAGCAGAATTGATCATTGGCTACCAATCACTAGGAAAGTAGAC
Source organism: Stenotrophomonas sp. YJH_SMC_4 (assembly GCF_059371575.1). Classification (NCBI taxonomy): domain Bacteria; kingdom Pseudomonadati; phylum Pseudomonadota; class Gammaproteobacteria; order Lysobacterales; family Lysobacteraceae; genus Stenotrophomonas; species Stenotrophomonas sp. YJH_SMC_4. The sequence continues at coordinate 24,069 of NZ_JCAFUR010000007.1, forward strand.
ATGCACAAGGACGATGCCGAACGCTACAGCGTAACCATCCATCTGGCGGCCCCCGGCACGCCGCGCTACGGCCGTGATGCCGAGGGAAACAGGTTCCTGCTGGAGCCTTCGTTCGCGGGGCACATGTTCCTGTCGCTGCGCCGTTCGGGTGAACCCTTGCCGGAGAGCATTGGTTTCACCCACGCAGGCACCAAGGACGAGCCGAACAGGGGCAAAGTCGATGACATGGACGTGTCGGTCTACGACAAGCCCCGCTTCGAGCGCACGATCGAGATCAGCAAGGAGCAGTACGACCGCATCCTCGAGTTCTCGGCGGACCCGAAGAAGCACGGCTTCGACATGAACTACGACTTCTTCGCCAACGCCTGCACCGATTTCGCATGGGGTGCCCTGAACCACGCAGGCCTGCGACCGGTCGGGCTGGCCGGGGAGATCACCAACTACGAGGGCGCCACCAGGGTCCTGGACAACATCCGCGCCGTCAATGCCATTCCGCAGCAGGTGAAGGGCAGCGAGCTGGACAGGGTGCAGTGGAACCCGATGCCGAAGCAGACGTTCCGCGAGTGGATGTTCACCGAGAACGGCGAGCAGTGGCGCGGCAACAGCACCCTCGCGGCAAGCGGGTCGCCCGCAGACCCGGCGCACGACGATCATGCCCGCCTCAACCAGATCCACCAGCAGGTGGCCGACCTCGGCGCTTTCGGTGCACGCAACGGCAATGTCAGTGCCAGCCTGCTTGCGCTGTCGAAGGAGCAGCAGTTCTCGCGTGTGGACGAAGTGGTGCTGGGCGAGCAGCGCGGCGATACCGCGCCGAAGCTGTTCATCGTGCAGGGGGACCGCAGTGACCCGGCACACCAGCGCGCCAGCATGCCCGCGGAGGTTGCAGCGCAGGCACCGGTGGAGGCCTCGTTCGAACGGGTCGCGCAGTTGCAGCAGAACCCGCCGCAGCGCGATGTGCAGCGCCTGCAGGAAGAGCAGCAACTGCAACAGAGCCACGGCCCACGGATGGCATAGCCGGCGGACGCGGTTCCAAGGTCGAACGTCTGCCACGCTCAGGCAGACGCACGCCACGCCCCCCACCTGCTACCATTCCCCCGCAACCCCAGCCAGCCCACCCCGCGCAGACAGATGCAGGTCGGGCCGTCGTAGAACGGCCCAGCGAGCCAGGACACCCTCCCGTGCCCATTCAAGGACGCTCGCATGTTCCGTAATCCTCTCTTCCGCTCGGCCGCCCTGGCCGTGGCCGTTTCGCTCAGCCTCGGCGCGCCCTCCGCATTCGCCGACAACGCACCCGCCGCCAGCGCCACCACTGCCGTGCAGCGCCAGGCCGTGGCCAAGGGCCTGTACGAGCTGGCCTACAGCCCGAAGCAGAACGCCGTGTTCGTAGCCTCGTCCGGTGGCTTCGGCGATGACGCTGGCCCGGCCCAGGTGCTGCGCCTGAACCCGGCCACGCTGGCCGTGGAAACCCGCATTCCGCTGGAGCGCAAAGCCTTCGGCGTGGTGCTGGATGACGCCCACAACCGCCTGTACGTGGGCAACACCGTGGACCTGTCGGTGACCGTGGTCGACACCGCGCAGAACAAGGCGGTCGGCACCATCCAGTTGATGGAGAAGAAGACCGGCAAGGACGGCAAGGCCGCTTACACCCACGACCTGCGCGAGCTGGTAGTCGACAGCGCCGCCAACCGCCTGTACGTGACCGGCCACAGCAGCCAGCCGGACGTGAGCAGCGTGCTGTTTGTGATCGATACCACCACACTGAAGGTGATCAACACCATTGATGGCCTGGGCAATGTCAAGGCGCCGGGCCTCGCACTGGATGCGGCCAACAAGCGCGTCTACACCAGCAACCTGCTGGCCGACCTGGTGGTGGTGGGTACCGATTCGAACAAGGTGGTGGCGCAGCACAGGATCGCCGCCGAGCAGCCGATGAACATCGCGCTGGACCCGGCCGGCAAGCGCCTGTTCGTGACCGACCAGGGCTCGGAATTCCTGCGTGGCTACCAGGCCAAGAGCAGTGGCCTGGTCAGCAAGCACCCGGGCCAGCGCGTGCTGGTGCTCGACCGCAGTACCGGCAAGGAACTGGCCAGCATCTCGACCGATGCCGGCCCGCTGGGCATCCTGCTGGATGCACCGCGCAAGCGCCTGTACGTGACCAACCGCGAAGCCGGTACCGTGACCGCATACAACAGCGACAGCTACCAGAAGGTGGCCACCTACGCCGTGCCGACCCACCCGAACAGCCTGGCGCTGGATGCGAAGAACAACGTGTTGTTCGTGAGCATCAAGAACGGCGAGAAGGATGACAAGGGCGCTGACGAGAGTGTGGCGCGCATCCAGCTGTAAGCATTCGCGCTGGATTGACGAGGCCCGTGTCCTCGGCCGTCGGCCGTGGAGCGGGCCTCATCCATTTATGCGGCTCGCATGACGCTGGACTAGGAAGTGTTGCAAAAGCAGGGGCAGCGCTTGTTGCAGTGGGGCGGTACATGTAGCGTCTTCAGCCTTCCAGGGGAGGCTATCCAATGAGTACGTATACCGCGTTCGTCGAGCTCGCATTTGAAAGGTTGAACAAAGAGCTGGCGATACCGAAGGGATTCGCCGTAGCGCTCTACAAAGAAGAAGACTCGTGGAGCTTCATCTCGAAGCTGGCGCAGCTCGTCGAGGCCGTTTTCACGCGGGCCGTCGTCGATGCCCTGCGCGAGCCGCTGATATTCGATGTGATCAGCAATCTCCCGCAGGAAGTGAGGATCAATTTTCTGCGCAAGATGAACATCATCGACAGTGAACAGAAATCGATGTTCAAGGCCGTTGCAGAGATCAGGAACCAGTACATCCATGATCTCTCGAACATCGACGTTCCGCTGGATGCCTACATCAAGAACCTGGAGGACGGTGCAAGGAAGGGACTCTTCAAACGGTTCAAGCCGTACTTCGTCGACCCGAAGATGTCCATTGAGGAGTTCATCTCACAATGCAGGCCACAGGTCTTCCATGTGTGCGTGCTGGAGCTGCTGAAGGTCCATGGAAAGGTGTCATCCATCAACATCCAGAAGGACCACGAGGCATTCCGTCTTCAGCAGGCGGGAAGGTTGCTGCCGGCGAAGAAGCACGGCGAGATGCTTCCGTTGGATCGACTGACGGTGAGCAGCTATGTCACCCAGGCCAGAGACGTCCTGAAGCGGGTAGGCCTGCTCGTTTCAGAGTTCAAATAGCGGGAGAGAAACCGCTTCCGCGCCTGCTTACCCCAACCGAGGCGCAGGATGCTGCATTTCGTGCGCCTGCACCTCGACCTGCGGCTGCACACCCAGCCCCAGCTTCTGCATCGATTGCTCCACCGGCGTCTGCGCCGCCACAGCTGTCGGCATCATCGCGCGCAGGTGCGCCGGATTGGCCGGGTCGCCCTGCACCACGAAGACGTTGTGCCCGGCCGGATGCTGGGCCGTGGCGTTGCTGACCAGCACGTGGTCGACCTGTTGCAGGCCCTGCTCGCGGGCGAGCACGGTCAGGCTGGCGGTCAGACGCTCGCTGGTCTGGTCGAACGCACGGCCGTGCTGGGCATCCAGTGCGGCCACGCCCTGGCGGACCTGCTGGTTGAGGCCATAGTCGGGGTGGTTGGGGGTGATCTCGGCCATGGCCATCGAACGGTAGCGGTGGGTCGTGGGTGAACCCCCCAAGTATAGATCCGGCCCGTTAAGTGCGCACGACGGGTCAGTCTGCCGGCCGATGGTCATAGCTGATCACCCGTTCGGCCAGCCAACTCCCGTCCACGCGACGCCAGACCTGGATGAAGCGGGCCTGGCCCACCCAGCGCTCCACGCCGTCCTTGCCGCGTTCATGGAAGCGGTGGTCGCCGATCTCCAGCGCCCGCTCGTCGTGTAGCGGGAACACCTGCAGCGAAGGCTCCGCCCGCTCGCGGCGCAGGCTCCAGCCGCCCTTGCGCGCATTGCTGCACATGTTGGCCACGCTGCGGCGGAAGTCTTCGCGGCTGCTGGCCGACTTGCCGTCCTTGTCATGGAAGAACTCCATGTCCTGGGTGGTCATCGCGGCGGCCTTGTCGGCATCGCAGGCTTCGAAGGCGGCGGCGAACAGCTGGGTGTCGGCCTGGCGGATCTGCTCGCGCAGGTCATCGGAGGGCGCGGGTGCGGCGGCGAGGCCGGCGGCCAGCAGGGGCAGGGTGAGCAGCAGCATGGCGAAGCTCCAAGGAGGGTTCACGCAGGCTCGCATGGCGTTCGGGGCGCTGCAGCCGGCGTCCGACGAAACGGCCGTTCCATGGAGTGAATGCCCGCATTGGCGGCTCGGCTCCAGCGTCGGGGCCGTAGTCTGTGCAGGGGATGTCATGGCGACCGGCGATTCCATCACGGCCGCGATAGGGGCCGGCCCGTAGCCTGAAAATCTCCCCTTCCACAGGAGGTTCCATGCCTGCTTCCCGCGTCCGCCTGCACGTTGAAGACACCGGTGGCGACGGCCGACCAGTCATTCTGATTCACGGTTGGCCGCTGTCCGCCGATGCATGGAAGACGCAGGTGTCGATCCTCCGCGACGCCCAACACCGGGTGATCAGCTACGACCGCCGCGGCTTCGGCCGTTCCGACAAGCCCGCCGAGGGCTACGACTACGACACGCTGGCTGCGGATCTGGCCGGGGTGATCGAGGAACGTGACCTGCGCGACGTCACCCTGGTCGGTTTCTCGATGGGCGGCGGTGAGGTTGCGCGGTATGTGGCCAATCACGGGCAAGAGCGCCTGCACAGCGTGGTGTTTGCAGCAGCGGTGCCGCCGTATCTGCTGCGCGGCGAGGACAATCCGGAAGGTCCGCTCACACAGGACAAGGCCGACGAAATGCGCAGCGGTCTGGAGAAGGATCGCGAGGCGTTCTTCGATGGCTTCACCCGCGATTTCTTCAGCGCCGATGGCAAGCTGATGGTGACCGAGGATGAGCGCCAGGCCGCAATCGCGCTTTGCCATCAATCCGACCAGACGGCGGCGCTGGGTTGCATGCACGCGTTCGCGACCACCGACTTCCGCGACGATCTGAAGAAGATCACAGTGCCAACCCTGATCCTACACGGCGACAGCGATGCCATCGTTCCGTTTGAAGGTTCTGGCCAGCGCACGCACCGGGCCATTCCGGGCAGCGAAGTGGTGATCCTGGAAGGCGCGCCACATGGGTGCAATACCAGCCATGCGGACCACTTCAATCTGGCACTGCTGAACTTCCTGAAACGGTAAGCTGCGGCCATGCGCGAACAGAAAATGCCACCGTGGAAGAAGCCCAACCCGAAGGGCCAGGTCTCGCAGCCGCTGTCACCTGCGCAGAAAGAGGCGGCGCGGCAGCGTGCGGAAGAGAACGGGCGGCGCTACCCGAACCTGGTCGACAACATGTGGGCCGCGAAGCTGCCGCGGGGACCCTGATCTGTAGAGCCGAGCCATGCTCGGCTCCGCACTGCGTCCATCCACGCATGGCGTGGATCTACTGCAACAGCGGCCTGGCCTGGGCCCGGTGCTGCGTGTAGTGCAGAGCCATGCTGGCTTGCGCGCTCGGCTCTACCGTTCGGCCAGCGGCTTCCAGCCGGGTTCCAGCCAGGGTGAGATCTCGCTCTGGCGGACGGTGATGGCCTCAACTGGCAGCCCAGCCAGGCCCGCAAGCTCTGCACGCAGCCGTTCGGCATCCACCGGCAGGGCCGTAGCCACCTGCAGCCGATCACCTTGATGCCTCACCTGCACCGGCAACGTTGCATGTGCCTCATGCTCGCCGCCGGTGCGCCCGATCGGGTAGCGCATCGCTACCGGCCGCGACAGCTGCGCCAGTGCGGGCTGCCACGCCTGCAGCACGAGGGGCTGCCGGGCAGCGGGAATATGTACCTCAGCAATCGTGGCTGGGTAGCCGGTGATGCTCTCGACCATGACCTGGAAGCGCGCGCCATCCGGCATGACCAGCACGGCGGCAATCAACGCAGAGAACGAAACGAACACCGCCGCGAGATTCCAGCTGCGCGGCGCGGTGGCCGGGCGCGTTGCGGTGCGCAGGCCCGGTCTGCGCCGCAGCTTGCGCGCGTAGACGCGCCGGTCCTTCCTGCGCGGGCTGCTGCTGTGCTCGGGCAGGTTCAAGGGCACCCGTGGAAGGCGCGCCACGCGGGCCTTGATCAGGCGCGACAGCAGCATCCACGCGATCACGAACGCCAGCAGCGGAAGCAGCGTTCGCACCCACAGATACAGCGTGACCATCCACAACACCTCTACATGCGACCATCCATGCTCATCCACATCCTAACGGGACCACGCGTCGGTTGTCGTATCCGCCAGCCGACAAGCACAGGGCGCTTGGTTAGGATGGTCCTTTGTTGTCACGGATGAACCGATGGTCTCTGCTGCTGCCCGCTTCTGTCGTATCTGTGGTCCTGGCCCGATTCTGCTGGCACTGCAGGTGGTGGCGCTGCTGGCGGTAGCCCTTGCAGCCGGCTTCTTCCACTACCGCGTGGGATTGCTGCTGGAGCCGGTGGATGACGCATGCGGTGGGCCTGATCCTGTCGCGCGCATGCAGGTCGCAGAACAGCTGCTGGCGCGGTCCGCTGCGCTTGCACCATGGCAACCGTTGCAGTGGATTCCGATGGCAGGCGTGGTACTGGCGCTGCTGGGCGCGATGTCGATCAGAGTCTACCGTCTGGGTCGCCTGTCCGAACGCCTGCGACGCGCCAACTGGGGGGTGATGGCCCTGCACGCCGCGATCCTGGCGCTGGCGCTCAGGGCATTGCACCTGTACGACATGGCGTGGACCAGCGTGGCCAAGCTGTCTCCGGCCGCCTGCTTGGTTGAACTGGGCGAGCAGGGCCGGCTGCCGCTGGCACAGTCGCAGCAGGTGGTGTTCGAGATCCTCACCCATGAGCATGCGCCGCTGCTGCGCAATCCCGATGACCTTGCCCTGGTGCTGGTCGCGTTGATGCTGGTGGCAATGGCTGCAGGATTCATGCTGTGGCGGGCGATCGTGCGCGAACGTCAGGTGCAGTCGCCCAGCCCCTGAGGGGGTGTGACCGACCACGCGCCCGCAATCGCGCTACAGTCTGCGCTTCGCTCCTGCAAGGATGTGCTGATGCGTTGGTTGCTGCGTGCTGTACCGCTACTGCTCTGCTCGTTGGCGGTACACGCCGCTGAAGTGGATCGCCGGATCGCGGTGACCATCGACGACCTGCCCTGGGCGCGGGTGGACGAGATCGTTCCGCCGGATCTTCAGGCGCGGCACGAAGCGCTGATGGCGCAGCTGCACCAGGCGGGTGTGCCGGTAGTTGGCTTCGTCAACGAGAACAAGCTTGAGATCGATGGGCAGGTGCAGCCGGCGCGGGTGCAGATGCTGCGCGACTGGCTGGACGCCGGTTATGTGCTGGGCAACCACACCTACTCGCACATGGACCTGAACGCCAAGGGCGTGCCTGCGTTCCAGCAGGATTTCCTGCGTGGCGAGGCGGTGCTGCGGCCGTTGCTGGCCGAGCGCGGGCTGAAGCCGCAGTGGATGCGTCACCCCTATCTGCGTGCCGGGCGCACGCCGGAAGAACGCGCGCAGATGGACGTGTTCTTCAAGCAGCATGGCTACCGCGTGGCACCCGTGACGGTCGACAACGGCGAGTGGGTGTGGGCGTTCGCTTATGCCAACGTAATGAACGAGAAGCCGGATTCCCCGGCGCGCGAGGCGACGCTGGCGCAGCTGCGCAAGGGCTATGTGCCGTACATGCTGAACAAGCTGGACTACTACGAGAAGCAGTCCCAGGCGCTGCTGGGCTACGCGCTGCCGCAGGTCTGGCTGATGCATGCGAACGAACTCAATGCAGCCACGTTCGCCGAACTGGTGGCGGCGACGAAGCGGCGCGGCTATCGCTTCATTTCGCTGGACGAAGCGATGCGTGACCCGGCCTATGCGCGGGGCGCCGAGGGCTACAGCGGTCGCTACGGCCCGAGCTGGCTGCACCGCTGGGCGATGGCGGAGAAGAAACCGAAGGACTTCTACGCCGGTGAACCGGAAGTGCCGAAGTGGGTGATGAAGCTGGCGAAGGTGGACTCGGAATGAGGCTCAGCGCTTGACGGCCAGCACGCCGTCAAGCGCCAGTTCGGCCTTGAAGCCGGCCTTTTCCAGGCGCTTGGCCACTTCACGCGGCACGTCGCGGCCGCTGGTCAGCTTGTTCGGCGCGCCGGTGTAGTGGAACAGGCGACCGCCCTTTCGGATGACGCGGGCGAGGTGGTCGTAGAACACCTGCGAGTACAGTTCGCCGGCGATGCCGAAGCGCGGCGGGTCGTGCAGGATCGCGTCGACGCTGTTGCTGGCCACCTGTTCGATCTGCTGCGAGACATCGCCGTGGCTGAACTGCATCCGGCCACCGGCCGCAGCCGAGTCCGGATCCGGCGACCACGGGTTGAGCGTGCGCAGCCACATCACGTCGGCATTCTTCTCGAACGAGCGGATCTGGCCGACGCCGGCCTCCAGCGCGCAGGCGGCGAAGTAGCCCAGGCCACCACAGGTATCGAGGATGACCTTGCCGGCCGGGGCGACCAGCTCGACCTTGCGGCGCGCGTCCTCGAACGGTGACAGCTTGGAGGTCGGCAGCATCTTGATGCCGTCGACCTCGAAGGTCGGTGCGCCCCATTCGGTCGGCACCAGCTTGATCAGCGAGCCGCTGTAGCGCGAGATCGGTGCGAAGTCCTCGCCGTCCCAGTAGTACAGCGTGCGGTCCTTCAGCTTGCCCGGCCACGGGTAGGGCTGGCCACGGAAGTGGAAGCCGTCGTCATCCAGCACCACGCTGTCCTCGCTGCGGCCGAGGTCGAGCGAGCCCTGCCAGTCGGCAGCGCCCTTGTCATGGGCACGGCGCAGGGTGTCGGCGCTGTCGCGGGTCAGCAGGGGGCCGGTGTAGTGGGGCACGGCGGGTACCGGGGCGGTTCGGGGGAGGGCATGGTACCGCAGCTGTTGCCGGGGCCACGTGTGGCTGCTGCAGTAGAGCCACGCCATGCGTGGATGTAGACGGGTGGAGCCGAGCGTGGGCTCGGCGCTACCGCTGGCTGGTGCAGCTGAAGCCATGCGTGGCTCCTTGTCCTGAAATCATGTTGACGCCGCGCGAGGGCTGCATGCCCTGCAGCGCGCACGACCGACGATGGACGTCCTGGGTTTCCGGTGGCTGCCGATCAAAGTCGTAGCGCAGGCTGCCGTCTTCCTGCAGCAGCCAATGCACGGTAACGCGCTCGTGGCGACCATCACCGAGATCCCAGTCCAGGGTGCGCATGATCAGGGTCTGGCCATCGGGCAGCTGCCGGACTTCGTCATAGGCCCCCTGGGTCTTCGGCGCGCTTACCGCAAGCAGCAGAAACAGCAGCATTGGCATCGCTCCTCAAAGAAGACAGGATGCGCCCATAGTGCCCTGAGCCGCCATCAGAATCATTGCGCCTTACGGGCACTTCACCGCATACACCGGCCCAGCACCGATCAGCATCAACGCCATGTAGTCACTATCACTGGCCTTGCCCTTCAACGTCGCGTCCTTGTTGAAGTGGAAGATGCCGAAGCCGCCCGCCATGCGGATCAACGCGCTGTCGACCTGCTCGGCGTCATCGCGGAAGTAGCGGCTGATCTCGCTGCGGGTGGCCTTGTGCAGGGCATTCGGCTCGCGCTGCCACTGGTCGCCGCGGCTGAAGGAGACGAAGTACTGGCCGCCTTCCCTGTCGATGCGGAAGTCGGCCGGTTTGCGCGCGCCGGTGGCGAAGCAGCCCTGCAACGGGTCGGCGCTGAAAGGAAGCCCGGCATTACCACCGCAGGCGGTGAGCAGCAGGAGAGCACCGGGCAGCAGCAGGCGGAGCATGCGCATGGGATGTCCCGACGGGGCAGGTGCGGCTAGTGTAGGCAGCACACGGGCGTGGTCCGTACAGAAATTCGGCAAGAACAAAGGGGTTTTCGGATGGCGCAGGGCAAAGCACCGTGGTGCGGCATGGCCAGTTGGCTGGGGATCGCTGTGGGTTGGGGAGCCGGCACATTGGCGGCGCAGGCGGCGGTGGCCGCAGGCGGCAATGGCATGGCTGCGGGATTGGGCGTGGGCGTGCTGGGCGCGGCACTGGTGGGCTGCGGCCTGGCGGTGGCCTCGCGCGTGCGCGGCGAGCGCTGGCCGTGGATCGGCATCGGTGGTGCGGTGCTGAGTGCGCTGCCGCTGCTGATGTACCTGCTGCGGATGATGCTGAAGCTCTAGCGGTAGTGCCGGCCGCTGGCCGGCAACGCTGGATTGTTTCCGAAGCCCATGAGGTTGCCGGCCAGCGGCCTGCACTACCGGATGCGGGTCAGGTGCTGCGGTGGATTTCCACGGTGACATGCACCAGCTCCTCATGGATCGCCAGTGCGTTGCGCACGGTATCCGCATCCAGGCGGGCGTCGCTGGTAACCACGCTGGCGCTGACCGCGTACTTGCCGCGACCGACCTGCCAGACGTGCAGGTCGGCCAGGCGCGCCGGCCAGGGGCCCTGTTCGATCACTTCGCGAACTTCGGCCACCACCGGTGCGTCCATCTGCGCGTCGAGCAGGATGCGGCCGCTGTCGCGTAGCAGGCCTACAGCCCACACCGTGACCAGCACGGCGCCGACCAGGCCCATCACCGGGTCCAGCCAGGTCAGGCCCAGCAGCTTGCCCCCGAGCAGGGCGACGATGGCCAGCACCGAGGTGGCGGCGTCGGCCAGCACGTGCACGTAGGCCGAGCGCAGATTGAGGTCGTGACCGTGCGCATGGCCGTGATCGTGGTGTTGGTGGTCATGCCCGTGATGATGGCCATGGTCATGCCCGTGGTGGTGATGCGCGTGGCCCGGGCTGTCGTGCAGCCACCATGCGCAGAGCAGGTTCACGCCCAGGCCTACCGCAGCGATGGCGATGGCTTCGTTGTAGTGGATCGGCGCCGGTACCCACAGCCGCTGCAGTGACTGCACGGCCATCAGCGCGGCGACGCCGAGCAGGGCGATGGCGCTGGTGTAGCCGGCCAGGATCTCGATCTTCCAGGTGCCGAAGGCGAAGCGCGGGTCGTGCGCGTAGCGGCGCGCGCAGCGGTAGGCGAACACCGCCAGGCCCAGCGCCAGCGCGTGCGAACTCATGTGCCAGCCGTCGGCGAGCACGGCCATGGAGTTGAACCACCAGCCTCCTACGATCTCCACCAGCATCATGCCGACGGTCAGCCACAGGGCGCGGCGGGTATTGCGTTCGGCCAGCGGGTTGCCGTCGTCGAAGCGGTGTTCGTGGCGACGGGCGGCGGCGAGGGCGTCCAAGTGCATGACGGCGGTAGCTGGAGTGGATACCCCCATAGGGTATATGATCCCGCCATGGCGCATGTACACAAGAATCGAAAGCAGCTGCTGACCCGGGTGCGCCGCATCGCGGGCCAGGTGGCGGCGTTGGAGCAGGCGCTGGACCAGCCCGAGGGTAAAGCCGGCGACTGTGCGGACGTGCTGGTGCAGGTCGCCGCCGTGCGCGGTGCCGCCCACAGCCTGCTGATGGAGCTGCTGCACGAGCACCTGCAGGAACACGTGGTGGGTGCCGATGACCCGCAGCAGCGGGCGGACGAGGCCGCGGTGCTGGTGGAGCTGCTGCGCCGCTACGGCAAATAGGCCGGGGGGCGGTAGAGTCGACTGTTAGTCGACTATCGCGCGAAGCGCGGGGTTCTATGCAGCCCGAGCGAAGAGCAGTCGACTAACAGTCGACTCTACCCCCGTGCCGGTGCCGCGCGTTCCAGATATGCGTGGCGGCCAGCAGCAGGCTGCCGGTGACGGTCATCGGCGTTTCCCAGTCGTGTGAGGGCAAGGCCAGCGCGCCGGCCAGCAACAGGCCCAGACCGACGCCGGCGGCGGCCCAGGCCAGTATGGGCAGCGGGTGACGGCGCTCGGCGCGCCATAGCGCGTAGCCGGTCAGTGGCAGGGCGATGGCCACGAACAGCAGGTGCACCCATTCCGCTTCGGCCCAGGTGCCGAACAGGGGGAGCGCGGCGGCCAGCAGGGGCAGCGCTAGGCAGTGCAGCAGGCACAGGCTGGACAGGGCGACCGCGCCGGCATCAAGCAGGGCGGCAGAAGGCGACTTCATCGCGGGAGGTTCCTTGCGCAACAATTGTTATACAGTAACATTTCCGTTCCGCAGCCAACCCGCTCCGACATGAACACTGCTTCCCGCGCCGACCGTCGCCTTCCGGTCACCGTGCTGTCCGGCTTCCTCGGGGCCGGCAAGACCACCCTGCTCAACCAGATCCTGCGCAACCGCGAAGGCCTGCGCGTGGCGGTCATCGTCAACGACATGAGCGAGGTCAACATCGATGCGCAGCTGGTGCGCGAGGGTGGCGCCGAGCTGCGCCGCACTGAAGAGACGCTGGTGGAATTCAGCAACGGCTGCATCTGCTGCACGCTGCGCGATGATCTGCTGCAGGAAGTGCGGCGCCTGGCCGATGCGGGTCGCTATGACTATCTGCTGATCGAATCGACGGGCATCGGCGAGCCGATGCCGGTGGCGGCCACCTTCGCGGTGCGCGACGAACATGGCTTCAGCCTGAGTGATATCGCGCGGCTGGACACGATGGTGACGGTGGTCGACGGCAGCGCGTTCCTTGCCGACTTCGGCTCGACGTCGCGACTGGCCGAGCGCGGCCAGCAGGCCGGCCCGGAGGATGATCGAGGTGTGGTTGACCTGCTATGCGAGCAGGTCGAGTTCGCCGACGTGATCGTGGTCAGCAAGGTGGACCAGGTGGATGACGAAGCGTTGCAGGGCACGCTGGCCGTGTTGCGTGGCCTGAACCGCGACGCGAAGCTGCTGCTGTCCAGCTTCGGCGATGTGCCGCTGGCCGAGCTGCTGGATACCGGTCGCTTCGACATGGAGCGTGCGCAACGTGCGCCGGGCTGGGTGAAGGAACTGCGGGGCGAGCACACACCGGAAACCGAGGAGTACGGCATCGGCAGCTTCGTCTACCGCTCGCGACGTCCGTTCCACCCGGCGCGCTTCGCCCGCGCGCTGCAGTCCGGCATGCCCGGCGTGATCCGCAGCAAAGGCTGGTTCTGGCTGGCCAACCGCATGGACTGGGTGGGTGAGCTGAACACCGTGGGCGCGGCGACGCGCACGCAGGCGGCGGGCTTCTGGTACGCCGCACGTGACCGCGTGCGGGCCGGGCTGGAAGACACCGCGCCGTTGTTGCCGCCGACACCGCTGCCTTACAGCGACCTCGGATGGGCGCGGCAGCAGGCCGATTGCTGGAGCGCGCCGCTCCCGGGGCCTGAAGAATTCCCGGATGAGGCAGCGCACACGGCGATGCAGCGGCTTTGGCACCCGTTGTGGGGGGATCGCCGCCAGGAACTGGTGGTGATTGGCGTGCACATGGATGAGCGCGCGGTGCGTGCGGAGCTGGATGCGTGCCTGCTCAACGACCAGGAGCTGCGTGCGGGGCCATTGCTGTGGCAGCAGTTGCCGCAGGCGTTCCCGGTGTGGAAGCGTTGACGGTGCATTGAGGATCCATGGGTTGCCGGCCAGCGGCCGGCACTACCCCCTGGTCGATACGTCATGCGTGGATGGATGCATGGCGGAGTCGAGCATGGCTTGACTCTACAGACTGTCGCGCCATTGCCAGTGGTTGGCGGTGACCTGCAACACCTGCGTCGGTCGCAATGCCTGCAGCAGGTGCCGGTCGTGGCTGACCATCACCAGCGCGCCCGGCCACGCCGCAAGCAGTTCCTCCAACGCCTGCAATGCGCTCAGATCCAGCGCATTGCCGGGTTCGTCCAACAGCAACAGCTGGGGCGCGGGATCGGCGTACAGCACGCTGGCCAGCGCACCTTTCACGCGTTCGCCATCGCTGAGGCTGCGGGCTGCCCGCTGGATGCGCTGTGCATCCAGCCCGAGCAGGGCCAGCCGCGTGCGCAGCTCGCCTGGGTCCGCGCCCGGGTTGGCGGCCTGCACGGTGTCGAGGATGCTGCGCTCGCCGGACAACCCCAGCAGCTGCTGGTCGAGCAGGGCCAGTGGCGCATGCCGTTGCACGGTGCCACTGCGTGCAGGCAGCTGGCCGGCCAGCACACGCAGCAGGGTCGATTTGCCGCTGCCGTTGTCACCGACCACGGCGATGCGCTGGCCGCGGCGGATCTCCAGCTGCAACGGTGCACTGCAGCCATGTGGCAGCACCAGCGCCTCGGCCTGTAGCAGGCGCGTGCTGCCACGGTCACCCGCACCGGCGAACAGTGCCAGTTCCGGCGCCGCGTGCACCGCCGATGCCGCTGCGCGCAGATGCTCTGCGCTGGCCTGCAGGCGTTCGGCCTGCACCTGTTGTGCGCGGCCGTGGCTGGCCTCGGCGCGCTGCTTCTGCCGGCCGAGCAGGATCGGGGCCTGGTTGGCCTGCTTCGCATCGCGGTTACCACGCGCCTGGCGTTGTTGTTGCCGTTCGTGCTGTTCGCGCGCGCTGCGTTGCTGCTGGCGGTGCTGGGCGCGCGCATGGTCGAGCTGAGCGGCGGCAGCTTCGCGCTCGGCGGCGCGCGCATCGGCATAGTGCTGCCACGGTCCGCCGTAACGATGCAGCCCGCGCCCATCGAGCTCGACGATCTGCTGCATGTGTGCCAGCAGTTCGCGATCATGACTGATCACCAGCAGGCCACCGCGCCACTGCTGCAGCTGTTCGTACAGCTGTTGGCGATGGCGTGCGTCGAGGTGGTTGCTGGGTTCGTCCAGGATCAGCCAATCAGCACCACTGGCCCAGGCACCGGACAGCGCGACCTGCATGGCCTGGCCACCACTGAGGCGCGCGGCCGGCTGGGCGGGATCGAGATCGTCGGGCAGCCGAAGCGCCCGCCATTGCTGCTGCAGACGTTCGCGCAGATCCCAGCGGTCGCCGACGCAGGCGAAGTCGGCCTCGTCCACGCTGCCGGCTTCGATGCGTTGCAGTGCAGCCAGTTCCGCGCCGACGCCGGCCAGTTCACCGACCGTGCCGGCGGGCGGATAGCCGGGCGTCGGCAACAGGAACACGCGGCCACTGCCGCGCACCTGGCCAGTGTCGGGCAGCAACCGTCCGGCCAGCAGGCGTGCGAGCACGCTCTTGCCGACGCCATTGGCACCGACCAGGCCGGTGGCGACCGGTTCGAAGGAAAACGTCAGATCGGAAAACAGCGGGCGGCCGTCGGCCAATCGGTACGACACGCGATCGAGCGTGAGGGAATGCGGGGTCATGCGACCTCCATGGATGCCGGGTTCTCCCCTGCGCGCAGGGGCGGGAAGAGTCAGGCCGTCTGGTGGGAAGACGGCGGCATCAATGGCGCATTGGTCGCAAGCCTCTGGGAGGAATGAGCGGCCAGTATAGCGGGGCTGGCTGAATGGTTTGATGGCGCGACTCTACAAAGGCATCCACGCATGGCGTGAATCTACTGTGGGCCGGGCATGGGGTGGATCGATCGCCTACGGCACGGTTTCCAGGCGCGCGCTGACGAAGTCGATGAACACCCGCAGCTTCGGAAGTACGTGGCGGCCGGAGGGCCACAGCAGGTGGAAGATGCCGCAGGAATGCACATGCTCGTCCAGCACGGTGACCAGCCGGCCGTCGGCCAGTGCATCGCGCACCGAGTGCACGGGCACGAACGCCAGGCCGATATCGCGCAGTGCCAGCGCTACCCGCGCTTCGATGGTGTTGGCCACCATGTGCACCGGCAGCTCCTGCGGTGTTTCCTGGTCGGGCCAGTGGATCGGCCACAGTTCCAGCTTGCCGGTACTGGGGAAGCGATAGTGCAGCAGCGTGTGCTGCATCAGATCGGCCGGTGTGCGCGGCGTGCCGCGCCGCTGCAGGTAGGCGGGTGAGGCGACGATGCGGCGTGGAAATACGCCCAGGCGTCGTGCGTTCATGCGTGAGTCGCTGGGCTCGCCGACGCGCAGCACGGCATCGAATCCTTCCTCGATGACGTCGACCAGCCGATCGCTGAAATCGAGGTCGAGGCGGATATCGGGATAGGCCGCCATGAACTCGGCCATCAGCGGCAGGGTCAGGTCGCCCACCAACGGCAGGCCGATGCGCAGCGTGCCGCGAGGCGTGGCGTGCGGCTGTGCCAGCTCGGTGCGTGCGGCATCGCGCTCGTCGAGGATGCGCCGGCAACGCGCCAGGAACAGCTGGCCTTCGGCGGTGAGGGTGATGCTGCGCGTGCTGCGGTGGAACAGGCGCACGCCCAATGCCTGTTCCAGGCGGGCAACGCATTTGCCGGCGGCCGAGGCCGAGATGCCCTGCAGGCGCCCGGTCTCGACGAAGCTGCGGGTATCGGCCGCGTGCACGAAGGTCTGCAGGTTGGCGAGGTTGTCCAGGACTGACATGGGCGTGCGGGCAGTGAAAGCGGCAGGGTAGGTTGGTGCGACCGTAGCGGCTGGCTCCGCCATCGCAACACTGTGGTGCGGGGTGGCGTGGGGGCCGTTACGGCCTAGCAGTTCCGGCCATCATGCCGATTGCGGACTGCACGGTCCATGATGCCCGGAGCGGCAACCGGCTTTTTGCGCTGCGCCGTGCTGCCTAACGTGGCGGGCCTCTCCCCCACGGATTCCCGCGATGAATGCCGCTCCTTCCCTTGAACCCACGCCGACGCTGCCATCGG
Source organism: Stenotrophomonas sp. YJH_SMC_4 (assembly GCF_059371575.1). NCBI lineage: Bacteria > Pseudomonadati > Pseudomonadota > Gammaproteobacteria > Lysobacterales > Lysobacteraceae > Stenotrophomonas > Stenotrophomonas sp. YJH_SMC_4. The sequence continues at coordinate 40,655 of NZ_JCAFUR010000007.1, forward strand.
TGCAGCGGCTGCTGCAGCAGGTGCACCCGCAGCGCCTGGTCGGTGCGGTGGTGCTGGTGCGCGAGCACGGTGTGCTGCGCCACGCCAGCGCGACCGGGCTGGCCGATCGCGAGACGGCCACGCCGATGCAGCGCGACCAGTTGTTCCGGCTGGCATCGGTGAGCAAGCCGCTGCTGACCACGGTGATCCTGCGCCTGGTAGCAGAGGGCGTGCTCGACCTCGATATGCCGGTGCAGCGCTGGCTGCCGGACTTCCGCCCGGCACTGGCCGACGGCAGCACGCCGCCGATCAGCCTGCGCCAACTGCTCAGCCACAGTAGCGGGTTGGGCTATCGCTTCCTCGAAGCCGATGCCGACGGCCCGTATGCGCGCGCTGGGGTCAGCGATGGCCTGGACGCGAACCCGCTCTCCCTGGCCGACAACGTGCGCCGCATCGCGCAGGCGCCACTGCTGTTCGCGCCGGGCAGCCAATGGCTCTACTCGCTGGGCGTGGACGTTGCCGGTGCCGTTGCCGAAGCAGCGACGGGTGAAACGCTGCAGGCACTGTACGAGCGCTTGCTGGCCGCACCGCTGGGCCTGCGCGACACCGCCTTTGCTGCGCGCAACGCGGCACGCTTGGCCACGCCCTATGTAAGCGACGCGCCGCAGCCGCATCGCCTGCAGGAAGGCGAGGTGGTCGCTCCGTTCGAGGGTACGGTCGGCATCGAATACAGCCTCGCGCGCGCCACCGATGCCAGCCGTTTCCCCTCGGCCGGGGCCGGCCTGGTCGGTACTGCCGATGACGTGATGGCGGTGCTGGAAGCCTTGCGTGATGTGCAGCGTTCAGGTCTCCTGCCGTCCGCACTGGCAGCGGAGATGGCCAGCCCGCAGGTCGGCGAGCAGGGACCGCCGGAACCGGCCGGCTGGGGCTTCGGCCTGGGCTTTGCGGTGCTGCGCGATGCGGCCGCAAGCGGCACGCCGCAGAACGCAGGTACATGGCGTTGGGGCGGTGCCTACGGGCACAGCTGGTTTGTTGATCCTGTGCGCGGGCTGAGCGTGGTGGCGCTGACCAACACCCTTTACGAAGGCATGGACGGTGCCTTCGTCGATCAACTGCGCGATGCGGTGTATGCCGATATGGGGACCGTGCGATGAGCGGCCATGCCATCGATGCAGCCAGTCCCGCCGGTGAAGCCACGCGCCTGCCATGGGCCGGCCTGCTGGCGTTGGCCGGTGGCGGCTTCATCACGCTGCTGACCGAGACCCTGCCGGCCGGTGTACTGCGGCCGATGGGCGACAGCCTCGGCGTGAGTGATGCGGCGGTCGGCCAGCTGGTCAGCGTGTACGCACTGGGCTCGGTGATGGCCGCCTTGCCGATGACCGCACTGACCCAGCGCCTGCCGCGACGCCCCTTGCTGCTCGCTGCGATTGCCGGCTTCGTGCTGGTCAACACGCTGACCGCACTGAGCAGCAGCTATCCGCTGATCCTGGCCGCGCGTTTCCTGGCCGGCGTGAGTGGTGGCCTGCTGTGGTCGCTGGTGGCCGGTTACGCCGCGCGTATGGTGGTGCCGTCGCTGCAGGGCAGGGCAATCGCGGTGGCGATGGTCGGATCGCCGTTGGCGCTGTCACTGGGCGTACCGGCGGGCACCTTGCTGGGCCAGCAGATCGGCTGGCGTTGGGCGTTCGCGCTGATGAGCGTGCTGGGCGTGGGACTGCTGGCGTATGCGCGTTGGGCACTGCCGGCCTTGCCCGCCGCCGGTGCTGGCCGGCGCATACCGCTGGCTACGGTGTGGCGCATGCCCGGCGTGCGCAGTGCGTTGGCGGTGATGGTGCTGTACGTACTGGCGCACAACGTGCTCTACACCTACATCGAACCGCTGGCGGTGGAGGCCGGCGCCGGCCCGTGGCTGGACCGCCTGCTGTTGGCCTTTGGCGTGGCCGCCATCGCCGGCATCGGCATTGCCGGCTGGGGCGTGGACCGTCATCTGCGCACGCTGGTGTGGGCGGCGGTGATCGGCTTCATCGTGCCGGTGCTGGCGCTGCTGCTGTGGCCGGGCGACGCGACCGCGCTGCTGCTGGCGACGATCCTGTGGGGCGTGGCCTTCGGTGCGGTGCCTACGTTGTTCCAGACCGCATTGGCACGGCGTGCGGGTGCCGCCGCGGATCTGGCGCAGTCGATGCTGGTGACCGGCTGGAACCTCGCCATCGCCGCCGGAGGCGTTGCAGGGGGTGTGCTGCTGCAGGCGGGCGGCCCGAACCAGTTGGGATGGCTGCCGTTGCTGCTGCTGGCGGTGAGCGTGGCGTGGCTGCTGGCACGGCCGAAGGCCTGGGCGTAGGCCCAGAGCAAACGTTACGGAGGTGCCGGCCAGCGGCCGGCACTACCGTGGTCCCCGCCATCCACGCATGGCGGGGATCCACCGAGCGCAGCGACCCGCGTTTGCCTTTGCCTTCTTCTGTTGATTCCGTGGCGGGACGCCGCCGGAACCTGTCAGAGGCCGGGGCGGTCGGGTTCGCGGGGGTGTCCGCGGGATGGATGCCGCGGCCAAGCCCCCATGGACGGGTTTACGGCGTCCCCCGCGAACCCGACCGTCCCGGCCAACCCTGGGATAGCAATACGCGACCCGCCACGAGGGGCTCCGCCGTTCGCCGTCCTACTCCACCCCCTCACGCTCGATCGGCACGCTGCGCGGATTCTGCATGTGCTCCCGCGCCGCGCCATAGCGCTGCTGCCGCTTGTGGTGGAACGCCACGAACTCATCCCGTGGCAGCGGCCGCGAGAACAGCCAGCCCTGCGCGAACTCGACCTTCCGGGTATGCAGGTACGCCAGCTGTGCCTCGGTTTCCACGCCCTCGGCCACCACCCACAGGCCCAGCTCCTTGGCCATGTCGATGATGTGCGGCGTCACCGGGCTGGTCGCGCTCTCGGTGCCGATCGCATCGATGAACGACTTGTCGATCTTCAGCGCATCCAGTGGCAGCTGCTCCAGGTACTGCAGGCTGGAGAAGCCGACGCCGAAATCATCAATGGCCACGCTGTGCCCGGCCCGACGTGCCTGTGCCAGCATCGTGCGGGCGCGGTCCAGATCGAGGAAGCCGCGCTCGGTGGCTTCCATCCAGATCTGCTGCGGCAGGATGCCGCTGCCGGCCATGTGCTTGGAGATCATCTTCAGCGCACGGCCGCTGCTGATGTCTTCGGCGGCCAGGTTGATCGCAATGTGCGCGCTGCGGTCGGCCACCAGCAGTTCGCGCATGTCGCGCACCACGTTCTCGATCACCAGATCGGTGACTGCGGCGATCATGCCGGCCTCTTCGGCCAGCGGAATGAACAGGTCCGGCCGCACCTGGGTGCCATCCGGGCGCTGCCAGCGTACCAGCGCCTCGGCGCCGACGCAGATGCCGGTATCCAGTTCGATGATGGGTTGATAGTGCAGGTACAGCTCGCGGCGGCGGATCGCCGTGGCCAGCTCGCCGCGCAGGGACAGGCGGCGACGCGACAGCCAGATCACCAGGCCGGCACCGATGGCGGCCAGCAGAACGCCGATCGGCACGAACAGCCAGGCCTGCTGGCGGAAGGTCGCGGCAAGCGCGGTACGCGGCGTGGTTGCGATCGCCAGCCACTCTTCGTTGCGCGCGGTGGCGTACAGGGTGTTGTGGTCCAGGCCCTCACCGGGCGCGCGCAGCAGGGTTTCCAGCAATGCCGGATCCATGCCGTCCTGCCTGGCCAGGAGGCGGCCGTCCGGGCTGGCCAGGGCAAGGCGCACGTTCGGGTCGGCGATGACATCGACGAAGCGGCGCGGATCGACCAGCACGTCGTAGTTGCCATACAGGATCGACAGGACCTGGCGCCGTCCGCTTGCCTCGGGGCGCACATCCACGGCGATGCCGGCGCCATCACTGGTGACGTGGTCGGACCTGGGCTGGTTGACGTCCGACAGGAACGGGCCCCACGACGTGCAGCGCAGCTTGCCACCCTCGAAGTAGCCCATCTGGTCGACCGACGGCGAGGTCATCACCAGCGTCTGCATGCGCCGGATGTGGTCCGGCCCGCACGGATCGTAGGCGCCGGCCTCGGCGGACTTCAACGCGGCCAGCGCTTCTAGGTAGGACTGGTCGGCGCGGCGCAGGGTGCGGCCGGCGATGTCGCGCAGGCGCTGCTGCTCGACACTGACCGCACGGTCCCAGGTGGCATAGGCCATCACCGCGATCGGCACGGCTGCGGCCAGCAGCGCCAGTGCGGTGCCGCCGATGATCACGCGCAGCCGGCTCATGGCCGGGGCTCCAGCGGGGCGGGCGGGGCAGGGCGCATGGTCGGGCCGATCCTTGGGCAGGTGCGGCTATCTGAGCATGGCGCCGGGCCGGGCGGAATGGGATGAATCCGGTATTCGGTCACATTGTGATGAAAGCGGCCAAGTTTGACGGGATTGGCCCATTCGACGCTGGCGCTCCGGCCTGCGGAGGACTACCGTCGAACGCTTCGCCCGCCCTTTTGCCCGCGCCCATGACCGAGCCCGCAACGCCCCCCGAGCACCTGCGCCGCAGCCTGTCCAACCGCCACCTGCAACTGATCGCCATCGGTGGTGCCATCGGCACCGGCCTGTTCATGGGCTCAGGCAAGACCATCAGCCTGGCCGGCCCATCCATCGTCTTCGTCTACCTGATCATCGGCGCGATGCTGTTCTTCGTGATGCGCGCGATGGGCGAGCTGCTGCTTTCCAACCTGCAGTACAAATCCTTCATCGATTTCTCCACCGACCTGCTCGGCCCCTGGGCCGGCTTCTTCTGTGGATGGACGTACTGGTTCTGCTGGATCGTCACCGCCATCGCCGATGTGATCGCCATTGCCGCCTACGCGCAGTTCTGGTTCCCCGGGCTTGACGCCTGGAAGCCGGCGCTGGCGTGCGTGATGCTGCTGCTGTCGCTGAACCTGGTGACGGTGAAGCTGTTCGGCGAAATGGAATTCTGGTTCGCGCTGATCAAGATCGTGGCGATCTGCGCGCTGATCATCACCGGCGCCGGCCTGGTGGCGTGGGGCTTCACCTCGCCCAGCGGCCACACCGCGTCGCTGTCGAACCTGTGGAACGACGGCGGCATGTTCCCGATGGGCCTGGTCGGTTTCTTCGCCGGCTTCCAGATTGCGGTGTTCGCCTTTGTCGGCATCGAGCTGGTCGGCACCACCGCCGCCGAAACCGCCGACCCCGAGCGCAACCTGCCCAAGGCGATCAACTCGATCCCGGTACGCATTATCATCTTCTACGTGCTGGCGCTGATCGCGATCATGGCCGTCACCCCGTGGCGCCAGGTGGTGCCGGACAAGAGCCCGTTCGTGCAACTGTTCGTGCTCGCCGGCATCCCTGCCGCCGCCAGCCTGATCAATTTCGTGGTGCTGACCTCGGCCACGTCCTCGGCCAACAGCGGCATCTTCTCCACCAGCCGCATGCTGTACGGCCTGGCCGAAGAGGGTCACGCCCCACGCGGGTTGTCGAAGTTGTCACGTGCCGCCGTGCCCGCCCGCGGCCTGCTGTTCTCGTGCCTGTGCCTGCTCGGTGGCACGCTGCTGATCTACCTGATTCCGAACCTGGTGACCGCCTTCACCCTGGTGACGACGCTGGCGACGGTGCTGTTCATCTTCGTCTGGTCGCTGATTCTGGTGGCCTACATGGCCTATCGCCGTCGCTACCCGGAGCGCCATGCCGCATCGATCTTCAAGATGCCCGGCGGTGTTGCCATGTGCTGGGCCTGCCTGGTGTTCTTCGCCGCCGTGCTGGTGCTGCTGAGCCTGCAGGCCGACACCCGCCAGGCGTTGATCGCCAGCCCGGTGTGGTTCGTGCTGCTGGGCGTGGGGTATTGGGTGCGTCGGAGGACCGCGAAATGACCGGGGATGCGGGGGCGGCAATGCCGGAAATCGGAAACGTCGGTAGAGTCGACTGTTAGTCGACTGCTCTCCCGTGGGCTTCCGGAAAACCCCGCGCTGCGCGCGATAGTCGACTGACAGTCGACTCTACCCCCGCCGCCGCCGGCGCCGGCGCCGGCGCCGGTGCCCGCGCGGGTGCAGGGCGCAGCCCTGCCGGCGCCCATTCACCCAACATTAGCGGGCGCGGCCGGATGATCCGGCCGCCATGCCCCGTCACCCTCTCCTGCTTGCGCTGTTGCTGCTGCCCAGCCTGTGGCCCGGGCTGGCCGCCGCGCGCACCGTCTACCGCTGCGTGCAGGGCAACACCGTCAGCCTGGCCACCGCGCCGGAACCCGGTTCACGCTGCACCGCGAAGGAAATCGACGACAACGCCATCCAGACCCCGAACCTGTGGGGCAACATGGGCGTGTTCAGCGGCGTGCTGTACGAGCGCGAGCAGGATGGCGCGCTGGTCTACTCCACCCGCAACCTGCCCGGCTCGCGGGTGTTCCTGAAGTTCACAGTGGCCACGCCGCCGGGCGAACCTGCCCACGAAGGCCTGGGCAAGGTCGGCAAGCCGCAGTTGGCGCAGCACGCCAAGCAGTTCAAGGCCGCGGCCAAGGCCACGGGTGTCGATGACGCATGGCTGCGCGCGATTGCCCATGCCGAAAGCAACTTCGATGCGCTGGCGGTCTCGACCAAGGGCGCACAGGGCGTGATGCAGTTGATGCCGGAGACCGCACAGGAATATGGCGTGCGCGATCCGTTCTCACCGCAGCAGTCGATCGAGGGCGGCGCGCGCTACATGCGCGCGCTGCTGCGCCGCTACAACGGTGACCGGCCGCTGGCAGCGGCTGCGTACAACGCCGGCATCGGCGCGGTCACCCGCTACAAGGGCGTGCCGCCCTACGCCGAAACGCTGGCCTATGTGGACAAGGTGATGGCGCTGTACGCGCGCTACCGCGAAGCGATGGGCATCCGTACCGAAGTGCCAGCCCGCTAGGCGGAAGGTGTAGTGCCGAGCCCACGCTCGGCGCCACAGGACATCGGCTCAGCGCGAGGTCGAGGTGCTGACCAGGTCGTAGCGCTCAATGCGGCCGACGCGTGCCACCTCGGCCTGCACGTCGGCGCGCTGCTTCAGCGCACGCCAGGCCGCATCGATCTTCACGTCACCGGGCAGCGAGGGGTAGGTGCGCATGTCCTGCAGGGAGGCCAGCGTCTCGCCACGGTCGGTGGGGGAGCGCAGCTGTTCGATCAGCACTGCGGCTGCGCCGTCCAAGTTGCCTTCGTCCAGCAGCATCTCGCGATGGAACAGGCGTGCGTCGTCGCGCTGGGCAAGGATCACCGAGCGGGCGGCTTCCACTGCCTGGGCATCGCCGCGTTCGCGGGCGGCAGCGAACTGCAGCAGTGCCTGGGCCGCCTTGCCGTAACCGGCCAGGCCTGGCATGTCATTCACTGCGGCAGCAGCGTCCTGCATGCGGCCCAGCGAACTGAGCACGAAGCCGACGTTGAACTGGTGCTCGGCACCATCCGGGCCCAGCGCACCGATGCGTGCGGCCAGCCTGGCTGTGGCCAGCGCATCGTCGGTACGGCCCAACCGGCGCAGCGCCGTAAGCCGGCTGTTGAGCAGCCATGCCACCCATTCGGCTTCCGCCGCCGAGGGCGACTCACCTTCGGCCGCCGCACCGGCCATGCCATCGGTCAGTGCCAGCACTTCCTCGTTGCGGTCCAGCATCAGCAGCGTACTGCTGAACTCGGCCATGCGTGCGTCCAGCGCCCGGTCGAGCAGGCCGGAGACCCGCAGTTCGTCGAGGTGTTTCTGTGCAGCCTGCACCGGATCGAAGCGGGCATCGGCGCGGTCGACATAGCGATCAAACCGCTTGTCACTGCGCAGGCGGATGATCTCGGCGGGGCCGGTGATGCGCGCCAGCGTGGCGGGAATCCTGTCGCCACGGCCGTTGTCGGCCTGCAGCGTGGCCAGCGCCAGCCACAGCCCGGTGGGTTCCAGGCCGCCGCTCTTCCAGCCGTTGTCGAACAGCGCCTGCAGCAGTTCCATGCGCTGCTGGGGCTGGTCCCGCAGGCGGAACTGCAGGTAGTTGATCGCGTGGTGGTCCACCGGCAACGGCGCGTCGGCATGCTTCAGCGCCTGCACCAAGTGCTTCGTGGCAGGTGCCGGTTGGTTCTCGGACAGTTCCACCGAGACCAGGGTCAGCAGGATCTGCGCGTCGTCCGGCAGTGCTTCCTGTGCGCGCTGCAGGTAGCGGCGGGCCTGATCCGGCTTCTTCTGCACCATTGCGGTCCAGCCGGCCACCTGCGCGGCGCGGCCGCGGTGTTCGGCATCGAAGTCATCCAGCATCGGATCTTCCATCAGCCGTTCCATTGCGATCAGTGCGCCCAGCGTGTTGCCACTGCGCGACTGCTGGATGGCTTCATCCCATCGCGTGGCATAGGCCTGGTGCATCGCATCGGCGGTGACGGACGGCTTCTGCGGTACCACCGTGATCGAAGCAGTGGCGGATGTGCTGGCCAATGCGGCAATCAGCAGGGCGGCGACGGGGAGGATGCGGGGCATGGAGGATTTCCATCCGTGGGAACCGCATTGAACCCGCTGCAGCCAGCGAGAACAAGCGCGATGGATGGAACTCTGGCGTTTGATCGCACGATTGGCCATGGCGGATCGTGCGTTCAGCGACTATTGTCGGTGCCTCTTCAGACAGCAGGCAGGCAGCGCAGCACGATGGCACGGTGGCAATGGATGGCGGCAGGCGTAGCATTGGCGACGGTAGTGGCATTGGCCGCAACCTGGTGGGAGACACCGCTGCATACGCTGGCTGAACCGGCGGGTCCGGTTCCAACGCCGCTGGCGTGGACCGCGCAGATCGAACCGCTGGCCGGCGATGGCCACCCGGGTGACCGCGATGGCGCGTCCGCGCAAGCACGTTTCGCCGATCCGTACGCGTTGCTGCGCGGTGCCGATGGCAGCGTCTATTTCACGGACGCCGGTGACAACAACCGGATCCGCCGCCGCTTGCCCGATGGCCGCGTTGAAACGGTGGCCGGGCAGGGCGAGGGACGCGTTGATGGCCCGGCACTGCAGGCCAGTTTCAATACGCCTTCGGGCATTGCCGCCGACGCGCAGGGCAACCTGTATGTGGCCGACACCGGCAACCATGCGATCCGCCGTATCGGCACCGATGGCCAGGTGACCACGCTGGCCGGTGGCGAACAGGGCCACGCCGATGGCCCTGCCGTGCAGGCACGCTTCGATGCGCCGATGGGCATCGCAGTGGATGCGCAGGGCCAGGTCTACGTGGCCGACACCTTCAATGACCGCATCCGGGTGATCGGCACCGACGGCATGGTGCGCACCCTGGCCGGCGGCGATCGGCCGGGCCTGGCCGATGGCGTGGGCGCCGCTGCGCGCTTCGACACGCCGGTGGCGTTGGCCTTCGATGCGCAGGGCGCGCTGCTGGTGGCCGACCTGTTCAACAACGCGGTGCGCCGCGTAGGCGCCGACGGCACGGTCAGCACCGTGGTCGCCGCCGGTGGCGTGATCAATGGGCCGCTGTCGCTGGCCACCACCCACGATGGCGTGCTGTACGTGGGCGATCTTGATGGCCGCATCGTGCAGGTGACGCCGCAGGGTCACCAGATCGCGCTGGTTGGCAATGGTCGCCTGCCGCGCCTGGCCCGCCCCAGCGGGCTGGCGATGGATGCCGATGGCAGCGTGCTGGTGGCCGACGCCGCCAGCTACCGTCTGCATCGCCTGCGCCCGCTGCCGGTGGGCGAACTACCGGCACCGGCACTGGTCGGCCCGGCTGCCGATGCGGCGTTGCCGGAGACGGGCGGTCGCTGGCCGCTGGCACCGCAGGACGGTTGGCATGAAGTGGTCGGTACGTTGGGTGAGGTGCGCGGCAACTTCACTGGCGAGAGCCGCCACCACCTGCATGGCGGTTTCGACGTGCGCGGTGATGTGGGCCAGACCGTACTGGCGATTGCCGAGGGCAAGATCAGCAGCCCGGTGGCCGCCTGGAACCTGGGTGAGCAGGCCGAGGGCCTGGCGGTGGACCGCCTCAAGTACATCCACATGCGGGTCGGCCGCACCCCGCGCGATGAGCCCTACGATGCGCGCTGGCAGGCGTTGTATGACGAGCAGGGCAAGCTGGAGCGGATGCGCGTGCGCCGCGGCATGCGCATCCACGTCGGCGACCGCCTGGGCAGCATCAACAACCAGGCGCACGTGCACCTGGCCGTGGGTACCGGTGGTTTCGAGACCAATGCCGTGGCGCTGGGCTTCCACAACTACGCCGACCACTTCGCACCGCGCATCACCGATGTGGCGCTGCTGGATGACAACGACCAGCCGATGGCCGCCGGCAGCGATGGCGTGGTGATGGTGGCGCGCCAGGGCCGCGGCGTGCAGATCGTGATCGAGGCCTGGGACCAGGTCGACAACAACCTGCCGCGCCGCCGTCTGGGCATGTACCAGGTGGGCTACCAGATCCTCGATGCCAGTGGCCGGGCGTTGCAGGGCTACGAACAGCCGCGCTGGAACATCGTGTTCAACCGCATGCCGCCGCAGAAGGAGGCGGTGCGGGTGGCCTACGCCCCCGACAGCGGCATCACCGTGCATGGCAGCGCGGTGACCCGTTTCCGTTACCTGGCCACCAACACCGTGCGTGACGGCCTGATGGAAACCGGGCGCTGGCAGCCGGCGGCGCTGCCGCCGGGCGAGTACATCGTGCGCGCCAGCGTGCGCGACTACAGCGGTAACGAAGGCGTGGGCCCGCGCGAGATCAGGGTACGGCTGCTGCCATAGCCGCAGCCGGGGCGCCGCAGCGTTCGCGCTCGGCGTCCATGTCTTCCAGCGGCCGCACCTCGATGCTGCCGAAGCGCGCCCATGGGAAGTCGCGGGCGATGCGCATGGCTTCGTCGCGGTCGCGGGCGACGATCAGGTTGAAGCCGGCCAGCAGTTCGCGGGTTTCGGCGAACGGGCCATCGAGAACACGGCTGTTGCCATCACGCACGCGCAGGGTCTGTGCAGTGTCGACCGGCTGCAGTTTCTGCGCGGCCAGCAGCGTGCCTTCGGCCTGCAGCTTGTCGGCGTGGGCCAGGCAGTCGCGCATCAGCGCGTTGAATTCTTCGATGGGCAGGGCCTGCAGCAGGGCAGGCTCGATATAGATCAGAAGCAGGTACTGCTGCATGGGACGGTCCTGGCGGGGGGCGGAGTGTCCATGATCGCGCAGGTTTGCGCGTGAGCATGTTGCAGCGCGGGAGGCGGCGCCTTCGGCGGGGATCGGCGAACGGCGGAGCCCCTCCGTGGTGGGGTTGGGTTGGTCGCTGAAAGCTGGGTTTCTGGCGGTTGGCCGGGTGGGTAGGCGGGTCGGGGGACGCCGTAAACCCGTCCATGGGGGCTTGGCCGCGGCATCCATGCCGCGGACACCCCCGCCCCGCCTACCCACCCGGCCTTGGACAGATCTCTGCAGCTGATCCACCACGGAAAATCACAAACAAGAGCAAAAGCGGGTCGCTTCGCTCGCAAAGCCGAGCCCGCCAGCCAACCGCCGTTGCTGTTGCCTTTGCTTCTGCCTTTTTCTCTTGATCTTCCCGTGGTGGTTCGGCTACCGGAATCTGTCTGGGGCCGGGCGGGTGGGGTTGGCGGGGTATCTGCGGCATGGATGCCGCGGCTAAGCCCCCATGGACGGGTTCACGGCGTCCCCGCCAATCCCACCCGCCCGGCCCGCCCACAGGAACCCAGCTTTCAGCGACCAACCCAACCCCACCACGGAGGGGCTCCGCCGTTCGCCGACCTCCGCCGAAGGCGCGCTTTCCGCGCAAGAAAAAAATTTCCAACAGGCGTGTCGATTCCCAGCCCCCTGGTTCGTTGTACCCAATGAAGGGCACGCACCACGCGTCCCCACGGGAGACCGCAATGAAAGTGATGGTGATCGTGAAGGCCAACGCCGACTCCGAAGCCGGCCGCATGCCCAGCGAACAGGAACTGTCCGAAATGGGCGCCTTCAACGAACAACTGGTGGCCGCCGGCATCATGCTGGCCGGTGAAGGCCTGCACGCCACCCAGCGCGGCCGTCGCATTCATTTCGGCGGCGGGGCACCCAAGGTCGAGGCCGGTCCGTTCGGTCCTGCCAGCGAACAGATCGCCGGCTTCTGGCTGTGGGAGGTGCGGTCGCTGGACGAAGCGGTTGAATGGGCCAGCCGCGCGCCGTTTGGCAGTGGCGGCACGCTCGAACTGCGTCCCTTGATCTCCGCCGAAGACTTCGGTGAAGCCTTCACCCCCGACTTACAGCAGCAGGAACAGCGTCTGCGTGCACAGCTGGAAGGTTGACCCGATTCATCTCCCTGCCGGGCACGACCCGGCACTACTGCCCTGAACCGCACAACGGAGTATTGCCATGAAACTGATTCCCTTCCTCGGCTTCAGTGGCCAGGCCCATGAGGCGATGGCGTTCTACGCCAAGGCACTCGGTGGCCAGGTCACTTCGGAAATGAAATACCGCGACATGCCGCCCTCCGATGGCTCACCGGGCTGCAACGAGATGCCGCCGGAAACCCTGGACCACGTCGCGCACAGCCAGCTGGAGATCGGCAGCGCCATCGTGATGGCGGCGGACGGTCCCGGCGGTGGCGAGGGTGGTTCGACCACCATCAATGTCGACGTCGACAGCATCGAGGAAGCCGAGCGCGTGTTCGCGGCGCTGGCCGAAGGTGGCCAGGTGCAGATGCCGATCGCTGAAACGTTCTGGGCGCACCGCTGGGGCATGCTGATCGACCGCTACGGCAAGCCGTGGATGGTCAACTGCATGAAGCAGCCCTGATCCCCCTTTTTGTCATCCACAAGGAGCTTCACCGATGAGCGCATCACAACCGCAGATGATCTTCGTCAACCTGCCCGTGCAGGACCTGGAGAAGTCGAAGGCGTTCTTCACCGCGTTGGGCTACAGCTTCAATCCCACCTACACCAATGACGATGCGGCTGGCATGGTCATCAGCGAGAGCATCTACGTGATGCTGCTGACCCAACCTTTTTTCCAGCAGTTCACCAACAAGCCGATTGCCGATGCACACACTCACACGGAAGTGATCAATGCGCTCTCGGCCCCCAGTCGCAAGGCAGTTGACGAGTTGGTGGACAAGGCACTGGCTGCAGGTGCCAGCGAACCGCAGCCGGCGCGCGACTACGGCTTCATGTACCAGCGCGGCTTCCAGGACCTGGATGGCCATCTCTGGGAAATCGCACACATGGACGGCGAGCCGGGCTGACGGCCGCCACAAGGGAGAACCCTCATGGCTTACGTGGATGCTTACGTGCTGCCGTGCCCACAGGACAAGGTGGCGGCCTACCGCCGCCTCGCCCGCAAGGCCGGTGCGGTGTGGAAGGACCATGGCGCGCTGCAGTACATGGAATGCGTGGCTGACGATGTGGAACCGGGCAAGAGCACCTCGTTCCCGCGTGCGGTCAAGGCAAAGCCCGGCGAAACGGTGATCGTCGCCTTCGTGGTGTTCCGTTCGCGCGCGGCGCGCGACCGCATCAACGCCAGGGTAATGGCCGACCCGCGGCTGGCGTCGCTGGGCCCGAAGGACATGCCGTTCGATACCAGGCGCATGTTCTGGGGCGGCTTCAAGCCGATTGTTGAAGCGTGAGCTGCGGCGCTTGTGCGGGCCGGGCGTGCGTGCTGTGATCGGCGCATGCCCGATCCCGCACTGACGCAGCGTCTGGAAACCCTCTGGCGGATGGAATCGCCGGTGTTGATCGCGCGCCTGGCGCGGCTGCTCGGGGGCGATGTCGGCCGTGCCGAGGAGCTGGCCCAGGACACCTGGCTGGCCGCGCTGGAGCGCTGGCCGGAACAGGGCATCCCGGACAACCCCGGAGCCTGGCTGATGACCACTGCGCGCAACCGTGCCATCGATGTGCTGCGCCAACACCAGCGGGTGGCGCAGCAGCATGCGCAGTGGGGCGAGGAACTGCACCCAGCGGCGCTGCCGGCACCGGATGACAGCCAGGCGCTGGAGGATGACCTGGGTGACGATCTGCTGCGGTTGATGTTCGTGGCCTGCCATCCGGTGCTGCCGGCCGATGCGCGGGTGGCACTGACCCTGCGCCTGCTCGGTGGCCTGACCACCGTCGAGATCGCACGTGCGTTCCTGCAGCCCGAGCCGACCATCGCCCAGCGCATCGTGCGCGCCAAGCGCACCTTGGCGCAGAAGCAGGTGCCCTATGAGGTGCCGCGCGCGGACGCGATGCCCGAGCGACTGGCTTCGGTGCTGGAGGCGATCTACCTGGTCTTCAATGAAGGTTACGCGGCCAGCGCCGGCGATGACTGGATGCGTCCGGCGCTGTGCGAGGAGGCACTGCGGCTCGCACGCATCCTGGCGCACCGGCTGCCGGTGCCGCCGGTGCTGGGCCTGCTGGCACTGATGGAACTGCAGGCATCGCGTGCTGCGGCACGGACCGACGCGCAGGGCGCGCCGGTGCTGCTGGACCAGCAGAACCGCGCGCGCTGGGACTGGCTGCAGATCGAACGCGGGCAGCAGGTGCTGGCCCGCGCGCTGGCCGCCGGTGGTGCTGATGATCCCTATGTATTGCAGGCGCGCATCGCCGCCTGCCATGCGGCTGCGCGTCGGGCTGAAGCCACCGACTGGCCACGTATCGCTTCGCTCTATACCCAGTTGCTGCGGGTGATGCCTTCGCCGGTTGTCGCTTTGAATCGGGTCGTGGCGGTGCTGCGCAGCGAGGGCGCGTTCGCTGCGTGGGCACAACTGCAGCCGCTGCTGGTGGATGCACGCCTGCGCGAGTACGCGCCCCTGCAGGTGGTGCGCGCGGAGATACTACAGGCGCTGGGGCGCGACCTCGACGCGCGTCAGGCTTTTGCCGAAGCCGCCAGACTCAGCCAGAACCAGGCGGAGCGGGGCCTGCTGCGCCAACGGGCCGGACTGCCGCCCCAGGAGTGACTGCGACGAACGCAGCACTTGTCGGCAGGCGCCTGAGCGGCTATGTTTCGCGCCCAGCGGACGCATCAGCGTCCGCATTCCGTGCGTATTGACCGAGGAGCGGTTGGATGTATTCAAGGACGAAGAGCGCATCGCGCGCTTTTGCGCGCCTGCTTGCCTGTGCCCTGTGCCTGGCCGTGTGGCCGATGGCCGCGCAGGCGGCTGACAAATCGCAGCAGGCCTACTGGGCCGGTTTTGCCTATACCGCGGATGCCGCTGCCGTGCAGGCGACCACGCCGCATGCGCATGCCGTGCTGGAAAAGCGCGGCCTGATCCCGCTGAACCAGACCCTGGCGCAGGCGCTCAAGCGCCGGCCGCCGGCGAACCTGGAGCTGATCGACCAGCCGGTGGCGATGCTCGACGGCACCACCAGCGCGACGGTGCTGGCCGCCGCACTGGACCGCGAACTGGTCTCGGTCGAGCCGATCGGCAACCAGTACAAAGTGCTGGTGGAAGTGGCCCTGCAGGCACTGTTCTTCGATTTCCGCGAGCGCCAGGTGATCGCGTCCTATCCGCTGACCCTGCAGCGCATCGACGTGCAGGACTATCGGCCGGACAACGACGATATCGACGCGATCGTCGCCGATCTGCTGTACGGCAGCGCCGATACCAGCCTGTCGCAGGTGCTGGCCGCCAGTCTCGCCCAGGCCAAGCTGCCCGATGCCGCCGTGCGTCGCCTGCAGGTCGGTGGCGTAACCCTGTCCGACGCGGTCCGCGCCAAGCTGCCCGACCCGAAGTGGGAAACCCCGCTGCGCGCCACGCTGGCCCATGAACTGTCCAAGACGCTGTCGTCCAATACCGGCGTCGGCCTGCTGCCGCCGGCCTCGGGCCAGGCGATCGGTGGTGCGATGGCCGCCCGCTTTGCCGACGGCAAGGTCTACCAGTTGAAGATCCCCGAGCCGGACTACGTCATCACTATGCAGGTCGATGCGCTGAAGAACGGCGTCATCAATGAAACCCCGGCGATGAAGACGATGCTGTTCGGCGCGTTCTTCACCGCCAAAGTGACCGAGCCCTTCTCCGGCAAGGTCTATTTCGAACAGCCGCTGCGCAAGGGCGCCACCAAGGTGGTGCCGGTCACGCAGTGGCAGGTCGACCAGTGGTCGGCCAGCTACGAAACCCTGCTGGCCGGCTTCGATGCCTTCGCCGGCGCCGCCGCCAAGCGTGCCGATTCGCGCGCATGGCTGGACGAACAGAAGCCGGGCGGACGCCCGTTGCAGCAGCAGACCCAAGCCCTCCAGGAGTTGATCAAGTCATGTCGTTGATGCGTACCATCCTGCTCATCCTCATCGCGCTGGTGGTGGCCTCGCCGGTCGCCGCGCAGACCGCGAGTTCGCGCGGTACCGGTTCGGCCAGCTACGGCCTGCGCCTGAGCGCCGACACCCGCGCCCAGGCCCTGAACAAGGCCAAGGTCAATGCACTGGAGGCGTACATCGCTGAAACCGGTGCGGCCAAGCTGCGCCTGTTCGAAGCCCGCCGCGCCGAGTTCATCGGCGAGATCGACCGTTATGTGCTCAGTGCCGTGCCGCTGTCGGACACCGAAGACAAGAAGGCCAAGACCTACACCGTCACTGTCCGCGCCGAGATCAACACCACGCTGCTGCAGACCAAGCTGGACGCAGGTTCGGCCGTGGCCGGTGCTACCGCCGCGCAGCGTTCGCTGCTGACCTTCCTGTTCATGGCACGCTCGCAGGACACCGTGCAGTCGTTCCAGGACAAGGAATACCGCCGCGTCGACGCCAGCAGCAGCTACAGCGAGAACACCCGTGAAGGCGACAGCTTCCGTGGCAACTCGGTCAGCACCAACGGCAGCATCAACCAGAACGGCTCGGTGTCGGTCACCAGCGGTGGCAGCACCACCCAGCGCAGCGACAACATCAGCTGGAAGGTGGCCAACGCCGCTGAAGTGAACACCGCGATGACCGGTGCCTTCAGCGCCGCCGGCTACGAAGTGGTTGAAGCCGAGTACGTGGAAGGCGAATCGCGCGGCCTGCTGAGCATCGAGCGCATCCGCAAGGACTTCAGCACCGGCAACGACCTGTCTGCCGCCACCCTGCGCGATACCGCCAACGGCATCCGTGCGGCCAACATCCCCTACATCGCCGTCGGTACCCTCGACGTCGGCATGCGCGACCGCGATCCGGCCAGCGGCAACACCCGCGTGTTCGTCACGGTCACCGGCAAGGTGCTGGACGTGACCGGTCGTTTCCCGCGCACCGTGTCGTCGGTGGGCCCGGTGCAGTTCTCCGGCACCGGCCCGAATGAAACCGTGGCCCGTACCAATGCCCTGCAGCTGGCTGCCGAGAAGGCCGCCCAGCAGATGATCAACGAACTGAACGTCAAGGCAGTCCGCTGATCCGCCACCCGGTGGGTGCCGAGCTCGCTCGGCATCGCGCTGGGGTTACCGATTCCCACGTGCCGCTTCGCGGCCGTCTCTCCCAAAGGACACTCATATGATCCGCAATACCGCTCTTGTCGTGGCCATCGCTGCCGCCACCCTGTCGATGCCGGCCCACGCGGGCCTGGGCAAGCTGAAGGACCTGGCCGGTGCCGCCACCGGCACCTCCAGCAGCAGCGCCTCCAGCGCCGCCGCTCCGGATGAAGCCTCGCAGGAAGCGCTGGTGCGTCGTTTCGTCAGCTCGCAGTCGCACTCGCTGCAGGCCCAGACTTCGTTCGCCCGCGCCTTCGGCCTGGCCGAGCAGGTGCAGCTGCTGGAAGCCGAGCGCCAGGCGCTGTCGTCGGGTTCGGTCAGCGTCGATGCGATGAAGAAGTCGGTGTCGGTCAGCGAAGCTGCGCAGGCCGCGATCAACGAGCGCCAGGCCGCTCAGCCGGAACTGAACGCTGAATCCAAGCAGCACTACGCCGAAGGCCTGGTCTCGCTGCTGGCGTCGGCAGCCGAAGCACAGAAGCTGGGCGGCGAAGCCAGCAGCTTCACCGCCGGCATGAAGAACCTGGGCGCGACCCAGCTGGCCACCGTTGGCCGCAAGCTGGCAGCGGGCGCATGGGTGGCCAAGGAATCGCCGGGCTTCATCCAGGGCCTGTACGGTTCGACCAAGTCGGCCGTGACCTTCGCCAGGAAGAGCAAGGTGAAGGTGCCGTCCAACGCCGACTCGATGCTCGACTCGATCTGATCCGAGGCGAATCTCCATGCGTATGACAACCCGTTTGATCGGCCTGGGCCTGGCCGCCGCGCTGCTTGCAGCCTGCGGCAAGCAGGACACCCCGGCCGCCGCGCCCGCCAAGGACAAGGCAACCAGTGCACTGGCCAGCAATGCGCCAGTGGAAGCAGCGCCCCTGCGTGGCACGCCGGATTTCGGCGGCACCACCCAGGTCGCGCGCGAAGCCGACGGCATCGGCAGCACCCCGGAACTGGCGGTGCTGGCGGCGCTGCAGTCGGCCGTGGCGCAGGTCAACGGCGTACGCGTGGCCAGCCAGATGCAGGGCCTGCGCGCAGGCCTGCATGTGGATGTGGATGGCGAACACGTCGGCGATATCCGCGCCGACGCGTTCACCCAGCAGATGATCGCCGGCTCGCAGGGCGCGGTGCTGGGCTATGAAATCCTGTCGCAGGATGAAGTGCGGCAGCTGGACGAGGAAACCATCGCCCGCGTGCGCGCCAGCGATGAAGGCTGGAGCTTCAAGGGCTCGGCGTCGGCCAATGCGTCCGGCGAAGCCTCGGCCAAGAGCGGTTCGGCCTCGGCCAGCGTCAGGGAAAGCTACGACGAGAAGGTCAGCGTCGATGCCAAGCGTGGTGCAAGCTCGTTCGATTCCGACGTGACCCACCGCAGCATGCGCAGCTACTGGAAGGTGCGCGTGCGTGCACAGATCGCCCAGTACCGCGCACCGGACGAGCAGGGCAAGCCGAAGATCGTGGTTGCACTGCCGCGCACCAAGGCCGGCAGCTACGCCGTAGGCGATGGCCGCGTGGATGCCGATGAAGTGGCCGACGCGATCCGTGCGCGCCTGTCCGACACGCTGACCCAGACCCAGCGCTTCATCGTGCTGGACCGCGAGTTCGGCGACGAACTGCAGGCCGAGATCGACCACATCAACAGCGGCAACGTGCGCCTGCAGGACACCGCGCGCGTGGGCCAGCAGCTGGCGACCGATCTGATCCTGATACCGACCATCGAACGCTTCGAGTACCCGCGCAGCGTGCGCAACCTGCGCATGTCCGACCGCCAGGTGACCTCGTACTCCGGTGGCGGCCGCATCACCCTGCGCCTGATCAACGCCACTACCGGCCAGGTGGTGATGTCCGACAGCTTCGACCACCAGCTGGCCTCGACCGGCCCCAGCACCCTGCCGCGCGTGGTCAACGGCCGCAACATGGCCGCGGCGATGATGGAATCGCTGTCGGGCCAGATCGGCACCAGCATCGTCACCACGCTGTTTCCGGTGTCGGTGGTCTCGGTGGACGGTGACCAGGTGGTGCTGAGCCAGGGCGGTGACACCGTGCAGGCCGGCCAGCGCTGGCAGGCCGTGCGCCTGGGCGAAGAACTGAAGGACCCGCAGACCGGCCGCTCGCTGGGCCGCAGCGAACACCCGTGCTGCACCATCCGCATCGACCGCGTGGCCGCACAGACCTCGTACGGCACCATCGAAGACGGCGTCGACGCGATGCGCGGCGGTTTCCGCCCGGGCCAGATCGAACTGCGCCAGAAGCTGGGCAGCAAGCCGGCCGCCGCCGCCGCAGGTGCGACTGCCTCGGCCGCTCCCGCAGCTGCCGCACGCCCGGCCGCCAAGCCGAAGCCCAAGCCCGCTGCCGCGCCGGCCGAAGACCCGAACTGGTAACAGGCTCAAGCAACACACCGATGGGGTCAGAGCCCTTTCCCGCCGGGAAAGGGATCTGACCCCTTCGTGTTTTCCATGCGTGTCGACCAAGGTCGACACCTACCAACAGCACCGGGAAGCTGTCGAAGGCGGGGTGGGTCCGGTTGCGGGGGTGTCCGCGGCATGGATGCCGCGGCCAAGCCCCCAAGGACGGGTCTACGGCGTCCCCCGCAACCGGACCCACCCCGCCATCCCACCGAATGCCTGCTTCTGCTGTTGCTGTTGCCCTGGCATCGGCAGGTGCAGGGCGCAGCCCTGCCGAATCCCATTACACTCCAGAAGGATTTCCTGCTGGAGAGAGCAATGAAACGAGTAGCACTGGGCCTGCTGGCCCTGTCGGTGTCGAGCGCACTGATGGCGGCCACCCCGAAATTCGATGGCGCGCGGATCTCCGCCGACGTCAAGGAACTGGCCTCCGACGCCTACGAAGGCCGCTCCCCGGCTACCGCCGGCGAAGAAAAGACCATCGCCTTCCTCAGCAAGCAGTTCGCCGACGCCGGCCTGCAGCCGGGCGGTGACCTCAAGGACGGCAAGCGCCTGTGGACCCAGGCCGTGCCGCTGCGCAAGGGCGACATCGTCGGCGCGCCGCAGTTGGCATTGCACCAGGGCGGCAAGACCCTGCCGCTGGAACAGGGCAAGCAGATTGCCGTGCGCGCCGCCATGAACGGGGCCAGCAACGTCGACATCAGCAAGGCCCCGCTGGTGTTCCTCGGTTACGGCGTGAAGGCCCCGGAGCGCAACTGGGACGACTTCAAGGGCGTGGACCTGAAGGGCAAGATCGCCGTCGTGCTGATCAACGACCCGGACTTCGAGACCGGCCAGGGTGACTTCGACGGCAAGGGCATGACCTACTACGGCCGTTGGACCTACAAGTACGAAGAAGGCGCCCGACAGGGTGCGCTGGGCGTGCTGATCGTGCACGAGACCGCACCGGCGTCGTATGGCTGGGCCACCGTGGCCGGCTCCAACACCAACACCATGTTCGACGTGGTGCGCGACAACCCGGCCGACAGCCACCCGCTGCTGGAAGGCTGGATCCAGCGCGACCTGGCCGTGGAGCTGTTCCGCTCGGCCGGGCAGGACTTCGAGGCGCTGAAGAAGAAGGCGCAGCAGCGCGACTTCACCCCGGTGGTGCTGAGCGGCGCCAGCCTGGACGCGAAGTATGCGGTGAAGACCGAAGTGATCACCTCGCACAACGTGGCCGCACGCCTGGAAGGCAGCCGCCACCCGGACGAGACCATCGTCTACAGCGCGCACTGGGACCACATCGGCGTGGGCGAGCCCGACGCACGTGGCGACCGCATCTTCAATGGCGCACTGGACAACGCCAGTGGCACCGCCTCGCTGATCGAACTGGCCCGTGGCTTCGCCAAGGCCAAGCGTCCAGAGAGGTCAGTGCTGTTCCTGGCGGTCACCGCCGAGGAAAAGGGCCTGCTGGGTTCGGAGTACTACGCCACCCATCCGCTGTATCCGCTGGAAAAGACCGTGGCGGTGATCAACATGGACGGCATGGCGCCGTTCGGGCCGTCGCGTGACTTCGGCATCTACGGTGCCGCGCGTTTCGAGCTGCTGGACCAGCTGAAGGACGTGGCCAAGGGCTGGGATATCCGCTACACCCCGGACCCGAAGCCGGAAGCCGGCCTGTTCTTCCGCTCCGATCACTTCCCATTCGCCAAGCGTGGCGTTCCGGCACTGTCGTGGTCGGCCGGCCAGGACTGGGTGGACGGCGGGGTGGCCGCAGGCAAGAAGGCCTCCGAGGACTACACCGCCAAGCGCTACCACCAGCAGGGCGACGAATGGCAGCCGGACTGGGTGTTCGCCGGTGCCGCCCGCGACCTGGAAGTGCTGTACACGCTCGGCAACCAGCTGGCCAACACGCGCAGCTGGCCGAACTGGAGCAAGGACGAATCGTTCCGCGCCGTGCGTGACGCCAGCGCCGACCAGCGCAAGTAAGGGCATGCGCCGGGTTCGCCCGGCGCCTCCCGGGTAGTGCCGGCCGCTGGCCGGCATCCCTGTGATGCATGCGGAGATAGTGGGGAGCCGGCCAGCGGCCGGCACTACCAGATGGCTTTCCATCCCCGCTTTTCCCGCCTTCGTCGCAGCCCGCTTGTTTGCCCGGCGGGCCGCACTATGCTCGGCTCACCCCCTTCCTCCAAGGCGCCGCCGTGTTCGCCAGCCTCTCTCTCCTGATCCGCCACCTGCTGGCCTGGGCCGCCGCGCTGGTTGTCGCCGGCATGGTCTGGAGCGGCATCTTCAGCGGCATGAACGATGGCCCGGGCTGGGTGTTCGGCCTGCTGGCGATGTTCCTGATGATCTCCGCGCTGGGCAGCGCGATTACCCACGTGCGCCGGGTCTGGCTGGTGGCCGGCCGATTGGATTCGACCACGTTGTCCGGGCGCCAGCGCCGCCAGGTGGAACTGCCGATGGATGCCGGCCAGGCCTATGCCGTGGTGGAAGCGGCGATTGCCGAACTTCCGCGCGTGGAAGACGTGGAAAGCTCGGCCGGCAGCCTGCAGGTGCGCGCCTACGTGCGCCGGGTGGACCTCTGGAATGGCCGCCAGCCGTCGCGCTGGAACCTGCCGGCGCGGCTGGCGATCAAGCGCAACAGCGTGCTGGCGACGGTCACGCCGGGGCAGGGCACCAGTACCGTCACTCTGCTGTTCGAACCGGATGCCGGCTGGTGGGCCGATCTGCTGGCGCTGGATGAGGGCAGCAACTTCGAGAACGCCGAAGCGGTTACCCGCGCGATCAGCCGCCGCGTGGCCGACCAGCGCCGCGATGAGCAGGCCGCCGCCGAACAGACCCAGGTGGAAAAGGAACTGTCGGTCGCGCGCTTGAACCTGCTGCATGCGCAGGTGGAGCCGCACTTCCTGTACAACACGCTGGCCAACGCGCAGGTGCTGACCCGCACCGACCCGGCACGTGCCGAGCAGATGCTGGGCCACCTTATCCAGTACCTGCGCAGCTCGTTGCCGCAGGTGGACGAGTCGGTGTCGACGCTGGGGGTGGAGCTGGAACGCACGCGCGCCTACCTGGAGATCCTGCGCATCCGCATGGGCGCACGGTTGGCGGTGGAAGTGCAGGTACCGAATGAGCTGCATGGCGTGCACCTGCCGGCGATGGCACTGCAGACGCTGGTGGAGAACGCGATCAAGCATGGCCTGGAGCCCAAGCCCGGCGGTGGCACGATCTGGATCCTGGCGCGTGGCTTCGATGACCATGTGACCGTGACCGTCGCCGACGACGGGCTCGGCTTCGGCCAGGGCACCAGCGGCACCGGCATCGGCCTGAAGAACCTGCGCGAACGCCTGCGCCTGACCTGTGGCGAGCAGGCCGGCGTGGCGATCGTTGCCAACTTCCCCAGCGGTGTGGCCGCGACCATGACCTTGCCGCAGACACAAAAGGAGCGCAGCCATGCCGCTTGAAGCCCTCATTGCCGAAGACGAGGAACTGCTGCGGCAGTCACTGGTGGAACAGCTGCGCCGGTTGTGGCCGGAGCTGAAGCTGGTGGCCGAGTGCGAGGACGGCGCCAGTGCGCTGGAGCAACTGGCCGAGACGCAGCCGGACATCGCGTTCCTCGACATCCGCATGCCCGGCATCAGTGGCATCGAAGTTGCGCGCTCGCTGTCCGAGCTGAGCCCGCGTACCCAGGTGGTGTTCGTCACCGCCTATGACCAGTACGCCATCGACGCGTTCGAGCAGGGCGCGATGGATTACCTTCTGAAGCCGGTCAGTGACGAACGCCTGCTGGCGACGCGTGAGCGCATCCTGTCGCGGCTGCCATCGACACGCCAGGATGACGCCGCGCTTGAACGCCTGCTGCAGCGGCTGGGGCCATCGCAGGGTGCTGCCGAGCGCCCGCCGCTGGCCTGGATCACCGCCAGCAACGGCCGCGAGACGCAGCTGATCATGCTGGAAGATGTCGCCTACTTCCGTGCCGACAACAAGTACACCACCGTGGTCACCGCTGCCGGCGAGAGCCTGTTGCGCACACCATTGCGCGAACTGCTGGAAGTACTCGACCCGCAGCACTTCCGCCAGATCCACCGCTCGACCATTGTCAACATGAAGGCTGTGGCGGCGGTCAGCCGCGACGATACCGGGCGCGGTGTGCTGCGGCTGCGGGGCCGGACGGAAACACTGGTGGTCAGCCAACCATTCATGAGCCTGTTCCGCGGCATGTAGCCGCACCGCACCTTTCCGCTACCAGGAGCATTGCATGCGTCTTTTCCTGCTTGCAGGCCTCGCTGCACTGGCGCTTGCCGGTTGCCAGAAGTCCACCGAAACCGCGATCACCCGCACCACTGCCAATGGCGTGGACACGCTGTACAGCAAGCGCACGGTAGTGGACGGCGTGGCGCGTTTTGAGTGCATGGCCAGCCGCAGCGGTCAGTGCCATTACCTGCTGCTGGACCCGGCCTGTCGTCCTGACGCCGCGTGTGCGAAAGCGCCGATACGGTCGTTCGCGTTGGCGGTCGGCACCACCCAGGAGTTCAGGGACCTGCCGAAGGGCTTCGCCCAGTGCGTCAGCGAGGATCGGAAAGAACAATGCCACCGTGAGTGATCACGGTGGCATTGTGGGTCCCCCCGCTTCCCTGAAGGGTCAGTAGGCAGGCTGCAGTGTCAGGTCGTGGTGGTGCTCGTTCTCGCCCACGTGGTTGAGGCGGCCGACCAGTTCGGAGTGCTGCTTCATGCGCCCGATCTCGGTCATGATGCGGATGTCCTCGTGGCGCAGCTCGCGCTTGGCGGTGACCGCCTGCTTGTAATCGAGCACTTCCGGGTAATGCTCGGCCAGTTCCAGGGCCTCGGCCACGTGCTCGACGCTGTCGGCCTTGGAGCTGATGCGTGCGCGACTGTTGAACGCCTTCATCCAGCGCTCGAAACCGGCCTGCTGATCGAACATGTTGGCCATGAACCAGATCACGAACAGGATCGAGACCCACGAGCCGAACACGACTACCACGCGGGTGAACGTGATATGGAAGTCGTCACGCCACAGGTAGTTGGCGATCAGGCCAAGAATCAGCAGCGAGGCTGCCTGCCAGCCGACGATCGAGGCGATCAGCCATTGGCACTTGGCCTGGGCCAGCACTGCTACTTCATCGCGGATCTGCTGCTCGCTGAGATTGCGCCAATGCGCAACCTGTTTATCGAACGGGCTGCTGTAGAGCTCGTTGTCGCGAAGCAGAATTCCCAAACCCTTGAACAAAGCAATCATGGCTGGCTCCTTGTGGAACGTGCGTCGATCAGCATTGGACGGTGTGGCGGGTCCAGTTCTAGCACTTCCAGCGAGCCGTGCAATGGGCGCAATGCCAAGCCGCGTAAGGGCCTTCTCTGAATCGGTGAATGTTGCTGCATCGCAGCATCGAGGCCGGAGCCTGCGACAGGATGTCGCAGGGTGAAATGTGCTGCGGCCGCACATGAAACCGTGGCTGAGTGCGAAGACTCGCCGCCGGCGTCGTGATCGCCCAGAATCGGGGCCGACCGCGCAACTCGCGGCCACCCTTTCGCTTTTCCTGGACCTGTGATGCCGGCTCTGCTGCAGCGACTCTCCCGCCCCGTCACCGCGCCGATCCGGCGCTGGGTACTGGAGGCCTTCCCGCGTGGCCAGAGCGGCATCGATTACGACCAGCCGCTGGGTGACCCGGGCTGGTTTGGACCTGACAGCGTGACCTGGCGCCTGCACGCGGAGTTCCCCTCGATGCTGGCCGGGGGCCTGTGTGCGCTGATGCTGCAGACCCTGCATCCGCGCGCGCTGGCCGGGGTCTACGACCACTCCAATTTCCGTCATGACCTGGTGGGTCGCCTGCGTCGCACCACTGCGTTTGTCGCCGGTACCAGCTATGCACCCAGCGGGGAGGTAGAGGCGCTGGTGGCCAAGGTGCGCCGCATCCATGCACAGATCCGTGGCCAGACCGCGCAGGGCGAGCCCTACGCGGCGGACGATCCACAACTGCTGACATGGGTGCACGTGACTGAGGCGTTTGGTTTCCTGCAGGGCTTTCGTCGCTACGGGCGCGAGGTGCCGGCGCACATCGCCGACCGCTACTACGACGAGTACCGCCGCGTGGCCGAAGCACTGGGTGCGGTGGATGTGCCGCGCAGTGAAGCCGAGGTTGCAGCGTACTTCTGCGCGCGGCAACCGGAGCTGCGTGTGGACGAGCGCTCGCGTGAAGTGCTGGAGGTGTTGTCCGGCGTGCGCCTGCCGGTACCGGTGCCGGGGCTGTCGCGCGAGGTGTTCCTTGGCGCCGGTGCGGCACTGCTGCCGGACTGGGCCGAAGGCATGCTTGAACGCAGCGGCCGCCAGCGTGCGCAGGCGGCCGCTTCAGCGAAGTTGATGCAGGGCATGGCGCCGCTGTTCCGCCGTGCGCTGCCCGATGGCCTCGCCAGCCGCGCCTGTGCGCGCATGGGCGTGCCGGTGTCGGTGCTGCGCGAGTGGCCCACCGTTCCCCGGTAGGTGCCAATCTTGGTCGGCACGCGTTGCGCGATAAAGCTTCATCCACGCATGGCGTGGATCTACTGATGCCATGGTTCTGGTTGGCACGCGTTGCGCGCGATGCCGCAGAAGGGCCAACCAAGGTTGGCCTCTACCAGACCGGATGCCGCAGTAGATCCACGCCATGCGTGGATGGGCCTCACCCGGCCGACTTCAATCCACGCAACAGCATTTCCAGCGCCGTCGTCGCCTGCCGCAGGCGCGCGTCGCCATCCTCGCCCTCGGCGATCCAGAACGCGGCCTCGGCCAGGCTGCCGTAGATCAGCGATGCCAGCGCCTGCGCATCCACCGGCATCGCTACGCCCTGCGCGATCAACTGTTCGATCAGGCGCTGCATCGAGTGGACGCAGTGGCGCTGCGATTCCGGTGAGGCGCCACCCAGCACCGCGCGCGCGTCACGCAGCACGATGCGCTGGATCTCCGGCTCCAGCGCCATCTCCAGATAGGCACGGCAGCGCTGTACGAAACCGTCCCAGGCATCATCCGCGCCATCGCTGATCGCCTGCAGGCGCAGGTCGGTCTCGGCATCGAGCTGGGCGACCACCGCGGCCAGCAGGCCCTTCTTGTCGCCGAAGTGGTGGTAGAGCGCACCCCGGGTCAGGCCGGCCTGGGCGGTCAGGTCATCCATCGAGGTGGCCGCATAGCCATGCTCGCTGAATACGCGGCGGGCGGTGGCCAGCAGGCTGGCACGGGTTTCTTCCATCTCGGCGCGGGTGCGACGGACCATCCGGAACTCCTTACATACGCAGTGCATGATTATTTACATACGACGCGTATGAATGTAGGCTCTTATTCATACGCTCTGTATGTATTGTCGTGGCGCCGGTAGCGCCAGGCAAGCCGCTGCCCTGGAGATCCCGATGGCCACCCCCTACCGCGACCTGTTCGCCGCCCCTGGCACCGCCGGCCTCGCCCTGGCCGGCCTGCTGGCCCGCGTGCCGCTGCCGATGACCGGCATCGGCATCATCACACTGCTGTCGCAGCTGCGCGGCAGCTATGCCTTGGCCGGTGCGGTGTCGGCCACCTTCGTGCTGACCTACGCGCTGCTGTCGCCACAGTTATCGCGCTGGGTCGACCGGCGCGGGCAGGGCAGGGTGCTGCCATGGGCTACTGCGGCCAGTGCGGCAGGGTTGTTGCTGCTGCTCGCGTGCACGCTGCTGGCTGCGCCAGACTGGGCGCTTTTCGTCGCCGCCATGCTGGCTGGATGCATGCCCAGCGTGTCCGCAATGGTGCGCGCACGCTGGACTGCGATCCATCGCGGTCGCCCGCAGCTGCAGACCGCGTATTCGCTGGAGACCGTGTTCGATGAGGTGACCTTCATCGTCGGTCCACCGTTGTCAGTGGGGCTGTCGGTGGCGGTATGGCCACAGGCCGGCGTACTGGCGGCCGCCCTGTTGCTGGTGGTCGGCGTCGCCGCATTGGTGCTGCAGCGGGGCACCGAGCCGCCGCTGCAGCAGCACGAAGGTGCAACTCCCTCGGGCTCGCTGCTGCGGCACACGGAGATCCGCCTGCTGGCGTTGCTGATGCTGGCGATGGGCGTGATTGTCGGTACGGTCGACATCACCAGCGTGGCCTTCGCCGAACAGCGGGGGCAGCCGCTTGCCGCCAGCGTGGTGCTGTCGGCCTATGCGCTGGGCAGCTGCGCGGCGGGCCTGCTGTTCGGGGCACTGAAGCTGCAGGCGCCGTTGCGGCGCCTGTTGCTGCTCGGTGCAGCAGCTACCTCGATGACCACCCTGCCGCTGCCATGGGTCGGCAGCCTGCCCGGGCTGGCCGTGGCGGTGTTGCTGGCCGGGGTGTTCTTCGCGCCGACGATGATCGTGGCGATGTCGCTGGTCGAACAACGCGTACCCGAATCGCGCCTGACCGAGGGCATGACCTGGCTGCTGGCCGG
The DNA here is from genome assembly GCF_059371575.1 of Stenotrophomonas sp. YJH_SMC_4. Lineage (NCBI taxonomy): Bacteria > Pseudomonadati > Pseudomonadota > Gammaproteobacteria > Lysobacterales > Lysobacteraceae > Stenotrophomonas > Stenotrophomonas sp. YJH_SMC_4. The sequence goes on from NZ_JCAFUR010000007.1 coordinate 68,752, forward strand.
ATTGAACATCGGCGTGGCGCTGGGCGCGGCGCTGTCCGGGCAGAGCGTCGATGCGGGGGGCGTGCGTAGCGGCTTTGTCGTTGCACTGGTGGCAGGCGGGGGCGTGCTGCTGTTGGCCGTTCTCGCGCGACGTGCCTTGCGCCCGGTTGCCGCATCCACCCCTGAAGGCATCATCCCGTGAGCGCTTCATCGCCTGCGCATGCCACGCCGGTGCATCGCCATCCGTGGTGGGCGGTTTCTGCGGTTGGCCTCGCCACCTTCTCGGTGGTCACCACCGAAATGCTGCCGGTGGGCCTGCTGACCCCTGTCGCCGAAGATCTCGGCGCGTCCACCGGCACCGCCGGCCTGATGATCTCGCTGCCGGCCCTGCTGGCGGCAGTGTTCGCACCGCTGGTGGTGATCGCAGCCGGTGGCATCGATCGTCGCCGCATCCTGTGCGTGCTGCTGGGGCTGCTGCTGGTCGCTAACGTTGCTTCGGCGCTGGCACCCGGCATCGGCTGGCTGCTGGCCGCGCGCGTACTGGTGGGGTTCTGCATGGGCGGGATCTGGGCCATCGCTGGTGGGCTGGCAGCACGCCTGGTGCCGGCGCATCGCATCGGCCTGGCCACCTCGATCATCTTCGGGGGCGTGGCCGCAGCATCGGTTCTGGGGGTGCCGCTGGGTGCACTGATCGGCGACGCCCTGGGCTGGCGCTTCGCGTTCGCAGCGATGGCGCTGTTCAGTGCGGCGGTGATGCTGCTGCAACTGTGGGTGGTTCCCGCGTTGCCGGTGGTGGCGTCGGTGCGCCCGGCGCAGTTCGTGCAGCTGCTCGGCCACCGTGGCCTGCAGCGCGGCCTATGCCTGACGCTGCTGCTGGTAGCAGGTCACTTCATTGCGTTCACCTATGTACGCCCGTTGCTGACCCTGCGATCGGGCGTGGATGCCGCTTGGATCGGCGCGCTGCTGTTCGCCTATGGCATGGCGGGCATCGCGGGCAACTTCATCGCCGGACCACTGGCCGCTCGTCACCCGCGCGGCATGCTGCTGGCGATCTCTTGCGGCCTGCTGCTGACGCCGTTGTTGTTCCTGTGGCTGGGCGGCACACCCTCCGGCGGCATTGTGGTGCTGTTGCTGTGGGGCCTGGCCTATGGCGGCGTGTCGGTCGGCCTGATGAGCTGGATGATGAAGGCAGTCCCGCACGCGGTGGAGATCGCCACCGCGCTGTATGTCGGTGTGTTCAATATCGGCATCGCAATGGGCGCGTGGGGCGGTGGACGGCTGCTGGATGGCGTGGGCCTGCATGCGAATCTGTGGGCCGCGGCCGGGCTTGCCATGGTCGCCACGCTGGTGATTGCCACAACGCGCCGGTAGATCCACGCCATGCGTGGATGGCTTGTAGTCCTGTAGACCTGTAGATATGCCGACCAACGTCGGCATCCACCCGAGCGGGGCATTCGCCAACCGAGGTTGGCAGCTACCGGGAAATGAAACGGGCGCCTCGCGGCGCCCGTTCCGGTTACATCACCACACCTTGACCCGCTTGTCCGGGGCCAGGTACAGCTTCTGGCCTTCCTTTACTTCGAACGCCGGATACCAGGCGTCGATGTTGCGCACGGTGAGTGCGCGGAACTGGCCTGGCGCATGCACATCGGTCAGCAGCGAGTTGCGCAGCGCCTGCTCGCGGCTCTTGCTGCGCCACGCCTGGGCGAAGCCCAGGAAGAAGCGCTGGTCCGGCGTGAAGCCTTCCAGGGTCTGGCCCGGCTTGCCCTGCAGCGACAGCTGGTAGGCATCGTAGGCAGTGCCCAGGCCGGCCACGTCGGCGATGTTCTCGCCCAGGGTCAGCTTGCCGTTCACATGCACGCCCGGGAACGGTTCGTAGCTGCTGAACTGCGCGGCCAGCGCATCACCGGCGGCGTTGAACTGCTTCAGGTCCTCGGCGGTCCACCAGTTGTGCAGCTTGCCGGTCTCGTCGAACAGCGCGCCGGCGTTATCGAAGCCGTGGCTGATCTCATGGCCGATCACCGCGCCGATCGCACCATAGTTCACCGCGTCGTCGGCGGCACCGTCGAAGAACGGCGGCTGCAGGATCGCGGCCGGGAACACCAGGCGGTTTTCCAGCGGCACGTTCATCGCATTGATGGTCTGCGGCAGCATCGCCCACTCACTGTGGTCGACCGGCTTGCCCAGCTTGGCGATGTTGCGCTGGTATTCGAACAGCTCGGCGCGCTGTGCGTTGCCGAGCGCGTCATCGCGGCGGATCTCCAGGCCGGTGTAATCACGCCACTTCTCCGGGTAGCCCATCCCCACGGTCAGGCCGGCGACCTTGGCCTTGGCATGCGCCTTGGTCTGCGGCGACATCCACGACAGTGCGTCAATGCGCTTGGCGAAGGCGGCGATGATGTTCTTCGCCATTTCGTCCGCACGCTCCTTGGTCCTGGCGTCGAAGTGCTTCTCGACATAGCGCTTGCCGATGGCCTCGCCGACAGCGTGGTTGGCATCATCCACGGCGCGCTTCCAGCGGTCGCTCTGCTGCGGCGTGCCGCTCAGCGCGGTGCCATGGAAGGCGAAGCGGGCGTCGGCGAACTTCTTCGGCAGGTAGGCGGCGGCTCGGTCCAGCGCGTGGAAGGCCAGGTAGTCCTTCCACACCTCCAGCGGCTCGGTGGCGACCAGCCTGGACAGGCCGGCCACGGCCTTGGGCTGCCACACGATGAAGTCCTGCTGCTCGCCCAGCGCGGCCGCATCAAGGAAGGCGTTCCAGTCCATGCCCGGTGCCTTGGCGTTGAAATCGGCCTGGGTCCACGGATTGGCACCCTTGGTCACGTCGTTGGTTTCTTCCTGGGTGGCATGCGCCTGCGCGATCTTCGTCTCCAGCGCAAGGATGCGCTGTGCCTTGCCGGCCGGGTCGGCCACGCCGGCCAGCTGCAGCATCTGCGCGATGTAGCCCTGGTACTGCTTGCGCAGTTCGGCCATGCGGCCGCCGCCCAGGTAGAAGTCGCGGTCGGGCATGCCCAGGCCGCCCTGCACGAGGTACGGCGCGGTGCGGTCCGGCTGCAGCATGTCGACCGAGACCCACAGGCCGAACAGGCGGTCGGTGTAGAAGTTGGTGGCATTGAGCAGGTCGACGTCGGCGCGCATCTCGCCGCCGAGGGCACGTGCCAGGCCGGCCTTGTCGGCGATGGTCTCGATGGCCTTCAGCTGCGGCTGCACCGGGGCGATGCCATGCTGCTCGATGCCGGCTTCGTCCATGTAGGCGGCGTAGTAGTCGCCGATCAGCTTGTCGTCACCGCTGGCCTGCGCATTGCCGGCCGCACCCTCGAGGATGGCGCGGGTGTCGGCCAGGGTCTTTTCAGCGATGACGTTGAAGCTGCCGAAGCGCGAACGGTCGGCCGGAATCTCGGTGTTCTTCACCCAGGTGCCGTTGGCGAAGCCGAAGAAGTCATCGCCGGCCGCGATGCTGCGGTCCATGCCGCTGGCATCGAAGCCGAAGCTGCCCAGCATCGGCTTGGCGGCAGCGGGTGCAGCCTCGGCGGGCTTGGCGGTGCCAGCGGCCGGATCGGCCGGACGGTCGCAGGCAGCCAGGGACAGGCTGGCAACGATGGCCAGTGCCAGGGTGGGACGGCGCAGCTTGGACATGGACTTCTCTTGCAGCGGAAAACCCCAAGTCTAATCCGCCGCAGCCCGGCTGGCCGTCCCTGTGGCTGGCCGGTCCTGTGCAGGATCTGGCTGAACGCGCTGAAGCGATCTTCACGCCGTCACCGGGGTGGTGCATGCTGGGCCCTGGAGCCCTGCGCGGACACGGGGAGGTGGCCATGCAGGACGGGGTCAGGCGTCAAGAATGGCGTCCGCCGGCCGTTGAGGTCGGGGATGTGGAGGATTCGTTCGCGCATGAAGCCAGCCGACTGCACAAGGAAGATCGACCGATGCCCGCGTTGAAGCGGGCGTTGGCCCGTCCGTTGCGCGCCATCACCTGGGGCGGCGTGCTGCTGGGCCTGTTGCTGGTGGCCGGATTGGCCACCATGCTGGCCAACGACCATCACCGCCGCCTGGAGGCGGCGCAGCGGCAGAGCCGGGCGCTGGCGGTGGGGAGCGAGCGCCTGCTGGCGCTGGAACTGCGCAATCTGGAGCGGGCGATGACCGGCATCGCCGGCGATGCCGGTGAGTTGTTCCGCAGCGTGCCGTCACAGGCCCCGGTACTGCTGGATGCGGCCATCGGTGGCGTGCTGCGCCGCCACGCTGAACTGCACAGCATCGTGGTGCTGGACCGCCACGGGCGCGCGCTGACCGCCGGGCGCGGCGACCTGCAGCTGCCGCTGTGGACCGACCCGCTGCGCCGGGGGCAGGGCAGTGCCCTGTACATCGGCCCGCCGCAGCGGGCCAGCGATGGCGACTGGGTGGTGCCGCTGGCACTGCCGATGGCCGGTGAACGCTGGCTGTTGGCGCGGCTGCGCTGTGGTGAACTGCAGCGCATCGCCGGCGGCCTGGATGTTGGTCCCAACGGGCTGGTCTCGATCACCGACGCCGAGGGTTACATGCTGGCGCGCGTGCCCGATCCGCATGGCACGGTCGGTCGCCGCTACGACCTGCCGCGGCGTGACCTGCTCGGCAAGCAGGCAGTGGTCGAGCTCGGCAGCCTGCCCGGCGTGGTCGATGGTGTGCCGCGCATCACGACCATCAGTACGCTCGACCGCAGCCCGCTGGCGGTGCAGATCGGCCTGGCCGATGAGGACGTGCTGGCACCCTGGTGGCCGTACCTGCAGGCATCGGTGGCGATCGTGCTGGCCTACATCGTGGTGCTGCTGGTGCTGCTGTATGCGGTGCGCCGCAGTACCCGCAGCCAGCAGGCGATGGCCGAGGAACTGAAGGCGGGCCATGCCGAGCTGCGTCTGGCCCATCAGGTCGGGCGTGTCTGCACGTGGTACGTGGATGAGGACGCCGCGCTGCTGCGCTGGTCCCCCCTGGCGCGCGAGATCTTCGGCGTGCAGACCGATGCGCTGCCGGTAGCCGACTTCTTCGCTCGCGTGCATCGCGATGATGCCGCGCGCCTGCAGCAGGCTTTCGACCAGGCCTTTGCCGGCGGCGCAGTGCTCGACCAGGTGTTCCGCCTGGTGCTGCCCGGTGGTGAAGTGCGCTGGGTGGGCGCGCGCGGACAGCGGGTGGAGGTGGCCGACAGCGAACGACGCATGATCGGCGCGTTGACCGACCTGAGCGAACGCTACCAGGCGCGCGAGCAGATGAGCGAAGTGGAACGCCGCTTCCGCCTGCTGTTCGACCGCAACCCGGCGCCATTCTGGGTGTTCGACCCGGACACGCTGCGCTTCATCGAGGTCAATGACGCGGCGGTGCGCCAGTACGGCTACAGCCGCGAAGAGTTCCTGGCGATGAGCATCCTCGACATCCGCCCGCGCGAAGGCTGGGACGAGGTGCGTGGTGCCATCCAGCGCGCGCAGGTGGGCGATCCCCCCGACGCAACCGTGCGCCTGCACCGGCGCAAGGACGGCAGCGTGTTCGAAGTGCGCGCACACCTGTCCAAACTCGATTTCGACGGACAGCCCGCGTGCCTGGTGCTGGCCGAGGATGTGAGCGAACGGCTGGCCTACGAACGCGACCTGGCCTACCAGGCACGGCACAACCCGGCCACCGGCCTGCTCAACGTGCGTGCATTGACCGACCAGCTGGATGAGCAGGGCGAGGGCTATACCATCGCCTTCGTGCAACTGCGCGGACTGCAGCTGGTGGCCGATACGCTGGGCCGTGAGATCGGTGATGCGGTGCTGCAGTCGATGGCGACCCGCTTGGGCGGGTTGGGCGCACGCTGCGGCACGCTGGCGTTCCAGCCGGCGGAGGACTTCGTGTTCGCCATCGGTTCGGAGCACGATACCCAGCGCGTGCTGGACGACCTGCTGCAGATCGTGTCGGCGCCGATGCGCGGCAAGGATTCACTGCACCAGTTCGAGCCGCGCATCGGCGTGGCGGTGCATGTGGCCGGTGACGGCCACAGCGCCGAACAGGTGATCGGCATGGCCGCGCAGGCGGCGCACGCGGCGCGTGCCGAGGGCAATGTGGTGGTCTGGTTCGACGCAGCGGTGACCACGCGGCTGGCCGACCGGTTGCGCCTGGCCGGGCGCATCCATGCGGCCATCGACAACGAGTTCCAGCTGTACTTCCAGCCGATCCGGCATGCCAGCGATGGCAGCCCGGCGGCATTGGAGGCATTGCTGCGCTGGCCGCAGGCTGATGGCAGCTTCATTCCGCCCAATGAGTTCATCCAGCTGTGCGAGGACACCGGGCTGATCCTGGCACTTGGCCGCTGGGTGATCCGAGCGGCAGCGAAGGCGCAGCGGCGGTTGGTCGAGGCCGGGTGGGGCGAACTGCCGATTGCGGTCAACGTCTCGGCCGTGCAGTTCTTCAACAGCGACCTGGTGGCCGAGTTCACCCGCGCCCAGCAGGAGTTCGGTTTGGCGCGGGGTGCGCTGCATGTGGAACTGACCGAGAGCAGCCTGATGCGCAAGCCGGGGCAGGCGATGCAGACCATGCAGCGCCTGCACGAGCAGGGCATCAGCGTGTCGCTGGATGACTTCGGCACCGGCTATTCCAGCATGTCCTACCTGCAGCACCTGCCGCTGGACATCCTGAAGATCGACCGCAGCTTCGTGGCGGACGTGGAAACCAATCCACGCAACGCCTCGATCTGCCGCGCACTGCTGTCGCTGGGCCACAGCATGGGCCTGACCATCATCGCCGAAGGCGTGGAGACGCCGGGACAGCTGGACTGGCTGGCTGCGCACGGCTGTGACCAGGTGCAGGGCTACCTGCTGGGACGGCCGGCACCGCTGGAACGGATCATCGACGCGCTGGATGAGGTCGCCGCCTAAGTGGTAGTGCCGGCCGCTGGCCGGCATTCGCCCAGGACCGGGAGGTGTCTGATTGCCGGCCAGCGGCCGGCACTACCGCAAACGCCAGGCTCGGCTACACCCCGGTTTCCACCAGGTGGTCGATGAAGCTGCGCACCTTCGGTGCCAGGTGGCTGCGGCTGGTGTAGACCGCGAAGATGCCGATCGGCGCGGCCTCCCACTCGGGCAGGACGCGCACCAGACGGCCATCGGCCAGTGCGTCTTCCAGCAGGAAGTCCGGTTGCAGGATCACGCCCATGCCGGCGATCGCCGCTTCGCGCAGCACGTCGCCGTTGTTGGCGTGCAGCAGGCTGCTTACCGACACCTTCACTTCACCGCCGGGCCCCTGCAGCGGCCAGTTGTTGCCTGCGGCCCAGTAGCTGTAGCTCAGGCATGCGTGTGCCTGCAGCTCCTGCGGGGTCTGCGGGGTGCCGTGTGCGGCCAGGTAGGCCGGCGCGGCACACAGGCTCACCCTCGATTCGCCCAGGCGGCGCGCGATCAGCGTGGGACCGGGCTCGCGGGTGATGCGGATGGCCACGTCGTAGCCTTCCTCGACCATGTCCACCAGCCGGTCGGACAGCGCCAGGTCCAGCTCCACCTGCGGGAAGCGCTGGCGATAGCTGGCCAGCAGCGGGCCGAGGCGGGCAATGCCCCAGCTCACCGGTGCGTTGATGCGCAGCGTGCCCGAAGGCTCCAGCGCCTGCGCGCCGATACTGGCCTCCAGCGCGTCGAATTCGGCCAGCAGGCGCACGCACTGGGCGTAGTAGGCGGCGCCGGCACTGGTCGGGCTGACCCGGCGCGTGGTGCGGTGGAGCAGGCGGGTGGACAGGCGCTTTTCAAGCGCCGCGACCTGGCGCGTGACGCCGGCGGTGGACATGTCCAGGGCCTGGGCGGCGGCACTGAAGCCGTTGCGCTCGACCACCGCCACGAACACGCGCATCGCTTCGAGGGTGTCCATTGTTGCGCCTTGTGAAATAAATACGGTCAAACGATCGTATTTATCGGCCCGTGAAGGCGCAATAACCTGTGCCCACTCCCTTCAAGGTGCTTTGCCATGCACACCACGACCGCTCCTGTTTCGCCGCTGGCGCCGTATGGCGCCACCCTGCTGCGCCTGGCTCTGGGCGTGCTGTTCCTGGTCCACGCACTGACCAAGCTGCTGGTGTTCACCCCGGCCGGTACGGCGGCGTTCTTCGAGTCTTTGGGCCTGCCCGGTGTGCTCGGCTACCTCACCATCGGCGTCGAGCTGGTGATCACCGTCGCGCTGCTGCTGGGCATCTACGCACGCTGGGTGGGCCTGGTCGGCGTGCCGCTGCTGCTGGGCACCATCGTCACCGTGCACGGCGCCAACGGCTTCGGTTTCGCCAATGCCGGCGGCGGCTGGGAATACCCGGCGTTCTGGGCATTGGCGCTGGTGGTGCTGTTCCTGCTCGGCGATGGCAAGTGGACCCTGCGTTCGCGCTGATCGCCGCCTGACCCTGCAACTGGAGAATTCCATGTCCCGCCTGCCTTCGCTGTACATCTCCCATGGTTCGCCGATGACTGCCCTGCAGCCGGGCCAGGTTGGCGTGCGCCTGGCCGAGCTGGCGCGCGATCTGCCGACGCCGCGCGCCATCGTGATGGCTTCGGCGCACTGGCTGGGCCGGCAGCCGCTGGTTGGCGCGCATCCACAGCCGCCGACCATCCACGACTTCGGTGGCTTCCCGCGCGCGCTGTTTGAACTGCAGTACCCGGCACCGGGTGATCCGGCACTGGCCGAAGAAGTGGCCGGCCGCATCGCCGCCGCAGGCCTGCCAGTGGCCATCGACCCGCAGCGTGGCCTCGACCACGGCGCGTGGGTACCGCTGCGGCTGTTGCGCCCTCAGGCGGACATCCCGGTGGTGCCGGTGTCGATCCAGCCGCTGCTCGGCCCCGAGCATCAGTTCGCGCTGGGCCGTGCGCTGGCGCCGCTGCGCGAACAGGGCGTGCTGCTGGTCGGCTCCGGCAGCATCACCCACAACCTGCACGACTGGGGCGACTACCAGGACGGCAAGGAAGCGCCGTACGTGCGGCCCTTCATCGAATGGGTGGAGCAGCGCCTGGCCGCCGATGACCGCCAGGCCCTGCTGGATTACCGCCGGCAGGCGCCGTTCGCCGAACGCGCGCACCCGACCGACGAGCACCTGCTGCCGCTGTTCTTTGCAATGGGCGCGGCCGGCGAGGGCGGTTTCGGTGCGCGTCGCATCGATGCCGGCATCGATGCCGGCTTCCTCGCCATGGATCTGTACCGCTTCGACGGGGCATGAGCCGGGGCTGACGCGCGGCGGCCCCGGCCGTCGCGGCCATGGCCGCATGTGGTAGTTTTTTCCGGGTTTCCGGCGCTGGCCTCCAAGCCTCCCCACGCGCCGCTTCCTGGAAGAAGCATGCATACCATTGAAGTCGTCCTGGCGATGCTGGTGGCCGTTGTCGCCAGCGGCTACCTGGTTCGCGTCCTGCCGTTCTCGTTGCCGCTGCCGCTGGTGCAGATCGGCCTGGGTGCGGTCATCGCCGGGGTGTTCAACCGCGGCCACGCGCTGGAGCCGGAAGTGTTCTTCCTGCTGTTCCTGCCGCCACTGCTGTTCCTCGATGGCTGGCGCATCCCCAAGCAGGGCCTGTTCCGCGACAAGGGCGCGATCCTCGAACTGGCGTTCGGCCTGGTGGTGTTCACCGTCATCGGCGCCGGCTTCCTGATCCACTGGTTGATTCCGGTGATGCCGCTGGCGGTGTGCTTCGCGCTGGCGGCCATCGTCTCGCCGACCGACCCGGTGGCGGTGGGCGCGATTGCTTCGAAGGCGCCGATTCCCAAGCGCCTGATGCACATCCTGGAAGGCGAGTCGCTGCTGAACGATGCCTCGGGCCTGGTCTGCTTCCGCTTCGCGGTGGCGGCGGTGATGACCGGCACCTTCTCGCTGGCCACGGCCTCGCTGACCTTCGTGTGGGTGGCGGTGGCGGGATTGGCGGTGGGCGTGGCGGTGACGCTGGGTGTGTCCACCTTCCAGCGCTGGCTGTGGCGCCGCTTTGGCGAGGAGCCCGGCGCGGCGATGCTGGTCAACCTGCTCATTCCGTTCGCGGCCTACCTGCTGGCCGAAGAGATCCATGCCTCGGGTATCCTCGCCGCGGTCGCCGCCGGTATCGCGATGAGCTATGTCGAGCTGACCGGTCGCGTCTCCGGCAGCATGCGCGTGCAGCGCGCCGGGGTCTGGAACATGCTGCAGTTCAGCTTCAACGGCATCATGTTTGTGCTGCTGGGCGAGCAGCTGCCGGGCATCGTCGAACGCGCCACCACCACCATGAACGAGACCGGCCACCAGAGTGCGTGGTGGCTGCTGGTGTATGTGGTGGTGATCAATCTGGCACTGGTCGTGCTGCGCCTGTTGTGGGTGTGGTTGTCGCTGCGCTGGAACCTGCTGCGCGCGCGCCGTCGCGGCCTGGAGCGGGGCGAGGCACCGAACTGGCGCATCGTGGTGGCGACCTCGGTGGCCGGCGTGCGCGGTGCGATCACCCTGGCCGGTGTGTTGACCCTGCCGCTGTTCCTGCCCGACGGCAGTGCGTTCCCGGCGCGTGACCTGGTGATCTTCCTGGCCGCATCGGTGATCCTGTTCTCGCTGCTGGGCGCCAGCATCGCGCTGCCACAGCTGCTGAAGGGCCTGCAGCTGCCGGCTGACTCGGGCGAGCGCAAGGAAGAGGACCTGGCACGCCGGCTGTCGTCGAAGGCCGCGCTGGCCGGGGTCGAGCGCATGCGCCAGCAGCTGGTGATGAACCAGAACACCGAGAACGTGCAGCTGTACAACGACGCCGCCTCGCGGGTGAGCCTGCTCTACCAGCGCCACCTGGAGCGCGACAGTGATGGGCCCGACGTGGACCCGGAGAAGGTACGGCGCATGGAAATGGGCTACCGCCAGCTGCGCAGCGCCGGCCTCAATGCCGAGCGCGAGGAGCTGTTCCGGTTGACCCGGCGCGGGGTGATCTCCGATGAGATCTCGCGGCGCCTGATCCGCAACCTGGACCTGCTGGAATCGCGCAAGCGCGAATGACCGTGTACCCCGGGTGGGTGCGGACCTTGGTCCGCGTTGATCGGGGTCAGATCCCTTTCCGCAGGAAAGGGATCTGACCCCAGGATCCGGGAGCCGTGCTTATTCCGGCTTCTGGTCCAGGAAATACACCTCGACCTTGCCCTTGACCTTGATGGTCATCGGGTTGCCGCGGCGGTCGCGGGCCTTGCCGGCCTGCACGCGGATCCAGCCTTCGCTGACCGAGTATTCCTCGACGTTGTCACGCTCGACGTCGTTGAAACGCACGCCGACGCCGCGCTCCAGCGCCTGCGCATCATGGAAGGGGCTGGCCGGGTTGATCGCCAGGTGGTCGGGAGGGGTATCGCTCATCGCTTCATTCACAGTGACGGCCACCAAGGCCGGCTTCAGCGGCACAGGATAAACCGTAGAATGCCGGCCTGCCCCAGAGGAAGTTCCGCCATGCCCGACAACAGCGACTATTTCGACTTCGAGGAAGACATCCACGACTTCGACGAAGATGGCTTCGAGGCACGGGTCTGGAACCTGCTGGTGCTGATCAACCCGGGCGACGAGGAACTGGCCCTGCAGCAGTTCAACCGCTGGCGCGAGCACCTGGCCGAGGACGGGCAGCCGCTGGAAGCGGACAGCGACTGGCTGCCGGCACTGTTCACGGCCATCGCCTGGCAGTCCGGTTTCGAGGTGGAACGCGACGACCTGGAATCGCTGCAGTCGGCGGTGAACGAGCTGTCGGCGCGTTTCAACCTGCAGCTGGACTGGGGCGGCGACCTGGATGACGAGGACTTCGCCGAAGACCTGGACGGCGTGCAGCTGATGTCCACCGCCTTCGACCGCCTGCGCGAGCACAACTACACGCTGTGGAGCGTGGATGCCGGCAGCGACGGCTTCACCGGCGTGATGGCGCTGACCCGCGACGACGACGCAATGCTGGCGCTGTGCTCGCTGCTCAACGTGGAAATCCGGCTGGGCAGCGACCCGTTCTGAGCGATGGGCCGATCCGCCCGGCACGACCCGGCGGGCACGATCTGCTGGGTGCGGCCTGATGGGTTGATCCGCTGGGGACGACCCGACGGAGTAGAGTCGACTGTTGGTCGACTGCTCTCCCATCCGGCCGCGAGAACCCCGCGCTGCGCGCGATAGTCGACTGACAGTCGACTCTACCCGGTCGGTGCCGGTTGGTGTCCGGCGAACCCGCGACGTGGCCTACGGCCGGTACTGCGCCCTGGCGTTGGCAATCACCGTTTTGACCAGTTCACGGTCGGTGTGCCGTGAGATCGCCCGCGCACCGAGCGCGATCGCCTGTGCGCGCAGCTCGGAAGTGACATCGTAGTGGGCACCGCTGGCCTTGTTCTGGAAGGCCCGCGGGGGAATGCCGAGCTGCGCCGCCATCGCGTGCAGCTCGGCCAGGGTGTCGGCCATCAGGTGCGCCCAGCGCTGTCCGCGCCAGGGATGCACCGCGTCATCGACGTAGACCGTCACCGCCGCGGCCGGTTCAGGCCTGCGGCTTGCTGTCGCTGTCAGCGGCCGGAGCGGCCGGAGCGGCCGGAGCGGCCTCGGCAGCGGCTTCTTCGACCACGTTGCCCTCGGCGGCTTCGCCTTCCTCGCCTTCAGCAGCGTCGACGCCTTCGAACTCGGCGACCAGCTTGTCCAGGTACTCGTCGGCGGTCTGCTCGGATTCGGCCGCCAGGGTGTCCAGCAGCTTCTGCAGCAGTTCGGAGTACTCCAGGTTGACCTTGCGGCCTTCCTTCTCCTGCACGTTGGCCAGGTGCTTGAGCATGGCCAGCATCGGCACCGGGTTCTCGGCGTTGCCCATGGTCTGGCCGCCGATGGCCAGCAGCCACTCACGGCCCTGCAGGCCGATGGCCGCGACCACCTGGCCGTCTTCGTTGGTCAGCACGGCATGGTTCTGCACCTGCTGCTGTGCGTTCAGGCGCAGGAACGGGCGCTTGGCCTGCTGCTTCTTGCGCTTGTCGCGCTTGGCCTTGGAGTTCTGGGACATGGGGTGGGATTACCTGGAAACGGAAAGACCGCCATTGTAGCGGGTGCGCCGGGTGATGCCCCTGGTGCGTGCGGGCCCTGGTCCGCACGCTTTTCACGGATGTGCGGACCAGGGCCCGCACCTGCCGTTTACTTTGCCGGCCCCGGCGCGGCCTGCACGTCCGGGTCGGCGGTGGGCGCCGACAGCCCCACCTGCGGGCCGGCACCGGCCAGGGCGGCCTCCTCGGCGGCCTTGGTCATCACCACGATGCTGATGCGGCGGTTGATCGGGTTCTGCGGGTCGGTCTTGTCGAACAGCACCGACGAGGACAGGCCGACCACGCGGGTGATCTTGCTGTCCTCCAGGCCGCCGTCCACCAGTGCGCGCCGTGCGGCGTTGGCACGATCGGCGCTCAGTTCCCAGTTGCCATAGCCGCGTGCGGCCGAATAGGCGGTGATGTCGGTGTGGCCGGTCAGGCTGATCCGGTTCGGCACATGGTTCAGGTACTCGGCCAGTTCGTGCAGGATCTGCTGCGTGTACGGCTTCAGCGTGGCGCTGCCAAGGTCGAACATGGGCCGGTTCTGCTTGTCCACGATCTGGATGCGCAGGCCTTCCGGGGTCAGGTCCAGCAGCAGCTGGTCCTTGAACGGCTCCAGCGCCTGGCTCCTGCTGATCGCCTCCTGCAGTTCCTTCATCAGCGCTTCCAGCTGCTGCTTGTCGCGCTGCTGCTGGTCCACCGGCTGCGGCACGGCCTCCTTCTGGTTCTGGAAGGGATCGTTGCTGTTGCCGCGCGAGATGTCGGTGGCACCGCCCAGCTTGATCATCGAGGTGCTGGCGCCGCCCGGGCCGGCCATGCCGGGCGCCGGCGTGGCGTTCTGCCCACTCAGCGGGCTGGGGTTGCGGAAGTACTCGGAAATGGCCGCACGGTCGTTCTTGTTGGTGGTGGCCATCAGCCACAGCACCAGGAAGAACGCCATCATCGCGGTCACGAAGTCGGCGTAGGCCACCTTCCACGAGCCGCCGTGGTGGGCGGCGTGGCCGGCCTTCTTGACCCGGCGGACGATGACGGTGGGCTTGTTCTCGGCCATGGCTTACTTGACCGTCTTCAGGTGCTGCTCGAAATCGGAGAAGGCCGGGCGCACGTTCGACGGCAGCGTCTTGCGGGCAAACTCCAGCGCGATCTTCGGGTTGTAGCCGCGCAGGCAGGCCAGCAGGGCGGTCTTGACCGATTCGTAGATGCGGCTGTCCTGTTCGGCGCGGGCTTCCATCGCCGCCGCCATCGGGCCGACGAAGCCGTAGCCCAGCAGGATGCCGAGGAAGGTACCGACCAGCGCACCGGCCACATGGCCGCCCACTTCGACGATGTCGCCGCCGATCGAGCCCATGGTGATGACGATGCCCAGCACCGCCGCCACGATGCCGAAACCGGGCAATCCGTCGGCGACCTTGGTCAGCACCTGCGACGGCGCCATGGCTTCGGCGTGATGCTTTTCCAGCTCCAGTTCCAGCAGCGGTTCCAGCTCGTGCGGCTCGATGTTGCTGCCGATCATCAGGCGCAGGCAGTCGGTGATGAAGTCGATCAGGTGATGGTCGGCCTGCACCTTGGGGTAGTTGCCGAACAAGGCGCTCTCGGCTGGGCGCTCGACATGGTCTTCCAGTGCCATGAAGCCTTCGCGGCGCGCCTTGTTGAGCAGTTCATAGAGCAGGCTGAGCACATCGATGTAGTCCTGCTGCTTGTAGCGCGGGCCCTTGAACACGCCCACCATGGCCTGCAGGGTCTGCTTGACGGTCTTGGCCGGGGTACCGACCAGGAAGGCGCCGAGCGCCGCGCCGCCGATGATGACCAGCTCGTAGGGCTGCCAGAGGGCACCCAGGCGGCCGTGGGCACCGAGGTAGCCCCCGATCACGCTGATGATGACGACCAGGAATCCAACGATGATGAGCATGGGGCGACGCAAGGAGAGGGGATATCTCCTTGTCGGCCCGTCGCCCGGTTTTCTGAAGAGGGAATTCTGTGAAATCGGTCAGCGGGGTGTTTCAGCCCGCCACACCGCTTTCTGCGCCGCCGCGCTGCAACGGGTCGGGCCAGGGCTCGCCATTGCCGGTGAACGAAAGTGAGACGGAGTTCAGGCAGTGGCGCTCGTAGGTGGGCGGCGGACCGTCCGGGAATACGTGGCCGAGGTGGCTGCCGCAGCGCGCACAGGTGATCTCGGTGCGCACCATGCCGTGGCTGGTATCGCGGATCTCGCGCACGTGCGCCGGATCGAACGGAGCGAAGAAGCTGGGCCAGCCAGTACCGGAATCGAACTTGGTGCTGGAGCGGAACAGCGGCAGCGCGCACAGGCGGCAGCAATAGACGCCCTCGCGCTTGTTGTCGAGGAATACCCCGCAGAACGGCGCCTCGGTGCCGTGCTGCAGCAGCACGCGGCGTTCCTCGCTGCTGAGACCGGCAACCAGCGCCTCGGTCTGGGTGGCAGTGGGGGGCGTCAGATCGAAGGCGGTCATGGCGGCGCTCCGTGGGGTCGATGGCCTGGGGATGCCGGAAAACGTGGGGGTGCTGGCGCCCGCTTGCAAGTGTGATGGCCGTTCATGGGCGGCACACAGGCGCTGGCGCATGGTGAATGCGAACCACGCCGGGGCGTGCCATGAAATCGACCCTTTCCCTGCTGTTGATGGCCCTGCTGCCCTTGGTCGCGCAGGCCCAGGTACCGACATCGTCGAGCCCGACCGCCACCCGTAGTGCGACCACCGTGGCACCGCAGCCGGTGGTGCCGCCACCACAGGCCGCGCGCCCGCAGCCGCAGGTACTGCCCTCGCCACAGCCGACGCAGCCGATCAAGTCCACCGGTCCGGCCCAGGTCGCGCCGGCGCCGGTCCCGAAGCCTGCCGACAAGGTCTATGACCGCAATGGCCGCATCGTTCCCGGGGTGCGCCCGGCCGGCCCGAACCGCGTGTTCGACTCGCGCACCGGCCGCTATTACGACAGCGTGCCGGCCGGCGATGGCCAGCAGATCAAGCGCTGACCTCCAATGCCAATCCAGGTGGGCAGCGGCTGTGCGCCGTGCGGGCTGAACGCACGAAAACAACCTGCTGCAGATCACTGCTTTTTCGCCTGCGATTAACCGTTCCGGGACCAACGTGACCGTGCGCCGGCATTTCGCCGCCGCATGTCCTTTGTCCACTGGATCGCGATCATGAAAAACCAGCAGAACCGTCATCCCGGCAAGGAACCGCAGGGCCGCAACCCGCAGCAGCAACAGCAACAGCAGATGGACCCGCAGCAGCCGCACAAGGGCGGCAAGCAGCAGGAACAGCGCTCGCAGAAACATCCACAGCAGCGTTGACTGTCACCATGGTCGGGGTCAGAGCCCGCTGTGCGGGATCCGACCCCTTGCCTGATCCCGCGATCGGGGTCGGATCCCGCGCGGCGGGCTCTGACCCCAACCGCTTCCCCAGCCTCAATCCGGAATCGGCAAGCTCAGTGTTTCCTTCACTTCTTCCATCACGATGTAGCTTTTCGACTCGCGCACGTGCGGCAGTGTCAGCAACGTGCTGCCGAGCAGCTTGCGGTAGGAGGCCATTTCGCTGATCCGCGCTTTCAGCAGGTAATCGAAGTCGCCCGACACCAGATGGCACTCCAGCACGTTGGGCAGCTTCAGCGCCGCGCGCCGGAACTCCTCGAAAATGTCGCCGGACTTGTAGGCCAGGCTGATTTCCACGAACACCAGCAGGCTGGCCTTCACTGCGGCCGGGTCGAGGTGGGCGTGGTAGCCGGTGATCACCCCTTCGCGCTCCAACCGGCGCACGCGCTCCGTGCACGGCGTGGTCGACAGGCCGACCCGCTCGCCCAGTTCGGTGAAGGAAATACGGCCCTCGGCCTGCAGGATGCGCAGGATCTTGCGGTCGATCTTGTCCAGTTCGCGGGTACGGGTGGCCATGGTCGTCAACCTTGGGGAATGAATTGCAGGAGAACATCCTGCCGGTTGATTTCAAAACAGGCAAATCAACTGGGAATGGCTGTCTATACTTCCCCAATTATGGTCCCTGTGCGCTCCAGTGCAGGGAATGATCGGGTTGGAGAAGTCCCATGCGAGTCCTAGTTCTCGGCAGCGGCGTGATCGGCACCACCAGTGCTTGGTACCTGCGACAGGCCGGGTTTGAAGTCACGGTCATCGACCGCCAACCCGGACCGGCGCTGGAAACCAGCTTCGCCAATGCCGGCCAGCTGTCGTTCGGCTACACCTCGCCGTGGGCGGCCCCGGGCGTGCCGAAGAAGGCGATCGGCTGGCTGTTCGAGAAGCACGCACCGCTGGCGATCAAGCCGGGCATGGACCTGGCCCAGTACCGTTGGCTGTGGCAGATGCTGCGCAACTGTACCCATGAGCGCTACGCGATCAACAAGGCGCGCATGGTGCGCATGTCCGAATACAGCCGGGACTGCCTGAACGAGCTGCGTGCGCAGATCGGCATCGAATTCGAAGGCCGCGACCTGGGCACCACCCAGTTGTTCCGCACCCAGCAGCAGCTGGATGCCTCGGCGCAGGACATCGAGATCCTGGCCCAGTACGGCGTGCCGTACGAGGTGCTGGACCGCGCCGGCATCATCCAGGCCGAACCGGCCCTGGCCCATGTCGATGGCCTGGTCGGCGCGCTGCGCCTGCCGCGTGATCAGACCGGCGACTGCCAGCTGTTCACCCGCCGCCTGGCGCAGATGTGCGTGGATGCCGGTGTCGAGTTCCGCTTCGACCAGGACATCACCGGCCTGGAGTTCGATGGCGACCGCATCACCGGCGTGCGCATCGACGGCAAGCTGGAAACCGCCGACCGCTTCGTGGTCGCGCTCGGCAGCTATTCGCCGGCGCTGGTCGCACCATTGGGCATGCGCCTGCCGGTGTACCCGCTGAAGGGCTACTCGCTGACCCTGCCGATCACCGATCCGGCGATGGCACCGACCTCGACCATCCTCGATGAGAGCTACAAGGTGGCGGTCACCCGCTTCGACGACCGCATCCGCGTCGGTGGCATGGCCGAAGTGGCCGGCTTCGACCTGTCGCTGTCGCAGCGACGCCGCGAGACCCTGGAGCTGGTGGTCAGCGACCTCTACCCGAAGGGCGGCGACCTGTCGCGCGCGCAGTTCTGGACCGGCCTGCGCCCGGCCACGCCGGACGGTACGCCGGTGATCGGCGCCACGCCGTTCCGCAACCTGTACCTCAACACCGGCCACGGCACCCTGGGCTGGACCATGGCCTGCGGCTCGGGCCGCTACCTGGCTGACCTGATGAGCGCGCGCCAGCCGCAGATCAGCACCGAAGGCCTGGATATTTTCCGCTACGGCCAGTACGGTCACGCGCCGCAACAAGAGAACCGCACATGCGTCCTGCCCGCGCGCTGATCGATCTGGGCGCCCTGCGCAGCAATTACCGGCTCGCCCGTGAACTGGGCGGTGGCAAGGCCTTGGCGATCATCAAGGCCGATGCCTATGGGCATGGCGCGGTGCGCTGTGCGCAGGCGCTGGAAGGCGAGGCCGATGGCTTCGGCGTGGCCACCATCGAAGAGGCGCTGGAACTGCGCCAGGCCGGCATCCATGCGCCGATCCTGCTGCTGGAAGGCATCTTCGAACCCAGCGACATGGCGTTGGTGGCCGAGCATGATTTCTGGTTCGCCGTGGGTTCGCCGTGGCAGCTGGAGGCCGTCGCCGCCTTCGACAGCCCGCGCCCGTTGACGGTGTGGCTGAAGCTGGACAGCGGCATGCATCGCCTCGGCCTGGACGTGGACAGCTTCCGCGCGGCGCACGCGCGCCTGTCAGCGCTGCCGCAGGTCGAGCGCATCGTGCTGATGACCCACCTGGCGCGCGCCGACGAGCTGGACAGCGAACGCACCCACGAGCAGGCGGCGACCTTCGCGCGCGCCATCGACGGCCTGCACGGCGAGACCAGCGTGTGCAATTCGCCGGCGCTGCTGGGCTGGCCGGACGTGCGCAGCGACTGGGTGCGCCCGGGCCTGATGCTGTATGGCGCAAACCCGCTGCCGGACGACACCACGCTGACCGAGCGCCTGCGCCCGGTGATGACGATGCAGTCGAAAGTGATCGCCGAACGCTGGATCGAAGCGGGTGAGCCGGTGGGTTATGGCGCGCGCTTCGTGGCCAAGGCGCGCACCCGCGTGGGTGTGGTTGCACTGGGCTATGCCGACGGTTATCCGCAGTTCGCCCCGAATGGCACGCCGGTATTGATCGATGGCCAGCCCGGCGCACTGATCGGGCGCGTGTCGATGGACATGCTGACGGTGGACCTGACGGCGCATCCGCAGGCCGCGGTGGGCAGCGTGGTGGAACTGTGGGGCAGTGCGCCGACGTTGGCGGAACTGGCGCCGCGCTGCGGCGTGAGCGCGTACCAGCTGCCGTGCGCGGTCAAGCGCGTGGCGAAGGTATACGTGTAGCGCCGAGCCCACGCTCGGCTTCGGTGGCGGCCGACCTCGGTCGGCGCCCTGTAATGCGTGTCGACCAGGGTCGACACCTACCGGGGGGCCTGGCACGCAGCGGTCGCCCTGCGCGGCTCCGGTAGCGGCCGACCTTGGTCGGCTAATGCGTGTCGACCAGGGTCGACACCTACCGAGGGGCCTAGCGCGCAGCGGTGGCCTGGCTGGCCAGCTGGCGCTTCACCCAGTCATCAATCAGGCGCTTCTCGTAGCGCAGCGGATCGCTGTTGGTCAGCAACCCACTGCCCTGCAGGTAGCCGGAGTCGCTCAGGCGGGCGTCGCCTTCGCTCACAATACGGCCGTCGGCGTCCTTCAACGTGTACTGCAGGGTGATGCGGGGCGGGTAGATATCACGCATCACGCGGATGTCGCGCGCACGCGGGCCGTGCCACGGCTCGTAGTCACCGGCACGCTTGATGTCCACCAGGGTGACATCGAGGGTCTGCCCAGGCTGCAGCGGCTTGGCAGCGGTGGTCTGCAGGTAGCGGGCCAGCTGCTGTACCCAGTCACCGCGTTCGGCCTCGAAGCGGTTGGTGCTCTGGCGGATCTCGGTGAACGTGGCCGGATCCTCCCATTTCACGCTGACCGGGCCATTGGCCTGCAACGCACGCGGCGCGTCCCTACCGGTTACGTTGCGCGCTGCAGCGTTGGCGCCGCTCACCACCAGGGCGCCTGCCAGCAGGGCAATCACGAGTGCGCGTTTCATGACGGTCTCCTGCGTCCCCGCGCTGGGGACGATGTTGATCACGGATCGAGTGTGATCCTGTGGCCGGGTCACTGCAATGGCCGGCTGCGGCGTATGCAAGGGGGGTTACCGCCAATTCATCGTCGTCAACCCTGACTGACGGCGCTTGACGCTGTGAATACGCTCTCTGGAACATGCTGTGTCTCCAATCCGGCCCGTCCAGACGCCCTTGTCCACACTGCCGCCCCTAGTGGAGCGCCCACCGATGATGGTGCCGGCGCCCGAACCCGACCTGCATCATGGCGTGCTTGAGCGCATCAACGCCGGTTTCTGCGTGATCCAGGTGCTGTTCGAAGGCGACCGCGCGGTGGACTATCGTTTCATCGAGGTCAACGACGCCTTCGAGCGCCATACCGGCCTGAAGGACGCACGCGGTCAGCGCATGAGTGCGTTGGAACCGAACCACGAGGAAGACTGGTTCCGCATCTACGGTGAAGTGGCCCGCAGTGGTCGCCCCGCCCAGTTCGAGATGGAAGCGCGCGCCCTGGGCCGCTCGTTCGCGGTTGATGCGGTGCGCGTTGGTCGTCCGGGCGAAGACAAGGTCGGCATCCTGTTCTTCGACATCACCGCGCGCAAGCAGATGGAAGTGGAGCTGGGCGAAAGCGAAGCCCGCTTCAGCGCACTGGCCGATGGCCTGCCGATGCCGGTATGGGTGCTCGACGAGCGCGGCCATGCCCGCTTCGTCAACAGCGCCTTCAGCGAGTTTTTCGGTGGCGACGAAACGCGCGTTCCGGAAGATGTCTGGCGCGGCCTGGTACATCCAGACGATGCGTCCGTATTCGAGTACGAGCTGCAGGAAGCATTGAAGGCGCAGCGTTCGATGCATGCGCTGGTACGTGCGCGGCGCGCCGACGGCCAGTGGCGCTGGCTGGAGATGAACGCGCGGCCGCGCTTCTCGCGCATGGGCCGCTTCATCGGCCTGGCTGGCAGCAGTCCGGACGTGACCGAGCGCCGCGAGATCGAACTGGCACGCGAGGAACTGCTGCAGTCCGAGCGCGCCGCGCGCAGCGCCGCCGAGAACATGGCGCGGCTGAAGGACGAGTTCCTGGCCACGCTGTCGCACGAGCTGCGCACGCCGCTGACCACCATCCTCGGTTGGAGCGAGCTGCTGCTGCAGCGCGTGGACAACACCAGCCCGCTGTACAAGGGCCTGAACGTGATCGCCAACAGCGCCGGTGCGCAGAAGCGGCTGATCTCGGACATGCTCGACCTCAGCAGCATGCTGCTGGGCAAGGTACAGCTGGAGGTGGAAGTGCTGGACCTGCGCACGCTGCTTGGCGAAGCCATCGGCGCGCAGGAACTGGTGGCCGAAGGCAAGGCGCTGGACGTGAACCTGCAGCTGCCCGAGCAGCCCAGCCTGGTATTGGGCGATGCCACGCGCCTGCAGCAGGTGTTCTGGAACCTGCTCTCGAATGCGATCAAGTTCACCCCGGCCGAGGGCCGCATCGACGTTCAGCTGCAAGCCGACGGCACCCACTGGGTGATTACGGTGCGCGATACCGGCGATGGCATCGCACCGGAGTTCCTCAACCACCTGTTCAGCCGCTTCCGCCAGGCCGATGGCACCACCACGCGCCGCCATGGCGGCCTCGGCCTGGGCCTGGCGATCGTGCAGCAGCTGGTCGAACTGCACGGCGGCACCGTCGCCGCCGCCAGCGAAGGCCATGGCCACGGCGCCACGTTCACCGTGCGCCTGCCCCAGCACCTGCCGGATGCCGAGCGCCGGCCGCTGCGCGAAGTCATCAGCGGGCCGATCCTGGAGCCGGTGATCGTCGAACCGTATCCGCTGCGGGGCATGCATGTGCTGGCGGTGGAAGACCAGCCGGAGGTGCTGGAGTACCTGCGGCGCATGCTGGAAGAGCAGGGCGCCAGCGTGTCGGCGGCCAGCTCGGCCGGCGAGGCACTGGCACTGCTGGCCGACACCGGCCATCTGCAGTACCACGTGATGCTGACCGACATCGGCATGCCGGGCATGGATGGCTATGGGCTGGTGCGCACCTTGCGCGAGGACATGGGCGTGGACGCGGCAACCTTGCCTGCGGTGGCGGTGACTGCACTGGCGCGTGCCGATGACCGCCGCCGCGCGCTGGCGTCGGGCTTCCAGGAGCATGTCGCCAAGCCGTACTCGGTGGCGCAGCTGGTGGCTGCCGTACGCAAGGTGCAGGTGCCGCGCGCGGACAGCGCGCTGCACTGAACATTCACGGCCGATCGGCGACCCTGCAATCAGGAGGTCGCCGATGTCCCGTATAGCTCCACGTATCCACACCGATCCGGCGCAGATCGCGCGCCTGGAAGCCCTGCTGCCGCAGCTGGATGGCGAAACGCAGGTGGAACTGATTCTGCACGATGGCCGCCGCCTGCTCGGCACGGTGGCCGTGAGGCCAACCGTGCAGCAATACCGCAACGTCGCTGGCGATGAAGGCAGCAACGGCCAGCTGCGCCTGGATGACTACGACACGCCGGTGCAGCAGCACCATGTGTGGTTGGACGAGATCGCCAGCATCCGCAGGTTGCCGCCGAGGGTTTGACGGCAACCTGCCGGGCCCATCCCCGCTTGGCGTGGATCTACCAGAGGTTGCAGTAGAGCCACGCCATGCGTGGCTGCTGCGCTCAGTGCTCGAACAGGGTCGGCGTCGCCTCGAACCGGCGTGCATACGCCCGCTCCTCCGCAACCCTCGCCACCTCGTCATCGGCCAGGTCCGGCGCGCCATACACCGCATAGGCCACGCTGCCGTCGGCACCATGACCGACCTGGTGCAGCCGGTAGCGCGAGTGGCCGCCGCCGGTGTCCTCGGGGTAATGCACGGGCGGATGGCTGCCTTCCAGGTCCATTTCACTGTTGTCGACCACGCCACCGACGAACAAGGCTCGCATGCAGGTTCTCCTGGGTTTCCGGGGGAGCCTCTACCCTGAACGTTCCAATGTTGCTGGCAGATCAAGGCCCCGTTCGGGTTTCGCAAAGCGGCTGCCGGGGCCGACCCGGTCAAGCCGGTACAATGGACGGCCCTCACGCTTGAAGTACCCGCGCCGATGGCCTCCAGCGACGACGCCCCCCTGCAGACCCTGTTCCTGCCGTTCTCCCAAGGCGCTCTGCGCTGGCCGGAAGGCCCCGTGGCTTTCCTGCGGGCCCGCGACGGCTGGCCGCTGCGCGAAGTGGCCGGCAACCGCGAGGTGCATTGCGAGCAGAGCTTCGCCCCGTTCGCGCAGCCGCTGCAGCAGGCCGCCGGCTGGACCGTCAGCGGCCAGCTGGATGATGTGGCCGGCAAGGGCCGCCACCCGCTGGTGCTGGTGCTGCCGCCGCGCCAGCGTGAAGAAGCCCGCGCGCTGTTCGCCCGCGCGCTGGCGCTGGTCGCCGACGGCGGCCGCATCGTTGCCTGCCAGTCCAACAACGAAGGCGCACGCTCGGGCGAGGGTGACCTCAAGCAGCTGACCGGCCTCGGCGGCAGCCTGACCAAGAATCACTGCCGCGTGTACTGGACCGCGCCGATGCAGGGCCAGCACGACGCCGACCTGGCCAAGCGCTGGTCGGCGCTGGATGCAGTGCGCCCGATTGTCGGGGGCCGTTTCCTCAGCCGCCCGGGCGTGTTCGCCTGGGATCGCATCGACCCGGCGTCGGCGCTGTTGGCCGAACACCTGCCGGCCGACCTGGCCGGGCGTGCCGCCGACCTCGGCGCGGGCTACGGCTACCTGTCGCGCGAGCTGCTGGAACGCTGCCCGAAGATCACCGCGCTGGACCTGTACGAAGCCGAGCAGCGCGCGCTGGCACTGGCCGAACTCAATCTGGCGCCGCCGCCGCGCCCGCTGCCGCTGCGCTTCCTGTGGCAGGACGTCACCGCGGGTATCGAACCGGGCTACGACGTCATCATCAGCAACCCGCCGTTCCACACGCCGTCGCGCGCCGATCGCCCGGACATCGGCCAGCGCTTCATCGCCGTGGCCGCGCAGGCGTTGCGCCCGGGCGGACGCCTGTACGTAGTGGCCAACCGCCACCTGCCGTACGAGTACACGCTCAACGAGAGCTTTGGCGCGGTGCGCGTGATCGCCGAGCGTGATGGCTTCAAGCTGGTGGAAGCGGTGAAGGGGAAGGGCAAGTGAAGCTGGTCAAGCTCATCGCCAACCTGGGCTATGGCAGCCGCAAGCAGGTGCAGTGGATGTTCCGCGAAGGCCGCGTCACCGACGCCGACGGCGAGGTGCTGTATGCCGACGACCAGGTGCCGCACGAGGCGATCCGTGTCGACGGCGAGCCGCTGGACCCGCCGGTGGGCCTGTCGATCGCGCTGCACAAGCCGGCCGGCTACACCTGCTCGACCAAGGACACCGGCCGCCTGATCTACGATCTGCTGCCGCCGCGCTTCCGCGATCGCGATCCGGTGCTGTCCACGGTGGGCCGCCTCGACCGCGAGACCAGTGGCCTGCTGCTGCTGACCGACGATGGCGGCCTGCTGCACCGGATCATCTCGCCGAAGTCGAAGCTGCCGAAAGTCTATGAGGTCGAGTTGAGCGGCGACCTGCGCGGCGACGAGGTAGCGCTGTTCGCCAGCGGGACGCTGATGCTGGAGTCCGAGAAGACGCCCCTGCTGCCGGCTGAACTGGAAGTGCTGGATGCGCGTCGCGCGCGCCTGGTGCTGCACGAAGGCCGCTACCATCAGGTACGCCGCATGTTCGCCGCCACCGGCAACCACGTGCAGGCCCTGCACCGCAGCCGCGTCGGCGGGCTGGACCTGCAGGGGCTGGACGAGGGGCAATGGCGGCAGCTCACCTCCACCGACCTGGATACGCTGTTCGCTCCATGACCACCATCGCTGCGCTGCCGTTCCTCCCCGACGCCGTCATCTTCGACATGGACGGCCTGATGATCGACAGCGAGCGGGTTTCGCTGGCCTGCTGGAGCCAGGCCGCCGACGAGTTCGGACTGGGCCTGGACGAGGCGGTGTTCCTGCGCATGGTCGGCCTCGGTGACCGTGACACGCACGCGCTGCTGCGTGCGCAGGGCATCGAGGACAGCGTGATCGAGGCGGTGGCCGCGCGCTGCCACGACCTGTATGAAGCACGCACGCAGACCGGCCTGCCGTTGCGGCCGGGCATCCTGGAGCTGCTGCAACTGCTGAAGGCGCATGCGGTTCCGCGCGCGGTGGCGACCACCACGCGGCAGCCGCGCGCCAACCGCAAGCTGGCCGCTGCCGGCCTGCTGCCGTATTTCGATGCGGTGATCACCAGTGGCGACGTCGCGCGGCCGAAGCCGGCGCCGGATATCTACCTGCTGGCCGCGCAGCGGCTGGGCCAGGCGCCGGAACGCTGCCTGGCGCTGGAAGACTCACCGGCCGGTACGCGTGCGGCGCTGGCGGCCGGCATGACCGTGATCCAGGTGCCTGACCTGGTGCATCCTGACGAAGAACTACGCGCACTGGGCCACCGCATCGTCGGCTCGCTGGTGGACGCGCACGCGCTCCTGCTGCCGTTGTTGCCGAGGTAACCGGTAGGTGCCGACCGTTGGTCGGCACTCTTTACTGCGTTGGTGGGTGCCAACCTTGGTTGGCACTCTTTACTGCCCTGGTGGGTGCCGACCGTTGGTCGGCACACCTGCCCCTCACACCCGCCCGAACACCAGCGCGGCGTTGGTGCCACCGAAGCCGAAGCTGTTGGACATCACCGTATCCAGCTTCTGCTCGCGGCTTTCGCGCAGGATCGGGAAGCTCTCCACCTTCGGGTCCAGCTCGCCGATGTTGGCCGAACCGGCAACGAAGCCATCGCGCATCATCAGCAGGCAGTAGATCGCCTCGTGCACGCTCGCCGCACCGAGCGAATGGCCGGACAGCGCCTTGGTCGAGGACAGCGGCGGCACCGCATCGCCGAACACTTCGCGGATCGCATTGAGCTCGGTGACGTCGCCCAGCGGCGTGGAGGTGCCGTGGGTGTTGAGGTAGTCCAGCGGGCGATCGACGCCCTGCAGCGCCATCTTCATGCAGCGCACCGCGCCTTCGCCGGACGGAGCGACCATGTCGGCGCCGTCGGAGGTCACGCCATAGCCGATCAGTTCGGCGTGGATGTGCGCGCCGCGCGCAACGGCGTGGTCGTAGTCCTCCAGCACCAGCATGCCGCCACCACCGGCGATGACGAAGCCGTCGCGGTCCTTGTCGTACGGACGCGAGGCGCTGGCCGGGGTTTCGTTGAAGCTGGTCGACAGCGCGCCCATCGCATCGAACATCACGCTCATCGACCAGTGCAGGTCTTCACCGCCACCGGCGAACATGATGTCCTGCGCGCCATGGCGGATCATGTCCGCGGCCGCGCCGATGCAGTGCGCCGAGGTCGCGCAGGCGGCCGACAGCGAATAGCTGACGCCCTTGATCTGGTAGGCCGTGGCCAGGCAGGCCGAGACCGTCGAGCACATCGTGCGCGGCACCATGTACGGGCCGACCTTGCGCACGCCACGTTCGCGCAGCAGGTCGACCGCGCCGATCTGCCATTCGCTGGAGCCGCCACCGGAACCGGCGATCAGGCCGGTGCGCAGGCTGCTGACCTGCTCGGCGCTGAGCCCGGCATCGGCGATGGCATCGCGCATGGCCAGATAGGCGAAGGCTGCCGCATCGCTCATGAAGCGCTTCTGCTTGCGGTCGATCAGTGCCTCCAGATCGAGGTCGACACGACCGCCGACCTGGCTGCGCAGGCCCGCTTCGGCGTGGTCGGCCAGGGCGGTGATGCCCGAGCGCCCTTCGCGCAGCGCGGCCGAAACGGTATCCAGATCATTGCCGAGGCAGGACGTGATGCCCATGCCGGTGATGACGACGCGACGCATCAGAAGCTCCCGGTTTCGGTGAACAGGCCGACGCGCAGGTCGCGCGCGCTGTAGATTTCGCGGTCATCCACGTACATGCGGGCGTCCGACTGGGCCATCACCAGCTTGCGGTTGATGACGCGGCTGATGTCGATCTCGTAGCGCACCAGCTTGGCCTCAGGCAGCACCTGGCCGGTGAACTTCACTTCGCCACAGCCCAGCGCGCGGCCCTTGCCGGGGGCGCCCAGCCAGGTCAGGAAGAAGCCGGTCAGCTGCCACATGGCGTCCAGGCCCAGGCAGCCGGGCATCACCGGGTCGCCAATGAAATGGCAGCCGAAGAACCACAGGTCCGGGCGGATATCCAGTTCGGCGCGTACCATGCCTTTGCCATGCGGTCCGCCGTCCTCGCGGATGTCGGTGATGCGGTCGAACATCAGCATCGGGTCGTTGGGCAGACGGCCGGCAGCGGTGCCGAACAGTTCACCGCGTGCGCTGGCCAGCAGCTGTTCGCGGTTGAACGCGTGGAGACGGGTCATGAAGCACAATCCTGGAAGCGAAGAACAGGGAAACAAGCGCCCGAGAATGCCCGTGGAAACTGCGCCGATCAAACATTTCAACCGTACGCAACCGTAGTGTTTTCAAGGGAATACGCGCATCCTGTTGATGTGCAACGACCATACTTCGGCGTGTGGCCCACCCGGCCCGGCCCCGCCTTTCCCACCTGACATGACCCGACTGCGCAAGATCATCCACGTTGACATGGACGCGTTCTACGCGTCGGTGGAGCAGCGCGACGATCCGTCACTGCGCGGCAAGCCGGTGGTCGTGGCATGGCGTGGCGCCCGCTCGGTGGTGTGTGCGGCGTCCTACGAGGCGCGCGTGTTCGGCGTGCGTTCGGCGATGCCCGCCGTGCGTGCCGAGCGCCTGTGCCCGGACGCGATCTTCGTGCCGCCGGACTTCGCGCGTTACAAGGCGGTGTCACAGCAGGTACGCGCGATCTTCCTGCGCCATACCGACCTGGTCGAGCCGCTGTCGCTGGACGAGGCCTATCTGGACGTGACCGAGCCGAAGAGTGGCATTGAACTGGCCACCGACATCGCCCGCACCATCCGCGCGCAGATCCGCGAGGAAACGAACCTGACTGCTTCAGCCGGGATCGCGCCGAACAAGTTCCTGGCCAAGATCGCCTCGGACTGGCGCAAGCCCGACGGCCAGTTCGTGATTCCACCGCAGCGCGTGGATGCGTTCCTGGCGCCGCTGCCGGTGAACCGCGTGCCCGGTGTCGGCAAGGTCATGGAAGGCAAGCTGGCCGCGCGCGGCATCGTCACCTGCGGCGACCTGCGGCAGTGGGCCTTGATCGATCTGGAAGAGGCATTCGGCAGCTTCGGCCGCAGCCTGTACAACCGCGCACGTGGCATCGACGAGCGGCCGGTGGAACCGGACCAGCAGGTGCAGTCGATCTCCTCGGAGGACACCTTCGCCGAAGACCTGCTGCTGGAAGACCTGACCGAGGCGATCGTGCAGCTGGCCGGGAAGACCTGGAACGCCACGCGCAAGACCGAGCGCATCGGCCACACCGTGGTGCTGAAACTGAAGACCGCGCAGTTCCGCATCCTCACCCGCAGCTTCACCCCGGAGCGCCCGCCGGAATCGATGGAAGAACTGCGTGACATCGCCCTGTCGCTGCGCGCGAGGGTCGATCTGCCGGCCGAGACGCGCTACCGCCTGGTCGGCGTCGGCCTTGGTGGCTTCCGCGAAAAGGAGGCGGTGGTGCAGGGGGAATTGTTCGAGCACGACATGATCAATCCCACAGATACCTAATCATCAAACAGTGGGGTCAGAGCCCGTTGCGCAGCAACGGGATCCGACCCCGTGCCGACCAACGGTCGGCACCCACCAACAGCAGCAGGTTCCATCAGCAGCAGGAAACTGTCGAAGGCGGGGTGGGTCCGGTTGCGGGGGCGTGAGCGCCATGGATGGCGCGACCGAGCCTCCATGGACGG
This sequence comes from Stenotrophomonas sp. YJH_SMC_4, assembly GCF_059371575.1. NCBI lineage: Bacteria > Pseudomonadati > Pseudomonadota > Gammaproteobacteria > Lysobacterales > Lysobacteraceae > Stenotrophomonas > Stenotrophomonas sp. YJH_SMC_4. The sequence goes on from NZ_JCAFUR010000007.1 coordinate 97,648, forward strand.
ATTGACGGCGTCCCCCGCAACCGGACCCCCCCCGCCCACCCTCAGGAAACCAGCTTCTGCCGTTGCTTCGGCTGTTGCCGTTGCATTGAGCGGGTGCAGGGCGCAGCCCTGCAAAAAGAAAACTCCCTACCTCACGGCCACTGCATCTCGCCCTTGGCCACCTTCGCACTCAGTTCCAGCGACGCCACGCCCGCCAGCTTCGGATAGCGCGCCTGCATCGCCTTCACCAGCGCCGCACTGTCCTTGGCCTTTGCCGTCTCGGCATCGAACGCGCGGATGTAGTCCGCCGTGAACACCAGCGCGCTGGCATCCAGTGCGGCACCCGGCGCGTAATGCCCCGGCACCACCACCTTCGGCTTCAGCGCCTGCAACCGCTGCAGGGTCTGCAGCCAGTCGGCATGCGACTTCGGCGTCTGCGTGTCGGCCATCCACACGTGTTCACCGGCCACCACCGGAATGCCGCCGACGATCGCGCGCAGCGACGGCACCCACAGCACCGTGCGGTCCGGGGCCGGGCCATCCAGGCCGATCAGCGGCAGGCGCTGGCCTTCCAGCTGCAGGGCATCGCCATCCAGCACCTGCGGCACCACGATGCGCGACGGCACGTCGGCACCCATCTTCGGCCCCCAGTAGGCCAGCTTGCCGGCCTGGGTCTGCTGGATGTGGGCAACGGTCTGCGCAGTGGCGACGATGCGTGCCTGCGGGAACGCGTCCTGCAGGGTAGCCAGGCCGAAGTAGTAGTCCGGATCACCGTGGCTGATGTAGATCGTTGTCAGCTGCTTGCCGCTGGCGCGGATCAGCTCGACCAGCTTGCGCGCATCGCTGGCGCCGAACTGCGCGTTGACCAGGATCGCATCGCGGCGGCCTTCGATCAGCACCGAGGACACCGAGAACATCGCCTGCGGACCGGGATGGAAGGTCTGCAGGTGCAGCTGGGATTTTGTCGCTGCCGCGGGCGCCGCGGTGGCCGGTGCGGCCAGCAGCGGCGCACTGGTGAAGCTGGCGGCCAGGGCGAGGGGAAGCAGCAGGGCAGCGGTGCGCATTGGAAATTCCTTGTGTCGAATGGGGAGCCGAACGTGGGCTATGCCGGGCGTCCTTGCCCGGGCCCCTGCGGGCCGTCGCAAGCGACGCTGGCAACGGCTCCTGCCGTTGCCTTCGGCTCTACAGCTGGGTAGCGCCGGGCCATGCCCGGCGGACGCCATGATCAGTACGCGGCCGTGATGATCTGCTTCGGGTACTGCTGCGCTTCCAGCTCGGCGACGAACGCGGCGCCGTAGTCGGCGTAGCTGATGCGGCTGTGGCCGCTGGCATCAGCGAGGAAGGCCTTGGGCTGCACGCGGTACTGGCCGCGCTCTTCGCCCGGGCCGATTTCGGCGGCCGGCGAGAAGAAGGTCCAGTCCAGGTCGTCCACCGCCTGCAGGCGATTGAAGGCTTCACGATGGGCCAGCGCGTACGGCTTGTAGGCCTCCGGGAAGTTGGGGGTATCGACCAGCTGCACGCCCGGCGCGACTTCCAGGCTGCCGGCGCCACCGACCACCACCAGGCGCGGTACGCCGGCCTTGCGCGCGGCGGCGGCCAGCTGCGCGGCCACTTCGCCGACGCGGCCGATGTCATCGCCCGGACGCGGGCCATAGGCGCTGGCCAGCACGTCGTGGCCGGCGATGGCGGCGACCAGGGCATCCTGGTCATCCAGCGAGGCGATCACCGGATGGGCACCGGCCAGTTCGGCCGGAAGATCCTGCGCGCTGCGCACGATGACGGTGAGTTCGTGGCCGTTGGCCAGCGCGTGGCGGGCGATCTGGCGGCCGATGTTGCCGGTGGAACCAACGAGGGCGATCTTCATGGCAGGACTCCGTGGGGCGGTGTGGGGTGGGAATGGGGCCACTCTAGGCCGCTGCAGTCGCTCGAAAAACAGCGTATAACGCGCTTGTTTGTTGCATGGATCGAGCATATGGACCGACTGACCGCCATGACCGTATTCGTCGAGGTGGCCGAGCGCGGCAGCCTCACCGCCGCCGCCGAGGTGCTGGACATGTCGCGGGCGATGGTCAGCCGCTACCTGGCCGAGGTCGAGGCTTGGCTGGGCGCGCGCCTGCTGCACCGGACCACGCGCCGGGTCAGCCTGACCGGCCCGGGCGAGGCGGCGCTGGCGCGCTTCCGGCAGATGCTGGCCATCGGCGAGGAACTGCAGGGCGAGCTGGCCAGCGACGATCCCGAACCGCATGGCACGCTGCGGGTGACCGCCAGCGTGTCGTTCGGGCAGAGCCACCTGGCGCGTGCGGTGGCCGCTTTTGTCGCACGCCATCCGGCGGCGCGCATCGAGCTGCTGCTGGTCGACCGCATGGTGAACCTGGTGGAAGAGCGGGTGGACCTTGCGGTGCGCATCGCCCGCCAGATCGATCCCAGCCTGATCGCACGACGGCTGGCCACCTGCCGCTCGGTGCTGTGCGCGACGCCGTCGTACCTGCAGGCGCGCGGTACGCCTACCGCCCCGGAACACCTGGCCGCGCACAACTGCCTGACCCATCACTACGTGGGCAAGAGCCTGTGGCAGCTGCACCGCGATGGCCGTTCGCTGTCGGTGGCGGTGGGCGGCAACATCAGCGCCAACGAAGCCTCGCTGTTGCTGGAAGCGGTGCGTGCGGGCGCCGGCATCGCGATGCTGCCGACCTACCAGGTGGCGCCACTGCTGCGCAGTGGCGAGCTGATCGAGTTGTTGCCCGAGTTCAGTCTGGACGAACTCGGCATTCATGCCGTGTACGCATCACGGCGCCAGCAGCCCGCTATCATGCGGCGATTCCTGGACTTCCTGGCCGAGTGTTTCGCCAGCCCGGCCTTCCAGGATCTGGATTGGCGCCCACCGGGCAAGGAGAACACATGAACCACGGACAGGCCTTGATCGACCACAACCGTGCTGCCTGGGACCGCCAGGCCAGTGAAGTGCGCGAATGGTCGCGCCCGGTGGAAAGTTCAACCGTTGCCGCCGCGCGCGAAGGACGTTGGCAGGTGCACCTGACGCCTCGCGCCCTGCCGCTGGACTGGCTGGGGGATGTGCGCGGCCGCCGCATCCTCTGCCTGGCCTCGGGCGGTGGCCAGCAGGCCCCGGTGCTGGCGGCGGCCGGGGCGGAGGTGACCGTGTTCGATCTGTCCGATGGCCAGCTCGAGCAGGATCGTCAGGTGGCGGCGCGTGATGGCCTGCAACTGCGCACGGTGCAGGGCGACATGCGCGATCTGCACGCCTTCGCCAACGACAGCTTCGATGTGGTGTTCCACCCGATCTCCAACCTGTACGTGCCCGACGTCCGGCCGGTGTGGACCGAATGCCGCCGCGTGCTGGCGCGTGATGGCATGCTGATGGCCAGCTTCTACAACCCGGTGCTGTTCGTCGGTGCACGCGATCCGCAGCTGGATGCACAGGGCCTGATCCGACCGCAGTACGCCATTCCCTATTCGGATCTGGAAGACCTGCCACCGGCCGAGCGCGAGGCGAAACTGGCGCGGGGCGATGCGCTGACCTTCGGCCACAGCCTGACCGAACTGATCGGTGGCCAGCTCGATGCCGGCTTCGTCATCGATCGCTTCATGGAAGACTGGCAGCCGCAGCCGCGCTTCCTGATCGACCGCTATCTGCCCACCTTCCTGGCTACCCGCGCGCGCCGGATCGGCTGAGGCGGATCGGTGCAAAAACCAGCGGCGTACAATGGACGGCCCCACGTCGCACAGGTGCCGTTCCCTTGTCGTATCCCTATCCGCTGGTCGTGTTCGACCTCGATGGCACGCTGGTCGACAGCGCTGCCGATATTGCCGAAGCACTGAACCGCACGCTGGAAGACATCGGCCTGGCGCGCGTGCCGGAAGCCACGGTTCTGGGCTGGATCGGCGACGGTGTGCGTCGTCTGGTCGAACAGGCGGTGCAGGCCGCCGGCCGCGAGGTGGACCTGGCCGAGGTGATGCCGGTGTTCATGGTGCACTACCGTGAGTGCCTGCTGCGCAGCCCGCGACTGTTCGACGGCGTGGGCGAAGCGCTGGCGCAACTGCGTGCGCGCAACGTGCCGCTGGCGATCTGCACCAACAAGCCCGAAGCACTGGTGCCGCCGCTGCTGCAGCACCTGGGTATCGGTGATGCATTCGCGCTGGTACTGGGGGGGGATTCGCTGCCGCAGCGCAAGCCCAGTGGCGAGCCACTGCGGCACATCGCCGCGCACTTCGGGCTGCCGGTGGAGTCCTGCCTGATGGTGGGTGATTCGTTGACCGACTACCGCGCCGCCGAAGAGGCCGGCATGCCGATCGCGCTGGTGCGCTACGGCTATCCGCGCGGCCTGGACCTGGCCACCGCGCATGCGGTGGCGGTGATCGACGACCTGCGTGAACTGCCGGGGTTGCGGGGCTGAAGCAGAGGGGTAGTGCCGGCCGCTGGCCGGCAACCCGGAATGCGTTGCCGAAGGTCATGATGTTGCCGGCCAGTGGCCGGCACTACCATGAACGTTGCGCTCACTTCGGCTGGTAACGCACGCTCAACTGGTACTCGCGGCCGGGCTGGTTGAACCATGCCACCGTTTCGTAGCGACGGTCGAAGACGTTGGCGGCACGTGCCAGCAGCGACCACGATGGCGTCAGTGCGTACTCAGCGCGCAGGTCCAGCGTGCCGTAGCCGCCCACCTTCACCGCGTTGGCGGCATCGTCGTAGCGCTTGCCGGCACCCTGCACGGTCAGGCCTGCGCGGAAATCGCCGAAGCGACGGTCGATGTCCAGGCGCGCGGTCTGCTGCGCGCGGCGTGGCAGCCAGTTGTCGAACTGGGTGCTGCCGCCGGTGCGGTTGCGCGGGTCGGTGTAGCTCAGCTGCGCGTTGATGTCGAAGCCGGCCAGCAGCACGCCGCCGGTCAGTTCGGCACCGCGGATGCGGGCCTTCTCCACCTGCTGCATCTTGAAGGTCGCCGCATCGTAGGTGATCAGATCATCGATGCGGGTTTCATACACATCCAGGCCCCAGTGCCAGCCCTGGCCCTGCTGCGAAACGCCCAGGTTGGCACTCTTGGATTTCTCCGGCTTCAACGTCGGCACGCCGCTCCACGGGTCGTACAGATCGCTGAAGGTCGGTGCCTTGAACGCCGTGCCATAGCTGGCGTTGAGGCGCAGGCCGTGGCCCAGCTCCATCGCCCAGCCAACGCTGCCGGTGGCGTGGTTGCCGAACTGCTGGTTGTCGTCGTTGCGTGCGCTGGCCTGCAGCTGGTGGCGGCCGAAGCGGCCCTGGTACTGCACGAACACGCCGGTGTTGCGGCGGCTGTCGACCAGGTAACCCGCGCTGCTGCCATCCAGGTTGTCTTCGCTCCAGTCCACGCCTGCGCTCAGCAGCTGGCCCTCGGCCACGCCGAAATCGCCCTGCAGGGAGGCGCTGTCGCGGTGGGTCTGTGCGCTGCCACGTGCACCGAAGTCGCCGAAGTTGTCCGACTCGTTGTCACTGCGGCCGACGTTGGCGGTGAATGCCAGGCGCTCGGACGGGGTGTAGCGCACCTTGCCGGCCAGCACCTGCTGGCGGGTTTCCGAATAGTTGTAGTAACCGTCGTAATGGTTCCTGCCGTCGGCGCGCAGGGCGCTGCCTTCCACGTTCCACTGGTCGTTGAAGGTGTAGCCACCGCGCAGGCTCTTGGACAGGTTGCGGTAACCGTCGCGGTCGGGCTCGTCGGCGAAGCAGCCGGCGAACAGCGTGGCCGAGCCGCGGCAGGCATCGATGCCGTCGGAATGCTGGTAGGCGATATCCGCACCGAACCAGCCGCGTTCGGTACCGCCGCCAATGCCACCGCTGGCTTCACGCAGGCCGTTGCTGCCACCGCCAAGCTGGAAGTGCGGGGCGAAATCACCCTGGTTGCGGCGGGTGAAGATCTGGATCACGCCACCGATGGCGTCGGCGCCGTACAGGCTCGACTGCGGGCCGCGCACGATTTCCACGCGCTCGATCTGCGCCAGCGGCAGGTCCTGGTACATGGCCAGGCCGAGGTCGGCGCTGTTGATGCGCACGCCGTCCACCAGCACTACGGTGTGGCCGGAATTGGTACCGCGCAGGAACAGCGAGCTCTGCTTGCCGAGGCCGCCGGCATTGGCCAGGTTGATGCCGGCGCGACCGCGCAGCAGTTCCTGCAGCGAAGTGGCCTGGCTGGATTCGATCTGGGCGCGGTCGATCACCTGCGCCGGCGCGATGCTGTCCTGCAGGGCGATCGGGGTGCGGGTGGCAGTGACCAGGATCTGGTCGAGCGCGGTGGTGTCATTGGCGGCCTGGGCCAGCGCGGGCAGGGCGGCCAGCACGGCCAGGGACAGCATTCGGGACTGCAGCTTCATGGGGGACTCCGGGTGCCACGCACGCCCGCGTGGCGAAGGGGAGGAGCCGCGAAGGCAGGCGTGCGCCGATGCCGCAGCGCACGCCACGGTCATCCAGCGCCATGCCCACCGCATCGCGACCTGAGGCTTCCGGGCCGGTCTCCGGGCTTGCCGCCGGGTGGCGCGAGGCCACCGTCCAGGCGCCTTCCCATGCCTGCGGCACAGTGGCGGTGTTGCCTGGAACTGACGTGCTTACCGTTGCGGGGGCAGCGCCGGCCTGGCGTGGAATCACGCGTCACCGGCTTCCCGTTTCAACCTGCCGGCCATGGCCGCAGGTCACCTGGAAGTGCGCGCAGTCTACGGCATCGCAGGCCGTCCCGTTGCGTCGCGCCTGCGCGACTGCCTTTGCTGTGCCTTTAGAATGGTTGCTCGATCCCGTGGTGCCGTTGCCGATGTCCGCCCGTTTTCCGCTGTACCTGCGTCGCCCGTCCGGGACGCGCGCATGATCCTCGACCTGGTCCGCCATGCCGGCAATGGCCGTGACGAGTTCCTTGATGGCCGCAGCGACCCACCGCAGCTGGCCGGGCTGCCGCAGGAGCTGGTCGAGGCCTATGCCGGGCAGCGCTGGGAGCGGGTGATCAGTTCACCGCGGTTGCGCGCGCTGCATACGGCGATGGCCCTGGCCACGCCGCGTGGGCTGGACGTGGAAGCGGACGAGGAATGGGAAGAGCTGGACTTCGGCGATTGGGACGGGCGGTCGCTGTTCGACTTGCCGGAGGATGCACTGGCGGCCTTCCATGCCGACCCGCACGCGTTCCCGCCGCCCAATGGCGAGAGCTGGGGCCACTTCGAGCGACGCATCGCGCGCGCGCTGGATCGCCTGCTCGATGATGACGATCCGGTGCCGACGCTGGTGGTCAGCCATGGCGGCCCGTTGCGCATGGTGCTGTCGCAGGTCTGCGGCCTGCCGATGTCGCTGTGCTGGGCGCTGCGTATCGACCACGGCACGCGCCTGCGGGTGTGGCTGGAGCGCGGCGAGATCGGGCTGGTGGGTGAGCTGCTGGAGCTGCAGCAGCCCTGAGCGCACTCGCCGGGCATGGCCCGGCGCTACCGATCCCGCATCACACTGGTAGTGCCGGCCGCTGGCCGGCATCCCCAGGAACGCGGAGGCCTCAATCCTCGTCCGCGCCCCCGGGCACGCTGTCCTCAGCGTCATCGTCGGCATCGAAGCGCTGCTCATGCACCGGGCCCGACGCCGGGCCGGCTGCCTTCAGCGGATGCGCAGCGATGCGTGCTTCGTAATCCTGCACCAGTGCTTCACGCTGTGGCTCGCTCAGCTCCTGCCAATGGCAGTCCAGCAACGCGCCTTCCAGCGAGTACAGCAGGTTCAGGCTGGGCTTGAAGCCGGCGCGCTTGACCTTGACGAAGGCGCCGACGGCTCCGATCGCAACCAGGTCGTCGCGGCTGCGCAGGCCGACCTGGCGCAGCCACGCCGCACTTTTCGGGCCGATGTTGCGCAGCTTCGGTGCGCTCATCCCAGCGCCTCGACGAACACGCGGGCGATGGCTTCCAGGCCAGCCTGGTCGTCGGCATCGAAGCGGCCGACCTTCGGGCTGTCGATGTCGAACACGCCGATCAGTTCATCGCCGCGCAGCAGCGGCACCACCAGTTCCGAGCGCGAGGCCGAATCGCAGGCGATGTGGCCGGGGAAGGCGTCGACGTCCTCTACGCGCTGGGTCACGCGCTGGCTGGCGGCAGCACCGCACACGCCCTTGTCCAGCGGGATGCGCACGCAGGCCGGCAGGCCCTGGAACGGGCCGACCACCAGTTCCTTGCCGTCGTACAGGTAGAAGCCCACCCAGTTCAGGTCGGGCAGGGCGTGGTAGACCAGGGCCGAGAGGTTGGCCGCGTTGGCGATGCGGTCGGACTCGGCGTAGACCAGGCCACGGGCCTGTTCCAGCAGCTGGGCGTATTGTTCCGGCTTGCTGCCGGTGAGCGAGGCATTTGCGAACATGCCAGCAGTCTAGCAAGCGTGCCGGGCCAGCGATAATGCACACACTGTTGCCCTGTTGGAGCCCGTCGATGCCGATGCCCGCCACGCTGCCGCCCGCCCTGTTCGTCACCGGTACCGATACCGAGATCGGCAAGACCGCGGCCAGCACCGCGCTGCTGCATGTGCTGCGCCGGCGTGGCCTGCGTGCGGTGGGGATGAAGCCGGTGGCCAGCGGCAGCGAAGACCTGGGCCGGGGCCTGCGCAACGAAGACGCATTGGCGCTGCAGGCGGCCAGCTGGCCGGTACCGGACTATGCCGATCTGAACCCGTATGCGTTGCGCCAGCCGCTGGCACCGGAGCTGGCCGCTGCCGAGGACGGCGTGCAGGTGGAGCTGGCGCCGATCGTGGCAGCGTTCGAGCGGCTGCGTGCGCAGGCCGATGTCGTGGTGGTGGAGGGTGTTGGCGGTTGGCTGGCACCAGTCTCGGCCACGCTCGACCAGCTCGACCTGGTGCGCGCATTGCGGTTGCCGGTGTTGCTGGTGGTGGGCATGCGGCTGGGCTGTGTCAACCACGCGCGTCTGACCGCGCAGTCGCTGCAGGCCAGCGGCGTGGAGTGCCTGGGCTGGATCGGCAACCACATCGACCCGGCGATGCAGCGCCAGGATGAGAACATCGCAACGCTGCAGCAGCGCCTGCCGATGCCGTGCTGGGGGCGGCTGCCACATCTGCCGGGCGCGGATGGCCAGATCCTGAGCACGCATCTGCTCGATTGACCTGGGGTAGTGCCGGCCGCTGGCCGGCAACCTCGATGTATCCACCTGCGTGCAGTTGCCGGCCAGCGCCCGGCACTACCGTGCTGCGGCCGCCAGCTCCCGCGCGATCGCACCCAACCGCTCCACCGCGCCGATGAAGCGTGCATCCAGCGTCTGGCAGCACGACAGCCGCAGGCAATGGCGATACCGCGCGCCGCGTGAATAGACCTGGCCGGGCATGAACACGATGTCCTCCTGCAGCGCTCGCTCGAACAGCTCGCGCGTGTCCACGCCCGGCAGTTCCAGCCACAGCAGGAAGCCACCCTGCGGTTCGGTGGCGCGGGTGCCGGCCGGGAAGTGCTCGGCCACCAGCTGGCGCAGCCGTCCCACCTGTTCGCGGTACAGCCGGCGCATGCGATGCAGGTGGTGCTCGTAGCTGCCGGCCTCCAGATACGCCGCCACCGCGTCGCCAAGCAGCTGCGGCTCGCCGCCGGTGGACTGGAATTTCAGCAGCGCGATGCGCTCGGCGAAGCGGCCGCCATCGAGCCAGCCGATGCGGTAATCCGGCGCCAGCGTCTTGGAAAAGCCGCCGACCACCATCACCCAGCCATCGCGATCGAAGGCCTTCAGGAGCGGTGCCGGCGGTTCGCAGAACTGCAGCTCGGCATACACCGCATCTTCGATCAGCGGCAGCTGGCGTGCGTTGACCAGTTCGGCCAGGCGTTGCTTGGCGGCGGTCGGCATGGTGCAGCCGAGCGGGTTGTGCACGGTCGGCATCACCACCAGTGCGGCCAGCGGCGTGTGCTCCAGCAGCGCGTCCAGCGCATCCACATCCAGGCCGAGCTGCGGATGGGTGGGCAGTTCGATGGCCTGCAGGCCGAGGTTGGCCAGCAACGGGTAGAGGTTGAAGTAGGACGGCGCCTCGATGCCGACCGCATTACCGGGCTGGGTGACCGCGCGTAGCGCCAGCTGCAGCCCTTCCATCGCACCGTGGGTCAGCAGCAGGCGTTCGCTGTGGGTATGCAGGCCCATGCGCGGGCCGCGGCGCACGATCTGCGCCAGCAGCCGTGGCGAGCCGTTGGGGCGAGCGTAGGTTTCCACGGTCTGCTGGCCATGGCGCAGTACCTGCGCCGTGTGCTTGGCCAGCTGCGCTCCGGGGTAGAACTGGCGACCGCGCGGGCCGGCAAAGGCCAGGTCGATCACGCCGGGGCGGCGCTGTGCTTCCAGCACGCGGGCCATCAGTACCTGCTGCAGCGGCGCGGTGGGCGCAGACGGTGTGTCGCGCAGCGAACGTTCCGGCACCGACAGCCGCGGCGCGACCTCGAAGCCGGCCTTGGGCCGCGGAATGACCAGACCAGCGTCTTCCAGCTGGCGGTAGGCGGCGATCACCGTGTTCAGGCTGAGCCGGCGCTGCAGGGCCATCTGCCGCAGCGAAGGCAGGCGGCTGCCTACCGGAAGCCGGCCGCCATGGATGGCCTCGGCCAGTTCGTCGGACAGCCGTTGGTAGCGGGGGGGGATCATTGCGCTCTGATCATCTGTATCCATCGAGTTTCCCGCCATCTGGTGCTGTACCCATGATGACGGCGAGCCTAGCATGTCGTTGTCGGCCGGGCCTGATCGGGGCACGGCCGGTACTTTCCAAGCGCACGGCTGGATGGCCGTGCGTCTTTTTTTGGTAGTGCCGGCCGCTGGCCGGCAATCCCTGGAACCGCAGGAGCCGGCCAGCGGCCGGCACTACCCGGGGCGTTACCGCATTGGCAGGAGCGTCACCGAGCGCCAGCCGGCCCCATGGAAATGCCGTCAGCGCATCGGCACCAGCACCGCATCGCGCCGGTACAGCCCCGGGAACTGCCTGCCCAGCGCGGCCAGCTTTGGCGCGTCGTAGTAGCGGATGTAGGCGGCCTGCGGGTAGTTGGTCATGTAATTCTGGTGGTAGCTCTCGGCCGGGTAGAAGCGCTGGCCGCTGACCAGCTGGGTGACGATCGGCGCGCGGAAGCTGCCGGCCTGGCCGAGCTGGGCGATGTAGGCGCGGCTGGCCGCCTGCTGGCGGGCGTCGTCAGTGAAGATCGCCGACCGGTACTGGCTGCCGTGGTCGGGCCCCTGACGGTTGAGCTGGGTCGGGTCGTGCACCACCGAGAAGAACACCTGCATCAACTGCCCATAGCTGACCTGGCGTGGGTCGTAGTCGACCTTCACCGCTTCGGCATGACCGGTCTGACCGCTGCTGACCCGCTCATAGCGGGCATTGGCAGCGCTGCCACCGATGTAGCCGGACACCGCATTACTCACGCCTTTGACATGCTGGAACACGCCCTGCACGCCCCAGAAGCAACCGCCGGCGAACACCACGCTGGCGTGGGTGGCGTCATCGCGGAACGCGGCATCGCCGCTGGGTGCTGGCAGCGCGCCGGTCTGCGCGCTGGCTTCGACCGGTGCCGCGATGGCGCCATGGTCAACGAGCAGCACGCCGGCGATGAGTGCCGTGGCCACCAGTCCGGCAACGCCAGCGGCAATGCCCTGTTCAAAGGAGAATTTCATCGTGTCCTCCCGGTTCAACCGAAGGTGAAGGCATAGGCCTGCACGCCCGCATCGAGGAATTCGATCTCGAAGCGGTGCGGGCTGACCGTGCCGCGTTGGCGCACCAGCTGGTAGAGGCGGTGCTCGTCGACCACGCCGCTGCCATCGGCGCCGACATCAGTGCCGGCATCGGTGGCGGGCAATGGCTTGCCATCCAGCAGGACGCGGAAGCGCACCGGCTTTCCTTCCTGGCCCGGTGCCAGCACCAGGTGCAGGTCGCGCGCATGGAACTGGAAGGCGATGCGGCCACCGGCCTGCTGCAGCTGCGCAGCCTCGTCGGTAACGGTCCAGCGTCCGGACAGGCCCCACTGGTTCAACGCCAGGCTGGCCGGCAACGTGTAGTCGAACGCGGTGTCGCTGCGCTGCCCACCGGGCGAGGCGAACTGCTCGGCACGGGCGTGGCCCAGATAGGTTTCCGGCGAGCGCAGATTGCCCATGTCGGCCTGCGCAGCCACGCCCTTCAGATCGGCGGCGGCCGGATCGGCCGGCGGCGGCAGGTTCGTCTGGCCGGCCTCGGTCAGCAAGCGACGGATCACCTGTTCCGAGCGCGCATAGTTGCCCTCGCCGAACTGGTGGCCGCGGATGTTGCCCTGCGCATCGACGAAGTACTGCGCCGGCCAGTAGCGGTTGTTGAACGCGCGCCAGATCGTGTACTGGTTGTCCAGCGCCACCGGGTACTCAACCTTCAGCTGCTGCACCGCCTTCATGACGTTGCGCGGGTCACGCTCGAAGGCGAACTCCGGCGTGTGCACGCCGACCACTACCAGGCCGTGGTAGCGGTAGCGGCGTTCCCATTCGTGCACGAACGGCATCGCGCGCAGGCAGTTGATGCAGGAGTACGTCCAGAAATCGACCAGTACCACCTTGCCGCGCAACTGCTGGGCCGTCAGCGGTGGGCTGTTGAGCCAGCCGGTGGCACCATCCAGCGCGGGCAGGGTGCCTTCCACTGGCAGCGGTGCATTGGCATTCGCATCGGGGCCCGCCATCATCATCGACGGTGCTGCCGGCTGCGCACCGGGAACGGCATCCAGCAGGCCCTGCTCGATGCGCGCGGTGCTGACCGTAGACAGCCGGGTCAGCAGGCCGGTATCCCAGCCCAGGCCGATCGCCACCACCGCCAGCAGTGCGGCCACGCCCAGTACCTTGCGCAGCACATCGCCGAGGCCGAGCCGCGCCTGCAGCGCGCGGAACACGCGGCCACCTACCCATACCGCCAGCGCCAGTGCGGTAATTGCGCCCAGCGCGTAGGCCAGCAGCAGCGTGCTGGTGCCGGCGCTGGCCCCGTGCAGCGCGGCACCGGTCAGCACCAGGCCGAGGATCGGCCCGGCGCAGGGTGCCCACAGCAGGCCGGTGGCGATGCCGATCAGCAGCGAGGTCCACGCACCGCCACGCCCCGCTGCGTCGGCCGCATCGGCACGCGCGCTCAAGCGGGCACCCACGCGCTGGAACGGCGCCAGCAGGTGGTCGGCCAGTCGTGGCCAGAGCAATGCCAGTGCGAACAGCGCCATCAGCAGCAGGGCGATCCAGCGTCCGACCTGGTTGGCCTGTGCCACCCATTGGCTGCCCACCGCAGCCAGGCTGGCGACCACGGTGAAGGTGAGTGCCATGCCCAGCAGCAGCGGCAGCGTGCTGCGCAGGAAGGGGCGGTCGGCACGCGCGAACACGAACGGCAGCACCGGCAGGATGCAGGGACTGAGCAGGGTCAGCGCGCCCCCCAGGTAGGCAAGCAGCAACAGCAGCATCGTCAGGCTCCGGAAGCAGGGGAAGAACCGACCGGCACCCGCCAGCCATCGGCAGTACCGCCCTCAGCGGCACCGGGAACGAACACCATCGCCGCGCCGTTCATGCAGTAGCGAAGTCCGGTTGGGCGAGGCCCGTCGTTGAACACATGGCCGAGGTGGCCACCGCAGCGGCGGCAGTGCACCTCCACCCGCAGCATGCCGAAGGTGACGTCGCGGTCTTCGCCGATGGCGTTGTGCAGCGGCGCCCAGAAGCTGGGCCAGCCGGTGCCGCTCTCGAACTTGGTGGAGGAGGAGAACAGCGGCAGCGCACAGCCGGCGCAGGCAAACGTGCCCTGCCGGTGTTCCTTGTTGAGCGGGCTGCTGTACGGGCGCTCGGTCGCCTGCTGGCGCAGCACTGCGTACTGCGCCGGGGTCAGGCGCTGGCGCCAGTCGGCATCGCTGCGCATGACCTCGAACTGTCGCGACGGGCGCGCTTCAGCGGCGGCCGGGGCGGCACGGCTGCAGGCCCCCAGGCCGAGCAGGCCGGCGGCGGTGGCAACACCGCCCAGGCCCAGCAGATGGCGTCGGGTAAGGGACATGGCGGACTCCGGGAAGGGGCGACGGGGCCATGCTGCGCCCGCCCGGGTCAACGAATCCTCACGCAGGATTCAATTTTTCGTGAGGTATCGGCGTCCATCCCGCGCCACAATGCAGCCAGCCTCCCCACTGGCCCCGAGCTGCCGATGTCCACCAAACGCGTGCTGATCGTTGAAGACGATGCCCACATCGCCGACCTGCTGCGCATGCATCTGGGCGATGAGGGCTACGACGTCGCCCATGCCGCCAGCGGCGATGCCGGCCTGCGCCTGCTCGAGCAGGAAGGGCCATGGGATGCGCTGGTGCTGGACGTGATGCTGCCCGGCGTGGACGGCTTGCAGGTGTGCCAGCGTGCACGCGCGATGGCGCGCTATGTGCCGATCATCATCATCAGCGCGCGAGGCAGCGAAACGCAGCGCATCGTCGGCCTGGAACTGGGGGCGGATGATTACCTGGCCAAGCCCTTCTCGATGCCGGAACTGGTGGCACGGGTGCGCGCATTGCTGCGCCGGGCCGAGGCGATGGCGCAGAGCGCGCGCATCGATGCCGGCGCGATCGAGCTGGGCGGCCTGCAGCTGGACCCGGTCGCGCGTACCGCCTCAGTGGATGGCAACGCACTGGAGCTGACCCCGCGCGAGTTCGACCTGCTGCTGTTCTTCGCCCGTCATCCGGACCAGGTGTTCGCGCGCATGGAACTGCTCAACCAGGTCTGGGGCTACCAGCACGATGGCTACGAGCACACGGTCAACACCCACATCAATCGCCTGCGCAGCAAGATCGAGCCGGACCCGGCCAATCCACGGCGGTTGCTGACGGTGTGGGGCCGTGGCTACAAGCTGGTCGATCCTGCCGGGGCGGCGGCATGATCAAGCCGAACCTGTGGCAGAAGCTGGCGGCGGTGATCGCTGCGCTGATGCTGATGTGCTGCATGGCATTGCTGGCGCTGCAGATGCGCGCCAACACCCGCCACGAGCAGGAAGTGGTGCAGCGGTTGTCGCTGGGCCTGGCCAAGCACATTGCCCAGCGCAGCGAACTGATGGACACCAGCGGCATGCGTGATGCCGCCGTGCGCGCGCTGTTCGGCCAGCTGATGGCGGTCAACCCCAGCGTCGAGGTCTACCTGCTGGACGACCAGGGCCGCATCCTCGGCCACGATGCGCCGACAGGCCATCTGGTGCGCAACCGGGTGGACGTGGCACCGCTGCGCCGGCTGCTGGCCGGTGCGCCGTTGCCGATCCTGGGCGATGACCCGCGCAGCACGGACGGCCGCAAGGTGTTCAGTGCCGCGCCGCTGATCGTGCAGGGTCGCCAGGCCGGTTATGTGTACGTGGTGCTGGTCGGCGAACACCGTCAGATGCTGTCCGACGACCTTGCCGCCGGCAGCCAGTGGAACACCACGCTGTGGTCGGTGATGCTGGTCGGCAGCCTGGGCCTGCTGGCCGGGCTGGTGGCCTTCTACTGGGTGACGCGCCCGCTGCGGCGGCTGACCCGGCGCATCCAGGCCTTCGACATCGACGCACCCACGCCGTTGCCGCCGCCGGAGCCGCTGCGTCCCGGTGAGCGCGACGAGCTGGTGATCCTCGAACACGCACACGCGCAGATGGCGCAGCGGCTGGGCGAGCAGTGGCAGCAGCTGCGCCAGCAGGACCTGCAGCGCCGCGAGCTGGTCGCCAACATCTCGCACGACCTGCGCACGCCGTTGTCATCGCTGCACGGCTATCTGGAAACGCTGGCGCTGAAAGACGCCACGCTGTCGCCGGACGAGCGCCGCCGCTACCTCGGTATCGCGCTGGCGCAGAGCGCCAAGGTTGGCCGGCTGGCGCGTGCGCTGTTCGAGCTGGCGCGGCTGGAACATGGCGAAGTGCGCCTGGAGTGGGAGGTGTTCGCATTGCCGGAGCTGCTGCAGGACGTGCTGCAGAAATTCGAGCTGGCGGCGCAGGCTCGCAACCAGTACCTGCACGCGGACTTCCCGCCCGGCCTGCCGCTGGTGCGCGCCGATCTGGGCCTGGTCGAGCGGGTGCTGACCAACCTGCTCGACAACGCGCTGCGGCATGCGCCCGACGGTGGGCGGATCGAGGTGTGCCTGCGCGCGACGCCGGACAGCGTGGAGGTGAGCGTGGCCGATGATGGACCTGGTGTTGCCCCTGCACTGCGCACGCAGCTGTTCCAGGCACCGGCCGCGCTGGGCGCGCGACGTGGAGAGAACGGCGGGTTGGGCCTGCTGATCGTGCAGCGCATCGTGCAGTTGCACGGCCGTCGCATCGAACTGCGTGACAGCGAGCGCGGCGCGTTGTTCGCGTTTGCGTTGCCGCGTGCGGAACCAGCGGTCTAGCAGGCCGCATCGCACTCCACGGCAGCGCCGCTTTCCAACGGCAGGTGCAGTCGGATGCAGGCACCACCCAGCTCCGAATCGGTTACTTCGACCTGGCCGCCATGCTTGTCGGCCACCACCTGCACCAGCGCCAGTCCGAGGCCGAAACCGGGGCTACCCGGATCCAGCCGCACATAGGGTTGCAGCACCTGGCCGCGCAGTTCGGGTGCGATGCCGGGGCCATCGTCCTCCACCTGCAGGCACAGCCAGCCGTCGTTGACCGTGCTGGCGATACGGATCTGCCGCCGCGCATAGCGCAGGGCATTGCCGAGCAGGTTGCGCAGTGCCAGTTCCAGCATGTGCCGGTTGACGTTGACCAGGCCCGCCGGCGACAGCACCTGCTGTACCGGCATCGGCAGCGGTGCGAACTGGGCCACCACGCCACGTACCAGTGCCGCCAGCTGCAGGCGCTGGCGGGTCAGCTGATGGCAGCGGCCGAGCGCGGCGTACTCGACGCCGGCATCGGTGAGGTGCTGCAGCCGATCGACATCAGTGCGCAGGCCGCCCAAGGCATCACGCTGGATCTCGTCCAGCGCGGTGTCCTCCAGGTCGGCCAGGCCGAAACGCATCCGCGCCAGCGGCGTGCGGACTTCGTGCGCCACCGCCTGGGCCAGCACGCGCTGGCTTTCCAGCAGCTGCTGCAGCTGCTCGGCCATGTGATTGAAGGCATTGGCCAGCGGCCGCACCAGCGCGGTTCCGGCGCGCGGCGCGCGGGTATCCAGCTGGCCGTCGCGCATCTGCCGGGCGGCCTGGGCCAGCTGCGAGACGTCGCGCCACAGGCGGTAGACCATCACGTACATCGGCAGCGCCACGGCCACCATCAGGATCAGCAGCAGGATCGCCACGCCTGACACTTCGCTGTCCTGCCAGCCCTCGTCAGGCAGCGCTTCGTCCAACGGCCCGAGCATCACCGCGTAGTCGCTGTCGCCGATCCGCTGCAGGCTGCGCATGTGCTCCAGGTCGATCTGCACCCGGCCGTTGCTGAAGGGGGGGCGCTGGCTGGCCGGCAGCGCCTTCATCGCCTCTGCCAACGGCACCATGCGCAGGGCATAGGCGAAGTCGGCGTCCAGTTCGCGCGCCAGCGTCGGCCACTGCTCGCGCGGGGTTTCGGCGAAGCGGTGCTGCAGCAGGGCATGGGTACCGCGCATCTCGGCCAGCAGTCCGGCTTCGGTGCGGTCTTCCAGCAGCGCATCCCAGGCCCACAGGCCCAGCACGATCAGTAGCAGGTGGGCGACCAGGAAGCCGATGCCGTAGCGCAGGAAGTGGAAGGCGTGGCCGCGCATCGCCGAGGGCGTGCGCTTCATCCCCATGCCGAGCGGCTGAACAGGTAGCCGCGGCCACGCACGGTCTTGATCCGCTCCGGTTGTTCAGGGTTGTCGCCCAGCTTGCGGCGCAGGCGCGAGATGCGTGCATCGATCGAACGGTCCAGGCCGTCGAAGGCGATCCCGCGCAGGCCGCGCAGCAGCGCATCGCGGTCCAGGATCTGGCCGGCATTGCTGGCCAGCAGGAACAGCAGGTCGAACTCGGCAGTGGTGAGCTCCAGCAGCGCGCCCTGCAGGTGCACGTTGCGGGTGGACGGGTCGATGCTCAGCTCGCCGAAGCGGAGGCTGCCGTCGCGTGGTTCGACCCGGCGGTGGCGGCGCAGGTGGGCGCGCAGGCGGGCCAGCAGCACCCGTGGTTCGATCGGCTTGCCGATGTAATCATCGGCGCCCAGTTCCAGTCCCAGCACCTGGTCGATGTTGTCGGTGCGGGCGGTCAGCACGCAGATGATGCCGTCATAGTGGGGGCGGATCTGCCGACACACTTCGAAACCATCCTGGTCGGGCAGGCCGACATCGAGCAGGACCAGGGCGGGCTTGTCGGCCAGGATCCGGGCCACCGCACGCTCACCGCTGCGCTCGTGGGCCACCTGGTAGCCATGCCGCTGCAGATAGTCGCTGACCATCGTACCCAGGCGGGCATCGTCTTCGACCAGTACGATATCCAGCATTTTCAAGGCCTCCGTGGACGCACACGTACCGCCACGGCACGAGCGCGGCGATGCTATCCCAGCCTTCGGGCCGCCCGGGTCCCGGGGGCGGGCGCCATTCAGCCGGGGTTGCTGGCGCACGGGCCGGGCCTCAGGCCTGGCAACAACTTGGCGTCCAGCATAGCCTGATGCTGTTACAAAACGTTACCTTCGTGATACGCACGGTGACCATCGCTGACAGCAATGCGACTGACGCAGGGCCGGGGGCGGGCCGAGCATGGAGTCTCCTCCGCTCCGCGTGTCGCTCCCATGTCGCCCGCCGCCGCCTGCCTGCTGAACCCGTCCCGCCGCTGCCGCTGCGGAGGTGCCCGATGAGCGGCGTGGTCGGGGCCTGGCTGCCGCCCGCCGAGGACGAACACCTGCTGCAGCAGCTGGCGCCAATGCTGCGCGCCCTGCAGCAGCGCGGCCGGGGGCGCATCGGCTACTGGACCGATGCCGAGGCCGGCCTGGCGCTGGGCCACTGCCGGGCGCCAACCGATACGCCGTTGCAGCCCCTGAGTTCGGACTGTGGCCGTTACGTGCTGTGCCTGGATGGCCGGTTGTACAACCGGGCCGACCTGCAGTCGCAGCTGCGCGATCTGCCACGCAGCTGCAGCGATGCGCGGCTGCTGCTGCAGGCGATCATCGAATGGGGCGTGGAACGGGCGCTTTCCCGCATCGAGGGCGCGTTCGGTTTCAGCGTATGGGACCGCGAGTCGCGCGAACTGTGGCTGGCCCGCGACCCGGTTGGCGAGCGGCCGCTGTACTACGGCTGGTACCAGGGCCGGTTCCTGTTCGCCTCGGAAATGAAGGCACTCCAGGCCTTTGCCGGTTTCGCCCCGAGCATCGACCAGGATGCGCTGAGCCTGCTGCTGCGCCATGACTACGTGCCGGCACCGCACACCATCTACCGTGGCATCCACAAGCTGGTGGCAGGCGCGATGCTGCGCATCGATCTGAATGACCATGCGGCTGGCGGCTCCAGCCAGGCCGCACAGGGTGGTTCACGCTACTGGTGCGCACGCGATGCGATGCAGAGCGCACTGCAGGAACCGCTGCTGCCGGCGCCGAGCCTGGAGCAGGCGACCGACCAGCTGGAAACTGCGTTGCAGAAGGCCATCGCCGCACGCATGCATTCCCCGCTGGCCTGCGGTGCGTTCCTGTCCGGCGGCACCGATTCCTCGCTGGTGACGGCGATGATGCAGGCACAGTCGACGCTTCCGATCGAAGCGTGGACGGTTGGCTTCGACGATCCCGGCCATGACGAGAGCGATTGGGCCTCGCAGGTCGCGCGGCATCTGGGCGTGCAACACCACCTGCACCGCATGGATGCGCGTCAGGGCCTGGATCTGCTGCAGCGGCTGCCGCAGGTCTGGTGCGAACCGTTCGCCGATGCCTCGCAGCTGCCGACCCTGCTGGCCAGTGAACTGCTGGGCGCGCGCAAGCCGGTGGCCCTCACCGGCGACGGTGGCGATGAACTGTTCTTCGGCCACCCCAGCTATGGCCGCGCGCTGCGCAATGCGCGCCTGTGCGGTGGCCTGCCGGACTGGGTGCGTGATCTGGCGCGGCGCAGCGGCAACCGCATGAATGTCGAGCGCGGCCGCCTGGGCGGCTGGCGCGCACTGGTGGCGGAAGTCGCCGCCAACGACGTGGAAGGTCACTACCTGCAGCGCGTGACGCGCTGGCGGCAGCCGGCGCAGGTGGTGCTGGGTGCACGCGAGCCGATGACGATCTTCCAGCAGCAGGACACGGCGCTGCCGGCCGAGGCCCGCATCCAGCTGCTGGATTTCCGCATGGATCTGGCGGAGGGCATCCTCGCCAAGGTCGATCGTGCGGGCATGGCGGCGGGCGTGGAGACGCGCGCGCCGCTGCTGGACATGGAGGTGGTGCGGTTGGCCTGGCGCCTGCCGCAGCACCTGAAGTACCACGATGGGGAGCACAAGCGGATCCTCAAGCACCTGCTCGCGCGCTACCTGCCCGAGCCGCTGGTGTATCGCCCCAAGCGCGGCTTCGGACCGCCGATGGCGCGCTGGTTGGCGGGCCCGCTGCGCGACTGGGCGGAGGCACTGCTGGACCCGCAGCTGCTGCGCAACCAGGGCTGCTTCGATGCGGCACGCGTGCGCGGCATCTGGGAAGCGTTCCTGCGTGGCGAACGCAAGTGGCACACGCACCTGTGGAACGTGCTGATGTTCCAGGCGTGGCACCAGCACTGGCACGGTGCTCGCGGGCGCTGAGCCGTTCCTGCATCGCGTGCGGCGGGTTCAATCTGCGTGGCGCCGGGCGGATGCCCTTGCGTACGAATGTCCTCCGGCGCCGGCCGTTGGCCGTCACCTCCCCCTTTACTTCGTACGCAAGGGCATCCGCCCTGCGTTCGGAGTTCGTCGGCGCCTCATTGAAGGCAGATTGTTCGCAGCCTTACCCACCGCAAGCCGAGCCTCGTCGGGGCGGGCAGGGGGTTGGGCAAAGTAAAGGAGGAGGGGACGGCCAACGGCCGGCGCCGGGGGACATTTGCCCAGGCCCCTGCTTGTCTCGGCGGGGCCCGTCAGTTCGCGGGGAATCGGGACGAAGACACGCGTGTGGCGGATTCATTCTGCGTGGCGCCGGGCGGATGCCCTTGCGTACGAATGTCCTCCGGCGCCGGCCGTTGGCCGTCACCTCCCCCTTTACTTCGTACGCAAGGGCATCCGCCCGGCGTTCGGAGTTTGTCGGCGCTTCCTTGAAAGGCGGCCGCGCGTGCTGCGCTTTCCTCACCGCACGCCGAGCCTCGTCGGGGCGGGCAGGGGTTTGGGCAAAGTAAAGGAGGAGGTGACGGCCAACGGCCGGCGCCGGGGGACATTTGCCCAGGCCCCTGCCTGTCCCGGCGGGGCCCTTCAGTTCGCGGCGAATCCAGACGAGGAAGCGCTCTTCAATGCAGACGCCAGGCAAAAAAAAGACCCGGCAGAGGGAGGGATCTGCCGGGTCCGGATTGCGTGGGGGGAGGGACCCACGCAATGAGCGTTGCGTCGCGTCAGTGGTTGTTCGCGTCCGCCGTTGATTCGTTGTAGCCCTGCACCAGTTCGGACCAGGCCTTGCCGGCCTGCAGGCCGAGACCGACCACGTCCTGCTGGGCCTGGCCCAGCCGCTGCAGGTTGTCCTGCCACAGCTGTGCGCCCTTGTTGAGCATCCCGGCCGTGTCGTCACTACGGGCCAGTTCCCCCAACCAGCCGCCGGTCGCGGTCAGGTTGCGCTCCATCGCCTTCAGCTGCACGCCGAACATGCTTTCCGCGTTCTCCAACGCCAACCGGTTCGCGCGGGTTGCTGCGGCTGCGAGCTGGCGGGTGGCATCACTGAAGCGATCGCTGAAGGCGGCGGCCATGGGGGCATCAGGGAGTGGCTTGATGCATTGCAGCATACGCCGTTGATGCGGCAATGCAACAAAAATAACAAAGGCGCCCCAGGCGCCTTTGAAACACCTTTCAGATCAATGGGTTGATCAGGCCGTCGGGCCGCGGTAGCGGCAGCCGGAGGTGCAGGTTTCGTGCACGGTGATCTCGCTCAGCGCCGGCAGGCTGGGCTTGAGTTCGTTCCAGATCCACACCGCCAGGTTCTCGCTGGTCGGGTTCTCCAGGCCGGGGATGTCATTGAGGTAGTGATGGTCCAGGCGGTCGTAGATCGGCTGGAAGGCCGCCTTCACGTCGCCGAAATCCATGATCCAGCCGGTCTGCGCCCCCGGCTCGCCCTCGACCTTCAGTTCCACCCGGAACGAGTGGCCATGCAGGCGCGCGCACTTGTGCCCCGGCGGCACGTTGGGGAGGCGGTGCGCCGCCTCGAGCATGAAGACTTTGAAGATTTCCATGGCGCGATTGTACGCCGCAGGTGGCCGGCCATCCTGAGCGGATGTTGGGCTTTCGTGAAGTAACTCTTTCCATCCGGATGAAGAGATGATAGTTTCTCTTATATCCGTATGAAGAGATGTTATTGGCCGGATCCCGGCCAGGCATGGACTACTGCGGAACTACGTCGCCCTTTCCACCTCCCCCACATCGTCATGCCCAAGCACACCCTGCTCGTGGCGGCCCTGGCCGTCGCTCTGGCCGCGCCTTTGTCCGCCGCCGCCGAAACCTCCGCCGATGCCAGTGGCGAAGCCAGTACCCTGGCCGCCGTGCGCGTCACCGGTTCCAACATCAAGCGCACCGATACCGAGGCCTCCAACCCGGTGCAGGTGATCGGCCGCCAACAGTTGGAACAGACCGGCAAGGCCACCGTGGCCGATGTACTGCGTTCGATCTCGGCCAACACCGGCAACGCCAGCAACGAAACCACCAACAATGGTTGGGCGTCCGGCTCGGCGGGCATCGGCCTGCGTGGCCTGTCGCAGAAAAACACGCTGGTGCTGCTCAACGGCCGTCGCCTGGCCAACTACGGCTTCCCGGCCGGCGGTCTGTCCGACACCTTCGTCGATCTCAATGCGCTGCCGCTGGTCGCGGTCGAGCGCATTGAGGTGCTCAAGGACGGCGCCTCGGCGGTGTACGGCTCCGACGCCGTGGCCGGCGTGGTCAACATCATCACCCGGCAGAACTTCGAAGGCGCCGAGATCGGCGGCAGCTTCGGCGGTGCCGACCAGGGCGGCCTGCACGAGCAGAACCTGAAGTTCGTCGGCGGCCTCGGTGATCTCGACACCGATGGCTACAACATCCTCTTCAGCCTGCAGGGGTACAACCGTGAGCGCCTGGACCAGGACGAGCGCAACCTGACCAGGAGCGGCATCTACACCGACAAGCCGGGTGGCCGCTGGAACGGCTGGTCGGCCAAGGGCGCGCGCTACCTGGTCAACGGCGTCTCGGTGCCGATGCTCGATGCCAACGGTAACTGCCCGACCGGCACCACCCGCGTCGCCAGCGCACCGATCGACGGCCTGGCCGGCGACACCTGCGGCTTCAACCAGGCACCGTTCACCACGCTGATCCCCTCGACCAAGCGCTACCAGGCCTACGCCAACGGTACCTTCCGCCTGAACGACAACGTCGAAGCGTTCGGCGAAGTGCTGTACAGCCAGATCAAGAGTGCCGCGTGGTTCGGCAGCAGCCCGTTCTTCACCCTGGAGAGCGGCCGCTTCGCACTGAACGCGAATAGCGGCCTGGCAGAGCCGGTGTCGTCGCTGCTGCCGGCCAACAATCCGTACAACCCGTACGGCCGCGCGATCCCGATCGAGTACACCTTCTTCGACCTGGGCGGCACGATCAAGACCAACCGTTCCACTGCCTACCGCGGCGTGTTCGGCCTGCGTGGCACCACCGCGTCGTGGGACTGGGAAGTGGCCGCGTTCGGTGCACGCAGCAGCGAGCGCGAGAGCGTGTCCGGTGGCTTCGCCAACCGCTGGGCGCTGGCCGACGCGCTGGCCACGGGCAGCTACAACCTGCTCAACCCGGCGGCCACGCCGCAGTCGGTGCGCGATTCGATCAACATCGCCACGCTGCGTCCGGCCGAATCCAAGCTGCAGGGTATCGATGCGAAGATTTCCGGCAGCCTGGGCCATACCTGGGCCGGCGAGATCGGCTTCGCTGCGGGTGCCGAGTGGCGCCGCGAAAAGCTCGACTCCAACAATCCGTGGCAGATCGATGCCGGCCTGCAGGTGCGCCCGGCCATTGCTGAAGTACACGGCAAGCGCCAGGTCAGTGCCGCCTACGCCGAAGTGAACGTGCCGCTGGCCTCGACGCTGGAGCTGTCCGCCGCTGCGCGTGCCGACCATTACGACGACTTCGGCGATGCGTTCTCGCCGAAGATCGGCCTGCGCTGGCAGCCGCTCGACGTCCTGCTGGTGCGCGCCTCGGCGTCCAAGGGCTTCCGGGCACCGTCACTGTCGGAAAACTCCAACAGCACCAGCATCGCCTACGGCAGCGTGGTCGACCCGCGTGATCCGGACGTGCCGGGCTCGCGCCAGAACCCCACCTTCTTCACCGTCGGCAACAACGAACTGAAGCCGGAGCGCACCAGGAGCGTCAACTTCGGTGTGGTGCTGTCGCCGTGGGCCAACACCAACCTGAGCGTGGACTACTACCGCATCCAGCTGGACAACCTGGTCGGCACCAACAACACCCAGACCCTGGTCAACGACAACGTGGCCGGCGCCGTGCAGCGCGATGAGCGCGGCAAGCTGCAGGCGGTCTACAACCGCTACCAGAACCTGAGCGAGCTGAAGACCTCGGGCATCGATGTCGAGCTGCGCCAGCGCATCCCGACCGCGGCACTGGGTGACTTCACCGTGTCCTCGGCCTACACCCACGTGCGCGACTACCGTCGCCCGACCGTGGTCGGTGGGCCGCTGGTCGACTACGCCGGCAGCAACCTGGGCGCGACCCTGCCCAAGGACAAGGCCACCACCACGCTGGACTGGAAGTACGGTGATTTCAACGCAGCCGTGACCTGGTACTACACCAGCAGCTACCGCCAGGAGGCCAGCACCGCCGCCAAAGCCGTGCAGCAGCGCGTCGGCAGCTACAGCCAGTACGACCTGTACCTGGCCTACACCGGCATCGACAAGCTGACCGTGTATGCCAAGGTGCAGAACCTGGCCGACAAGACGCCGCCGTACGACGCCTCGTTCCCGGGCATCCGCGCGCCGTACGACTTCAGCCAGTACGACCTGCGTGGCCGCTACTTCACGCTGGGCTTCGATTACCGCTTCTGATCCATCCGCCGCGGCCGGTCACCTGAGGGGACCGGCCGCGCGATCGTCTGCCGTTGTGTTCCAGGGGAGTCACCGTGTCCTTGCATCGCCGTGCCGTTCTTCCGTTGCTGCTTGCCGCCGCCACCGCACTGTCCTCGCCGCAGCCGGCGCAGGCACAGAGCGCGTACTTCTTTCCGCAGGTCACCAACGCGGCGGCGTTCGATGCAGCGGTGCCGACGCCGGAGCAGTTCCTCGGCTACCCGATCGGCAGCCGTTACACCCGGCACGACCAGCTGGTGGCATACTTCCAGGAACTGGCGAAACGCTCGGACAAGATCAGCGTGCGCGAGATCGGCCGCAGCTATGAAGGCCGCCCGCTGTTGATCGCCACCGTCACCGCTGCAGGTAATCATGCGCGGCTGGAACAGATCCGCCAGCAGCACGCGACCCTGGCCGATCCGGCGCAGCCGCGCAGCGCCGCCGGTGACAGCCCGGTGGTGGTGTGGCTGGGCAACAGCGTCCACGGCAACGAGACCTCCAGTGCCGAGGCAGCGATGCTGACGGCGTACTACCTGGTGGCCAACCGCAGCGCAGAAACCCAGCAATGGCTGCAGCAGGCGGTGGTGCTGTTCGATCCGGCGCAGAATCCGGATGGTCGTGACCGTGCTGCCAACTGGCACAACGCCTGGGCGTCCGACCCAGCTTCTGCCGACCCCGCCGACAAGGAACACGTCGAGCCGTTCCCGCAGGGTCGTACCAATCACTACTTCACCGATCTCAACCGCGACTGGCTGGCCCTGACCCAGCAGGACTCACGGCCGAAGGTGGAGGTGTTCCACCAGTGGTACCCGAACGTGCAGATCGACTTCCACGAAATGGGCAAGGACAGCACCTACTACTTCGAGCCCTCGCCGAAGAGCATGCACAGCCCGCTGATTCCGGCGGCGTCGTATGAATTCAACAAGACCCTCGCCAAGTACCACGCGCAGGCGCTGGATGCGCTGGGGTCGCTGTACTACACCGGCGAGAATTTCGACAACTTCTCGCCGGTGTACGGTTCCACCTATCCGGACTTCCATGGCGCTGTCGGCGTTACCGTCGAGCAGGCCAGCTCGCGCGGCCGCGTGCAGGAATCGGTGAATGGCCTGCTGACGTTCCCGTTCACCATCCGCAACCAGGTCGCCACCGGGCTGGGCACGGTGCGTGGCGCAGTGGCCGAGCGCAGCGGCCTGTTCGACCTGCAGAAGCAGTTCTTCCAGAGCGCGCTGAAGCAGGCTGCGCAGCAGCCGGTGAAGAGCTTCGTGTTCGGCGATGCGCATGACCCGGCCCTGACCCGTCGCCTGCTGGAACTGCTGCTGCTGCACCGGATCGAGGTGCGCGCACTGGACCGTGCAGTCACTGTCGATGGGCAGCGCTTCGATGCCGGCAGCGCCTACGTGATGCCGGTGCAGCAGGCGCAGTTCCGCCTGGTGCATTCGATCTTTGCCGAGACGCCGCCGATCAAGGGTGATGTGTTCTACGGCAGCACCAGCTATGCGATCGCACCGGCCTACGGCGTGGCCTTTGCGGGCAGCCGCAGCCGTATCGAAGGCGGCGCACGCGTGGCCGCGCTGCCGGTGGAGCAGGGCGCGGTACTGGGCGGCGAGGCCGGATTCGCCTACGCCATCGACTGGCGCAACTACAACGCCGGGCGCGTGCTGGCCGCGCTGCAGGGCAAGGGCGTGAATGCACGCGCGGCATTCCAGCCGTTCACCACCGCGACCGCGCAGGGCGACATCAGCTTCGCCGCCGGCAGCCTGGTCATTCCGGTTGCCGGGCAATCGCTGCAGGGCGCGGCGCTGCTCGAGACAGTGACATCGGCCGCGCGCGAGGCGGGCGTACAGGTCCACGCGCTGTCCAGCGGCCGGAGCCGCGAAGGCATCGACCTCGGCAGTGACGGCGTCAAGGCGCTGCGCAAGCCTGCGGTGGCACTGGTGATGGGCGAGGGCGTGGCCGCCACCGAAATCGGATCGGCGTGGTTCCTGCTCGACCAGCAGCTGCAGTTGCCAGCCAGCAAGCTGGATCCGCAGCAGCTGGGCAAGGTACCGCTGGACCGCTACACCACGATCGTGCTGTCCGGTGGCACCTACACGGGCGTCGATGCCACGGCGGTGGCTGCACTGAAGCGCTGGGTGCAGGCCGGAGGTTCACTGGTGACCTACGGCAGTGCCTCGAAGTGGGCGATCGAGCAGAAGCTGGCCGACGGCGAAAAGCTCGGCAAGGAAGAAGACGCTGCTGACGAAAGCCGCCGTGCGTTCGGCGATCAGCGCGACATTGCCGCGATCGAGCGGGTCAGCGGCAACATTCTCAGTGCCGACGTGGATACCAGCCATCCGCTGGCATTCGGCGTGCCGCGCCGGCAGCTGGCGATCAACAAGGAGAACACGGGGACGCTGCAGCCGAGCGCGAACCCGTTCTCCACGGTGGTGCGCATCGACACGCCGCCGCGGGTGAACGGCTACCTGTCCGAGCGTAACCGCACGCGGGTGGCAGGCAGTGCATGGCTGCTGGTGTCGGCGCAGGGGCAGGGCAACGTGGTGCTGTTTGCCGATGACCCGGCACACCGCAAGTACTGGCACGGAACGGACCGACTGCTGATCAACGCGATCTTCTTCGGGAATCTGGTGAATCCGGCGAAAGCGCGGGGTTGAGGTGTTTGGCGCCGAGTTTCTGTTGTGCTTGGGAGGCAGGGGGCCTCAGCCAGGACACGCCGTAAACCCATCCATGGGGGCTCGATGGCGCCATCCTTGGCGCCAACGGTCCTGGCTGAGGCCCCCTGCCTCCCATGACAGTTTCCTGCGGGCGCGGACGCATCAGACCCCAAGGCGGGAGCAAGGGCAAATACAAAAGCAAAAGCAAAAGCAAAGCCAGGAATTGCGACTTCGGCTTTTGCCTTTGAATTTGAGTTTGAATTTGAATTTGAATTTGAATTTGATCTTTCTTCTCCCGGCTACCCGGCGGGAGAAGAAGGCGCAGGCAATGCTTGAAGCGGATGGGCATGGGGGCAGCGCAGAACCGTTGGCGCCATGGATGGCGCCATCGAGCTTACATGGACGTATTTACAGCGTGTTCTGCGCTGCCCCCATGCCCATTCGCCCTCGGTACTGCCACCGCGTGCTTTATCACCCGGTAGCCCGCAACAAAAAAGGACGGCGCGTCAGCGCCGTCCCTCGATAGCCCCCGCGCAGCGGGAAGCACCCTCGATGTCAGCTGGGATCAGCCAGCGCGACCACCGCCGCCACCCTGGCCACGACCACGGCCGCCACCATTGCCACCACCGCCACGGCGCTGGCCCTGGCCGGCGCCTGCACGCTGCTGGCCATTGCCACCGCCTTCGCGGCGGCCACCGCCGGCCTTCTTCGGGCCTGCGTGCGCGTGGCGCGGCGCATCACCGTGCGGACGGCGCGCATGGCTCTTGCGCGGTGCGCGCTCGCCGGTATCGTGCTCGGCCTTGCCCGGCGCACTGTTGCCCCAGCGGATCGGCACCTGCAGCTCAAAGCCCGGTACATCGCGGATGTCCATGTCGCGGCCCAGCAGGCGCACGATCGCACGCAGCAGCTTCACTTCATCCTGTGCCACCAGCGAAATCGCCTGGCCGGTCGCGCCGTTGCGGCCGGTACGGCCGATGCGGTGCACGTAGTCCTCGGCCACCATCGGCAGGTCGAAGTTGATCACCTTCGGCAGCTCGTTGATGTCAATGCCGCGCGCAGCGATATCGGTCGCCACCAGCACGGTCACGCGGCCGGCCTTGAAGTCACCCAGTGCACGCAGGCGCTGCCCCTGGCTCTTGTTGCCGTGGATCGCCGCGGTCTTGATGCCCGACTTTTCCAGGAACGAGGCCAGCTTGTCGCTGCCGTGCTTGGTGCGGGCGAACACCAGGGTCTGCTCGCGGCTGTCCTGCGCCAGCAGGTGCAGCAGCAGGTCGCGCTTGCGACCGGCATCGACCGGGTGCACGCGGTGGGTGATGGTTTCGGCCACGGTGTTCTTCGGCGTCACCTGGATCTGTTCCGGGTTGCGCATGAACTCCAGCGCCAGCTGGCGGATGTTGTCCTCGAAGGTGGCCGAGAACAGCAGGGTCTGCCGGTTCTGCTTCGGCAGCTTGGCCAGGATGCGCTTGATCGACGGCAGGAAGCCCATGTCGAGCATGCGGTCGGCTTCGTCCAGCACCAGCAGTTCAATGCCGGACAGGTCGATGCTGCGACGCTCCAGGTGGTCGATCAGGCGGCCCGGGCAGGCCACCAGCAGGTCCACGCCACGGCGCAGGATGTCCAGCTGGTTGCCCATGCCGACGCCGCCGTAGATACAGGCGCTGGGAATGCGCAGGTACTTGCTGTAGCCGCGCAGGCTGTCGTGCACCTGGGTGGCCAGTTCGCGGGTCGGGGCCAGGATCAGCGCGCGCGGCTTGCGCGGGCCGCTGCGCACTTCCTGCGAGGCGGTGCCCAGGTGCTGCAGCAGCGGCAGGCCGAAGGCGGCGGTCTTGCCGGTGCCGGTCTGTGCGCCGGCCAGCAGGTCACGACCGGCCAGTGCCAGCGGGATCGCCTGCTGCTGGATCGGGGTCGGGTTTTCGTAGCCCTGCTCGGCAAGCGCACGCAGCAGGAAGGGCGCCAGGCCCAGCGATTCAAAAGACATTGAGTTTGCTCCAAGTACAAGAAACGCCTGTCCGAACGGACAGACGGGGGCAGATCAAACTGATCGGCTGACTCGGAGCGTTCCCGTGAACCGCGCTGCGAGAATTGGGTGCAGCCGGCACGAAGCGCAGGCTGGAATGCGTGACGAACGGCGTCGGAGTGGGGGCGGGCGAAGAGGGCGGACCCAGGTCGCCGGCGATCCCGGAGGGAAACGGACGGCCGCTGCAGACCGCGCAAGTCTAAACGATGTTTGAGACTTCACGCAAAAAGACCTGTTCAGGTAGGGGTTCTCTCTGCAGGGCTGCGCCCTGCACCCGCAGAGGCTGAAGCAACGTCAAAGGCCGGGTTCCTGTGGGAGGCGGGGTGGGTCCGGTGGCAGGGGGCGCTGCAAGTACGTCCATGTAAGCTCGGTCGCCGCTTGCTCGTGTGCGCAGTCCTGCGCACACGGCAAGACCGGGGTTGGGCGTCCTGCCCAACCCGCCCGAGGCATGCCTCGGGCCCATGCGGCTCACGCCCCTGCCACCGGACCCACCCCGCCTTCGACAGTTTCCTGCGATCTGTCGGAATGGCATGGGGTCAGATCCGTTCTCCGCAGGAGAACGGATCTGACCCCGGAATTTCATTCGATATCTGACAGATTTCATCCACGCATGGCGTGGATCTACTGGCCACCGGCCTACTGTCGAAGGCGGGGTACTTTGGGTTTGCGGGGTGTGAGCGGCATGGATGCCGCGACCAAGCCCCCATGGACGGGTTTACGGCGTCCCCGCAAACCCACAGTGCCCCGCCATCCCACGGAATGCCCGCTGTTGCTGTTGCCTTGGCTTGAAGCAGGTGCAGGGCTGCAAGCCCTGCCGAACCCCCCACTACGGTAGGGTGGGCCGATGCCGCGCTGCAGCTTGGCGTCGCCGCAGATTTGATTACACTTGAAACTTGTTTGCTCTCGACTCCGGACACCCACCCATGAAGCTTGGTTCTTTGAAGGAAGGCGGCCGCGACGGCACCCTGATCGTCGTCTCGCGTGACCTGCGCCACGGCGTGCGCGCCACCGGCATTGCCGCCACCCTGCAGCAGGCCCTGGAAGACTGGAGCCATATCGCGCCGCGCCTGAACGCCCTGTACGAATCGCTCAATGCCGGCGACGCCGACGGTGTGTTCGACCTCGACCCGCAGGCCCTGGCCGCGCCGATGCCGCGCGCCTATGAATTCGTCGACGGCAGTGCCTACCTGCCGCACGTCGAGCGCGTGCGCCGCGCCCGTGGCGCCGAGGTGCCGGAGAGCTTCTACACCGATCCGCTGATGTACCAGGCCACCAGCGCCGGCTTCTACGGCCCGCGCGATGCGGTCAAGGTGGTCAGCGAGGAGTACGGTATCGACCTGGAAGCGGAGATCGTGGTGATCACCGACGACGTGCCGATGGCGGCCACCCCGGAACAGGCGGCGGGCCACATCCAGCTGGTCGGCCTGGTCAACGATGTGTCGCTGCGCAACCTGATTCCGGGCGAGCTGGCCAAGGGCTTCGGCTTCCTGCAGTCCAAGCCGCGCTCGGCGCTGTCGCCGGTGTTCGTCACCCCCGACGAATTGGGCGTTGCGTGGCAGGACAGCAAGGTGCACCTGCCGCTGCTGACCCACATCAACGGCAAGTGGTTCGGTGCACCGGAAGCGGGCGTGGACATGCAGTTCAATTTCGCCCAGTTGGTCGCGCATGCGGCCAAGACCCGTCCGTTGGGCGCCGGCACCATCGTCGGCTCGGGCACCATCGCCAATGAAGACACCAGCAAGGGTGCCTCGTGCTTCGCCGAGCAGCGCGTGGTCGAAACCCTGCGCGACGGCAAGCCGAGCACGCCGTTCATGTCGTTCGGCGACGTGGTCCGCATCGAGATGCTCGATGCCGCCGGTAACAGCATCTTCGGTGCGATCGAGCAGCGCATCGAACAGGCCGCCAAGCCCTGAGCATGGAGGCGGCCATGGAGATTCCGGTCGACGACGGCATCGTGCTGTACACCTACTGGCGATCCAGCGCCGCCTACCGCGTGCGCATCGGTCTGGAGCTGAAGGGCCTGGCCTGGGAGGCGCGGCCGGTGCATCTGGTGCGCGACGGCGGCGAACAACACCTGGACGCCTATCGCAGGCTCAATCCGCAGCAGCTGGTGCCGACGCTGCTGCACGAAGGGCATGCGCTGACGCAGTCGCTGGCGATCGTCGAGTACCTGGACGAGCGCTTCCCGCAGGTGCCGCTGCTGCCGGCCGATGCCGCCGGCCGTGCGCGGGTGCGGGCACTGGCCCAGCTGGTGGCCTGCGACATCCACCCGATCAACAACCTGCGGGTGATGCAGTACCTGGAGCGCGACCTGCAGCTGCCGGCCGACGCCCGTATGCAGTGGACCCTGCACTGGATGGCCGAGGGCTTCGCGGCAATGGAGGCGATGCTGGCCAACAGCCGTGACACCGGCACCTTCTGCCACGGTGACCGCCCCGGGCTGGCCGACCTCTGCCTGCTGCCGCAGCTGTACAACGCCCATCGTTTCGGCCTGGACCTTGCGCCGTACCCGACCCTTCGCCGCATCGAGGCCGCCTGTCAGGCGCTGGACGCCTTCGACCGCGCGCGCCCGGAAAACCAGCCCGACGCAGCCTGAAAGTAGAGGGACGGAGGGGATCAGGTCGCAAGTGCATTC
Organism: Stenotrophomonas sp. YJH_SMC_4; assembly: GCF_059371575.1. Lineage (NCBI taxonomy): Bacteria > Pseudomonadati > Pseudomonadota > Gammaproteobacteria > Lysobacterales > Lysobacteraceae > Stenotrophomonas > Stenotrophomonas sp. YJH_SMC_4. The sequence continues at coordinate 129,967 of NZ_JCAFUR010000007.1, forward strand.
ACGACTTAATCCCCTCCGTCCCCTTTTTGCAGCAGTTGCGCGAGATCATCGCGGAACAGTGCATAGGCCCGTTCGCGGCGCGCGCCATCGCCTTGCCGCAGCACCCACGCCGGGTGCACGGTGGCGTAGCCGCGGGTGCCTTCCTCCAGCGTGTGCCAGCGTCCACGGTCGCGCGACAGATTGAAATCACGGCCAAATACCGAGGCTGCCGCGGTTGCGCCCAGGCAGACGATGAGCTGCGGCCGCACGCGCGCAATCTCGCCCATCAGCCACGGCCGGCAGGCCTGGATGTGGCGGCTTTCCGGCCGCTTGTGCAGCCTTACCTTGCCGCGCCGCTCATGGTGGAAGTGCTTCACCGCGTTGGTCAGGTACAGCGTGGCGCGATCGATTCCCAGCTCGGCCAATGCGCGGTCCAGCAACTGGCCGGCAGGGCCGGCGAACGGCTGGCCGCGCAGATCCTCGGTATCGCCAGGCTGCTCGCCGATCACCATCACCCGCGCATCGGCCGGCCCCTGGCCGAACACCGTCTGTGTGGCGGTCTCCCACAGCGGGCACTGGCGGCAGGCGCTGGCCTGCCGTCGCAGCGTCTGCAGGCTGGCGGTATCTGGGCGCGCTGCCGCAGCGTCCCCACGCATGGGAATCCTGCGCTGGGGTGCCTGCGCGGGCCGGTCATGCATTTCCTGCACGCGATCGCCCGCATCGCGCACCAGGCGCGGCAGCAGCTGCGCCTCGGGCAGGTGGCGCCAGTATCTGGCCGGCATCTCCTGCATCATCATCCGGGTGTTGAGCCGGGCCGGATTGAAGATGCTGGCGTAATAGGTCTGCCACAGGGCCTCGCGCGCATCCTCGGCCGGGGCGTCCTCGCGGCGTGCGCCGGGGCCGAAGGTCAGCGCCTGTCCATCCCACGCCACGCTGCGCGAAGGAGTGAGGATCGCCCAGCGCATGCCGGTGAAGCGGCGTGCGAAGAACGGCGCAACCCGGTCGACGATGTGGTGCTGTGGCTCGAACCAGGCGATGAACGCATCAGGTTGGCCAGGCACCTCGCGGAAGCGCACGAATGCCTTCATCTTGTGCGTGTCACGGCGGACGGCCTGGGCCAATGTCATCGCACGCAGCACATCGGCATCGGCGGGATTGGTCAGCACCGCGCGTTCGCCATGGGTGATCCGCCACAGCAGCCGGTACAGCAGTGACAGGCGCTGCGGTTCGCCATGGCACAGGCAGGTGTCGGCCAGTTCCAGGAATTCGCGCGGGACGCCGGGAACGCTTGCCTGTGCCGCCACCGGTGCCTGCTGCACCGGCGGCGCATCCAGCAGCGAAGCCTCGCCGCCTTCGAGCCAGTCCAATTGCTCGGGCCGCACGCCCCGCAGCAGCGCATCACGCGCGCCGTCGCGCCAGGCCTGCAGCGACCACGGCGGATCCACCCGCTGCGACCAGCGCGGCGCGTCAGGCTGCCGGCGGTGCATCGAACAGTGATCCCTGGCGCGGCGGCGGGGCCAGTTGTGCTCGCAGCGCGGCCGGGTCATCCAGTGCCTTGCGCGGGTGATGGTCGGCCAACAGCACGAACGGTAGCAGTTTGCTCATCGGCGCCTTCAGGCGGGCGATGTCCGCCACGCGCAGGCGCCCGTGCCGGCGCGCCATCAGCACCCGGTCTGCATTGCGCACGCCCAGGCCGGGCACCCGCAGCAGCATTTCCTTCGGTGCACGGTTCAGATCGACCGGGAAGCGTTCGGGATGGCGGATCGCCCAGGCCATCTTCGGGTCGATATCCAGATCGAGCATTCCGCCCTGGGTGGTGTCGGTGATCTCGTCCACGCCGTAGCCATAGAAGCGCAACAGCCAGTCGGCCTGGTACAGCCGGTGCTCGCGTTGCAGGGGTGGGGGCTGCAGCGGCAGCTGCCGGCTGGCATCGGGAATCGGGCTGAACGCGGAGTAGTAGACCCGGCGCATCCGGTAACTGCCGTACAGGCTGTCGGCGCTGGCCAGGATCTGCTGGTCGTTGGCCCCATCCGCGCCGACGATCATCTGCGTGCTCTGCCCGGCCGGGGCGAAACGGGGAGGGCGCGGGCGTGCGCTGCGGCTGGCCGTCGGCGCCACCGCTGCGGGGGCCTTGCGCGCCTCCTTGGCTTCCTCGATGCGCCAACGCAGTTCGCCCATCGCGCCGCGTATCGAATGCACCGTCTTCTCCGGCGCCAAGGCGCTCAGCCCGGCTTCGGTCGGCAGTTCGACGTTGATCGACAGGCGGTCGGCGTAACGCCCGGCGCTGGCCAGCAGTTCCGGCGAGGCCTCGGGAATGGTCTTGAGGTGGATGTAGCCGGCGTAGCGGTGTTCTTCGCGCAGTTGCCGGGCCACCTCCACCATCTGCTCCATGGTGTAGTCCGCATTGCGGATGATGCCGCTGGAGAGGAACAGGCCCTCGATGTAGTTGCGCTTGTAGAAGTCCAGGGTGAGCGTGACCACCTCGTCCACGCTGAAGCGCGCGCGTGGCACATTGCTGGACACGCGATTGACGCAATAGGCGCAGTCGTAGACGCAGAAGTTGGTCAGCAGGATCTTCAGCAGCGATACGCAGCGGCCATCGGGCGTATAGCTGTGGCAGATGCCCATGCCCTCGGTGCTGCCGATACCGCCGCTGGCGCGCGAATCGCGCTTGCCCGAGCCGCTGGAGGCGCAGGAGGCGTCGTATTTGGCGGCATCGGCCAGAATGGCCAGCTTGCGGATGGTTTCCATTGAGGAAACCTACGGATGAGGGGTCTCATTGGATGAGACGGCCCCTGAATTCTTCAGGAAAAGGGGACGGAGGGGATCAAGTCGTAAGTGCATATACGACTTAATCCCCTGCGTCCCCTTTTTCGTGCGGTCAGAAGCCGTGGGTGATGCTGGGTGCGCCGGCCGAGAAATCCGCGTACGGGTCATGCTCGCCGCTGCTGCCTTCGGACAGGCGGAACTTCAGCGCCAGGCCATCGCGCGAGTCGGCCGCGCGCAGCGCTTCCTCCTGCTCGATGGTGCCGGCCTTGGCCAGCCGGAACAGGCACTGGTCGAAACTCTCCATGCCCTCTTCCAGCGATGCTTCCATCGCCGCCTTGATCTCGTGCACCTGGCCGCGACGCAGCAGGTCGCGGATCATCGGCGTGTTGAGCAGCACTTCGGTGGCCGGCAGGCGACGGCCTTCCTTGTTCTTCACCAGGCGCTGGCTGATCACCGCACGCAGGTTCAGCGCCAGGTTCATCAGCACGTTCTTGTGCGCGCTTTCCGGGAAGAAGTTGAGGATGCGCTCGATGGTCTGGTCGGCGTTGTTGGAGTGCAGGGTGGCCAGGCACAGGTGGCCGGTTTCGGCAAAGGCGATCGCCGCCTCCATCGTCTCCGCATCCAGGATTTCACCGATCAGGATCACGTCCGGCGCTTCACGCATCGCGTTCTTCAGCGCGTTGTGGAAGGCATGGGTATCCAGCCCGACCTCGCGCTGGTTGACGATCGACATCTTGTGCTTGTGCAGGTACTCGATCGGGTCTTCGATGGTGAGGATGTGACCGGTGGTGGTGCTGTTGCGGTGGTCGATCATCGACGCCAGCGAGGTGGACTTGCCGGAACCGGTGGACCCCACCACCAGTACCAGCCCGCGCGGGGTCATGATGACGTCCTTCAGCACCTGCGGCAGGTTCAGCTCCTCGATGCTCGGAATCCGGCTGCGGATGGCACGGATGACCATGCCCACTTCGCCGCGCTGCTTGAACACATTGACGCGGAAGCGACCGGCATCGGGCAGGGCGATGGCCATGTTGAGTTCCAGCTCGCGCTCGAACTGCGGCACCTGGCCTTCGTCCATCAGCGAGTAGGCGATCTTCTTGACCATGCCCGGCGGCAGGCCGGTGTTGCCCAGCGGATAGAGCTTCCCCTCGATCTTGATGTAGACCGGTGCCCCGGTGGTCAGAAACATGTCCGAAGCGTTCTTTTCGGTCATCAGCTTCAGGAAGTAGCCGATATCCATTGCGAATTTTCCCCAACGAAACGGCCGACGCCCGTTGCCAGCACGGTGTCGGCTTGACGACAATGGCCGTGAACCGACAACCGGTACGGCCTCCCCAATGAAACGACTTAGCTTCGCACGAATGCGCCACAGCCTGTATGTGATGGCGTTTGCATTCGCACTGTCTGCCCCCGCCTGGGCGCAGGATGGCGCGATGGAACTGGCCCAGGCCCGGCAGGCGGTCGACAAGGCCACCCAGGCCGATGCCGACCAGTACGCCCCGGACCTGATCGGGCTGGCCCGGCAGGGGCTGGAGCAGGCCCAGCGCGCCGCCGGCGACCGCCGCGAGCGCAAGAATGCCCCAGCCATGGCCCTGCGTGCCGCCGCCGATGCCGACCTGGCCCGCGTGCGCAGCGAGGAAGCCACCGTGACCGCGCAGCTGCAGCTGCGCCGCAACGAGGTCAACCAGCTGCAACGCCAGCTGTCGACCGGGGAGGATCGCCGGTGAAGCCGATGACTGCCGCAACCCTGGCCGCGCTGCTGGCGCTGCCGACCCTGGCCGTGGCCGCCGACAACCCGATGGTGGCGCAGCTGAGCCAGCGCCTGATGGCCATCCAGGCCAACCCGGATACCGCTGAGCTGGGCGCCTTCGAGCGCATGCAGGCCCAGCAGGCCATCGCCACCCTGGACAAGGCCAAGCGCCGCGACCAGGAGCTGGCCACCTACCTGGCCGAGCGCCGGGTGGAGATCGCCGAGACGGCCGTGCGTACCGCGCTGGCCGCCCGCGAGGTCGACCGCCTGGAGCGGACCCGCAGCGACCTGCTGATCGAGGCCAGCCGCCGCGATGCCGCGCGTGCCCGCCAGGAGGCCGAACAGCTGCGCATGCAGGCACAGATGCAGGCCGAGGAGGCTGAACGCCTGCGCCAGGCCGCCGAGGCCGAGACCCTGGCCCGCCAGGACGCCGAGAACGCCCTGACCAGCGTCGCCGGCAAGCAGCAGCAGCGCCTCAGCGCCGCCCAGCAGAACGCCGCCAAGCTGGCCCGCGAGGAAGCCGAGCTGGTGTCCGGTCAGAAGCTGCCGGGCTCGAAGTTCGATGGCCGCGGCGAGGTCTTCACCTTCCGTGGCGATGCGTTTGCCGCTGGCGCCTCCAGCCTGTCCGGCGGCGCCCGTAACCAGGCCAAGGCGTTGGCCGAATACCTGAACATCGGCAAGAAGGGCCGCCTGCGCATCGAGGCTTACGACAGTGCCAACGGCGTAGGCCAGAAGCGTGCCGAGGCCTTGCGCGATGCCCTGGTTGCGGCGGGTGTCGCGAGCAACCGGATCCAGCTTGCCGGCAAGAAGGCGGCCTCCACCCAGGCACGTTCAGCCGAGGTCATCATCGCCCCGTAATTGCTTGATATTGTTTGTTTTTCGTTGTGATGAGCATTCAGCCTGAACCCCGCCCCGGCGGGGTTCGGTCTTTTTGCCGCAGGGGTCTTGTACCCCGCCTTGAGCAGGCGTAGGGTCAATCGTCCGGGACGCAATGCCGCGGACCGGACGATGGGAGGGCCGGGCCGATGCAAGCAGGGCGCGAACCGCAGCAGATCGACGTGCGCAGGCCAGTGCCGCAGGTCGTTGCAGGCGTCCAGGTGGCCATCGACCGGCGCTCCTCCATGAACAACGCCCCGTGCCTTGCGGCCGGGGCGTTCGTGTATCTGTCGAAGGAGGTCCATCATGTTTGAAGATCAGCCCCAGAGCGAGATCGACGCACGTCGCGCGCGTGATCCGGAGTTCAGGGCGCTCCATGACCAGCACCGCAAGTTGAACAAGAAGTGCATGGACGCGGAGTTGGGTGTACTCCCGATCGATGATGTCACCCTGGGTCGCATGAAGCGCGAGAAGCTGCTGGCCAAGCAACGACTTCTGCGAATGTACGAAACACCGCTCCCAACGACGTCCCCCACGCTTTGACGCACCCCGTCACGCCCGGAACGGCGTGACCCGGCCATCGATGGCCCCGCCGGGCGCTCCTGCCCCGGCATCGCGGCACCGCCGATGAGGCGGCCGCGCCAAGGCACCACAGGCGGTGGTGCCTTGGCCTGCAGGCACAACTCACCGATGCGGGCGGTACCGGTCTCCTCGTCGATCCGGGGCCGTCCGCATCTCTTTCTGCGGGCTTGCGGCCCGTCTCCGCGCCGACCTGACATTCATCGCCATCCGACGGATAATCATCGGTCCGGCCCCCTGCGGCGCGAACCGAAAGTCCTCCGAATGCCCATTCATTCTTCCGTCCTCGAACTCATCGGCCAGACCCCGATCGTCAAGGCCCAGCGCCTGGACACCGGCGTCTGCGAGCTCTACCTGAAGCTCGAAAGCGCCAACCCGGGTGGATCGATCAAGGATCGCATCGGCCTGTCGATGATCGAGGCGGCGGAGCAGCGCGGCGACCTGAAGCCGGGTGCGACCCTGGTCGAGGGTACCGCCGGCAACACCGGGCTGGGCCTGGCTTTGGTCGCGCAGCAGAAGGGTTACAAGCTGATCCTGGTCGTTCCCGACAAGATGAGCCGCGAGAAGATCTTCAACCTGAAGGCGATGGGCGCCGAAGTCCGCCTGACCCGCTCGGACGTGGCCAAGGGCCATCCGGAGTACTACCAGGACCTGGCCAAGACCATCGCCGAGCAGACCCCGGGCGCCTACTTCATCAACCAGTTCGGCAACCCGGACAACCCGGCCGCGCATGAATTCGGTACCGGCCCGGAGATCCTGGAGCAGATGGGCGGCGACCTCGACGCCATCGTGTTCGGCTGCGGCAGCTCCGGCACCATGACCGGCCTGTCGCGTGCCTTCGCCAAGCTGTCGCCGAAGACCGAGCTGGTGCTGGCCGATCCGGTCGGCTCGATCCTGGCCGAATACATCAATGACGGCGTGCTCAACGACAAGTCGGGCAGCTGGCTGGTGGAGGGCATCGGCGAGGACTTCCTACCGTCGATCTCCGACTTCAGCCGCGTCAAGAAGGCTTACGCCATCAGCGATGCCGAGAGCTTCCACACCGCGCGCGAGCTGTTGGGCAAGGAAGGCATCCTCGGTGGCTCGTCCACCGGCACCCTGCTGGCCGCTGCGCTGAAGTACTGCAAGGAGCAGACCACGCCGAAGAAGGTGCTGGTACTGGTCTGCGATACCGGCAACAAGTACCTGTCGAAGATGTACAACGACTACTGGATGCTGGACAACGGCTTCCTGGAGCGCCCGCAGCACGGTGACCTGCGCGACCTGATCCTGCGCCCGTACGGCCAGCGCGACACCGTGGTGATCGGCCCGAACGACCTGCTCACCACCGCCTACCAGCGCATGAAGCTGTACGACGTGTCGCAGCTGCCGGTGATGGACGGTGACCAGCTGGTCGGCATCGTCGACGAAAGCGACGTGCTGCTGCACGTCTATGGTGACGAAGCGCGCTTCCGCGACACCGTCGCCACGGCGATGGTCAGCAAGCTGGACCGGCTGGACGTGAAGTCACCGATCGAGGCGCTGCTGCCGGTGTTCGACCGCGGCCAGGTGGCGATCGTGATGGACGGCAACGCTTTCCTGGGCCTGATCACCCGTATCGACCTGCTGAACTATCTGCGCCGTCGCGTGCAGTAAGCCGTTGATCGCAGACGTTCGCTGCTGAATCCCGGTTTATCCGCGTCAAAGGTCGTTAAGGCCGCGCTGGTAGACTTCCGCACCTTCGATGGCGCCGCGTGTCGGCGCCCCTCAGGAAAGAACATGTCCAACGCTACTTCCCAGGATCGCGCCCTGGCCCTGGCCACGCTGGCCATCCACGGCGGCCAATCGCCCGACCCCAGCACCGGCGCGGTGATGCCGCCGATCTACGCCACCTCGACCTATGCGCAGTCCAGCCCGGGCGAGCACCAGGGCTTCGAGTACTCGCGTACCCACAACCCGACCCGCTTCGCCTATGAGCGTTGCGTGGCGTCGCTGGAAGGCGGTACACGTGGCTTTGCCTTCGCCTCGGGCATGGCGGCCAGCTCGACCGTGATTGAACTGCTGGATGCCGGCAGCCACGTGGTGGCGATGGACGATATCTATGGCGGCAGCTTCCGCCTGTTCGAGCGCGTGCGTCGCCGCACCGCCGGGCTGGATTTCAGCTTCGTCGACCTGACCGATCTGGCGGCATTCGAAGCCTCGATCACGCCGAAGACGAAGATGGTGTGGATCGAGACCCCGACCAATCCGATGCTGAAGATCGTCGACATCGCCGCGGTGGCCGCCATCGCCAAGCGCCATGGCCTGATCGTGGTGGTCGACAACACCTTCGCCTCGCCGATGCTGCAGCGTCCGCTGGAGCTGGGTGCGGACCTGGTCCTGCATTCGGCCACCAAGTACCTCAACGGTCACTCGGACATGGTCGGCGGCATGGTCGTGGTCGGCGACAACGCCGAACTGGCCGAGCAGATGGCCTTCCTGCAGAACTCGGTGGGTGGCGTGCAGGGCCCGTTCGACAGCTTCCTGGCCCTGCGTGGCCTGAAGACCCTGCCGCTGCGCATGAAGGCGCACTGCGCCAACGCACTGGCCCTGGCCCAGTGGCTGGACAAGCACCCCGCGGTGGAGAAGGTGATCTACCCGGGCCTGCCGTCGCACCCGCAGCATGAGCTGGCGGGCAGGCAGATGGCCGGCTACGGCGGCATCGTCTCGATCGTGCTCAAGGGCGGTTTCGAGGCGGCCAAGCGCTTCTGCGAGAAGACCGAGCTGTTCACCCTGGCCGAGTCGCTGGGCGGTGTGGAGAGCCTGGTGAACCATCCGGCGGTGATGACGCATGCCTCGATTCCGGTCGCGCGGCGGGAACAGCTGGGTATCAGCGATGCGCTGGTAAGGCTGAGCGTGGGGGTGGAGGATCTGGGGGATCTGCAGGTGGATTTGGAGAGGGCGCTGTGAGCACCCAGGCTTCTCCGGCAGCTGGACGGTACTCACAGCTCTACTATCTCTACAGCCAGATGGTTCGGCGTGATATTGAACGGCGCTACAAATCAACGGCAGGCGGGATGTTGTGGGCAATCATCCAGCCGGTGATGATGATCGGCATTTATACCGTTGTGTTTGGATTGATCTTTCAACCGCGGTGGCCGTCGATCGCCAGTCCTTGGGACTATGTCCTGATCCTGTTCCTGGGGAAGATTCCTTACCTGTTCATCACGGAATCTTTCGCATCGGCTGCCTCCTCGATGCGATCCCATTCCAACCTGGTGAAGAAGGCCGTTTTCCCGCTCGCCATTCTTCCAGGGGTTTCGCTGGGAAGTGCCGCCTATCACGCGATGATCGCGCTGCTGGTTTGGGTTGTGTTCTACATCTGCATCAAGGGCGCCTTGCCATATGCAGTGCTTCTGCTGCCCCTTGTCTGGCTGCCCTTGATGATGATCACGCTGGGAATCTGCTGGATCCTGGCCACCTTGGGCGCGTACTTCCGCGACACTGACCAGGTTGTTGGAACGTTCAACATTGCATTGATGTTTCTGTCGCCGATCTTCTATCCGATGGCCAGCGTTCCTCCGGTCCTGAGGCAGGTAATGCAGTTCAATCCTTTGAGCTACGCCATCGAGTCTTCGCGTGCGCTGCTGTTGTGGCCAGAAAAACTGGATCTGTTGCATTACCCTCTTCATCTTCTCATTGCAGCGGTCGTCATGACGCTTGGCTATCTGTTCTTCCGCCGGATGAGATCTGGCTTCGCGGACGCAATCTGATGTCATTCGTTCTTTCTGCTGAGGGACTTGGAAAAGCCTATCCGTTGAAGCCTTCACCGGGAGCGCAGTTCCGAGCGAAATTTTTCAATCGAAAGCCACCCGCTACCGATCAGTTCTGGGCGCTTCGCAATCTCAATTTTTCCGTGGATCGCGGAGAATCCGTCGGCATCATTGGCCGCAACGGCAGTGGCAAGAGCACCCTGCTGCAGCTGGTCTGTGGTGTCATCGAGCCAAGCGAAGGCACGGTAAGCACCCGCGGGCGAATCGCCAGCTTGCTTGAACTGGGGGCTGGCTTCGATCCGGAGTTCACAGGTCGGGACAACGTGTTCATGAACTCCGCGTTGCTCGGGCTGACGCGAGCGGAAACTGAAGCACGCTTTGATGAAATCGTATCTTTCGCGGAGATTGGCCGATTCCTGGAGGAGCCGGTCAAGACGTACTCGAGCGGAATGTTCGTGCGGCTTGCATTCGCAGTTGCATCGCATGTCGATCCGGAGATCCTCATCGTGGACGAAGCTCTTGCCGTCGGTGATGCGAGATTCTCTGCCAAGTGCATCAAGCGGATCAGGTCACTGCGAGAGAGAGGCTGCACGCTGCTCTTCGTAAGTCATGACGTAGGTATCGTGCGAACGCTCTGCGATCGTGCCCTTTGGCTTGATTCCGGCAAGATGGTTGCTCTTGGCGATGTCTTTGGTGTGACATCGCGCTACATGGAGAAGATGTTCGAAGATACCGATGAGTCGGTAGCGCCGGTTTCCGCAGAGACTCAAAGCGACCCGCAGCTCGAACCGGTGGATCAGGGGATTGCGCCGCCCGTTGAAGCCGCTGCGCAGGATCTGGCACCAGGCTTGCTTCCAGGCGAGACCCGGTTGGCGCCGATCAGCCATTGGGGCTCGAATGTCGGGTCAATTCCCTCATGGTCATTCGAGGGTGTCGATGGAAGAATCGCCAAGGTGGTCGAGTATGGCGATACGCTTCGGGTGCGGATAAGAATCCGTCTGCCCGAACAGGTTGACCCGGCCAATGTGGCGCTGTCGATGTCGGTAAAAGATCTGCGGGGTACCGACTTGTTCGTGGTGTCGACCCACGATGAGAATCCGATGCTGTTCTCCGGCCGTGCTGGCGAGGTCGAGGTCGGCTTTGAATTCGTGAATCGCTTGACCGAGGGCAAGTACCTCCTGGTACTCGCTTTGGAAGATCGAACCATCGAAGCGATCCAGTACTTCGAGTACGTCGAAGGAGCACATTACTTCGCGGTCACCAGTCGGGTCCGGCGCTTCGGGGTCTTCAATATCCCGGCAACCATTACAGTCAAGCAGGAGAAATTCACAAATGTCTGATGTGAATGACAAGGAATATTGGGACGAGCGTTTCAAGGAAAACTGGGCCGAACGGCGTGGCAGGGAGCAGAGCCGTTTTTTTGCACGCCTGGGTGTCGGTCTCCTGCCTGACTGGCTGAAATGGTCACTTGCGTCGGACCGGCTGACCCTTCTCGATTGGGGTTGTGCGCTCGGCGATGGAACCGATGTGCTGGCCCAGTCCATTGACGGCGCGGTCGTGAGTGGCTGTGACTTCTCGCCTGCAGCCATTGAGGACGCCACACTCCACTACCCGAATATTGATTTCCAGTGCTTCGATGTCGCTGACGCAGATGTCGACCGGCAGTGGGATTTTGTCTTCAGCTCCAACACGTTGGAGCATTTCCACACGCCGTGGAAAATGCTCGACGCGGTGTCGAGCGTCGCGAAGATGGGTGTCATTCTGTTGATCCCATATGAGGAATACCTGAGGATCGAGGAGCATTTCTATACCTTCGAGGCTGGCAACATTCCGTTCCGTCTCGATGGCGATTTCTTCCTCGCATATCATCGAATCGTAGATGGTTCTTCAATTCCTGAAACGGAATGGGCCGGAAAGCAGATTCTGCTGGTCTATCTTCGCAACGATGCGCCACTCGCGACCAGGCTCAAGCTGGGGCACATCGCCGCACCGGTAGCTTTGCGCCCGGACGTTCAGAACGAAGGGGAGGCTGCGCTCATCAACGCACTGATCCAGGAACGTCAGCAGTCGGTGCAGCAGCGTCTCATGATCGCCGAGCTTGAGGGGCGCGTCAGCTACGAGAAGAGCGTCGCCATGGCCAGGATCGAAGAGCGGGATCGATTGAGCCTGGAAGTTGAAGCTCTGCAGGAAGCGGTATCCAAGGCGGAGGCTTTGGCCCACCAGCCGGTGGCGGCAGTCCATGAGCCGGCGCCTGAACCGGAGCCGCCGGCATCTGAACCGGAACTGCCGATTGTTGAGTCGAAGACCCCTGATTTGCCGGTTCCTGAGACCCTGCCGAAGCAGGGCGCCTCGGCGGAGTCGCGAGCTCAGCTGGTCGATACCGGTGCAGACGTTGCACACACCCGTGCATCGATCCGCCGTGCGGCCGATCTTGCCAAGGACCTTTCGTCGTATGCGTCTGATATCACCGCACAACGCGATGAGTTGGCTCGACAGATAGAGCAGATCCGTACCAGCAAGAGCTGGCGGCTTACCGGCCCGCTGCGAAGGGTGATGGCCAGGTTCCGTGGCCAGGCTGACGCGCCCGAGCTGCCGATATCAACCAGCCTGCAGGGATCGCATGGTCGTTTTGATCACCTCCGGTCTGAATTGGTGGAGGTCAAGAAGACGCTGGACGATCTGAATCCTGCAATGAAGGCGGATCGTCGGATCTTCGTCTTTACCGGTGTGCCGTTCGACGACATCGGTGGCGGACAGCGTGCGGCCCAGCTGACCCGTGTTCTGCTTGAGCGCGGTGAGCGCGTGACATACGTGTATGCCTACCGCAAATGGGAGGGGGGGGCTCCGGTCGAAAGTACGTTCACGACTGACGGCTTGACCCATCTCTTCCTGGACAGGATTTCTTTCAAGGACGTGGTGGGTGAGATTTCACCCAACGACGTAGCTGTGTTTGAGATGCCGCACAAGGGCTTCATGCCGTACTTCGATCATTTCGGCGAAGTGGGGGGACGGCGCGTTTTCGAGCTGATCGATGCCTGGGACAGCTCCCTGGGCGGGGATTGGTTTGATGAGGCGGTGATGTCGCGATACATCACTGAAAGCGAAGTGGTTGTTGGTACCGCCAAAGTACTGAGGGACAAGCTTGTAGTCGCCGGGCGAAGCGACGCGCTCTATCTGCCCAATGCTGCAAATGAACGTATTTTCGATTCCTACAAGGAATACGCCCGGCCGGCAGAGATCGACCCGGACAAGCGTTCTTTGCTTTACTTTGGCTCTCTCTACGGCGAATGGTTCGATTGGGATGCCATCAGCCTGGCGGCGAGCCGCGTCGGGCCGGCTGCCAATATCTATCTGATCGGTGATGCGCCTGCTGGTCGAACGGTGGCCCCGAATGTTCACTTCCTCGGGGGCAAGAACATCGATGAGCTGCCCGCCTATCTTCGTCACTGCGACGCGGCATTGCTGCCATTCATTCCAGGTCATATTTCCGATGCGGTGTCTCCGATCAAGGTATTCGAGTACCTTGCCATGGGGGTTCCGGTTATCGCCAATGCGCTCCCGGAACTGGACGGCTACCCGAACGTGTTCGTTGCTCGCGACGGACAGCATTTCGCAGAGCTGTGCGCGACCGAACTGCGGGCAGACCCCGCCAAGGTGGACAGCTTCCTGATGAGAAATTCCTGGGCGGCCCGTGCCGATGCGATCGTGCCTCCGCGTCAGTTTGGCAAGGACACCAGTGCGATTGTGTTGATCCACAACAATGCCCGGATCATCGAGCGCTGCATTTCCAGCCTCAGGCTCCATGGCCAGGACTATCTCCGGGAGATCATTGTTGTCGACAATGCCAGCACCGATGGTGGCGCCGAGCTGGTTGAATCCCTGTTCCCCGACGTGCTGGTGGTCAGGAACTCGAAGAACGGATGCAGCTCCGGCCGCAACCTGGGCGTGCAGCATGCGAGCGGGTCGATGATTGCCTTCTTCGATTCGGATCAGTGGTTGACGAGCCGTGGCACCTTTGAGGAGGCATTGTCGATTCTGGCGGGCAACTCCCGTATCGGCGCGGTTGGATGGGCCGCTGGTTGGTTCAGTGGCGGAACTGAAAGCGTGGGGGGGCCTATTGCTGATTATCTTCCGGCCCGCGCAACGCTTACGCCCGAGTATCGTGAGCTGGGTTACAGGACCGACATCGCCTACTTGGGCTCCGGCGGGATGTTTCTGCGCAGGGTGACCTTCGATGCGGTAGGTGGTTTCGATGAGGCATACGATCCGACCTGCTTCGAGGATACGGATATTTCCTTTGGTGTACTGAATGCTGGGTACTATCTGGCCTATCGCGATCTGCAGGGGCTTCGGCACCAGCCCCATCAGACCACCGCGGCCAGCGCCGGTTCCGAGAGCTACGCCGCGTTGTTCCTGAAAAATTCGCGCTACTTCAAGGAAAAGTGGGCGCATCGCCCGAACTACTTCTTCAATGTCCCGCTTCATGGGTGATTCCTGGCGCCGCCAATCCTGAGCGGGTTGGCGGGTCATTGCCGCAGGTCGACGTGGTTGGTGTCGGAAGCAACAATGCGCATTCTTGTATTCAGCTATGAGTTTCTTCCTTCGGATGCGCCGCAGGCACTTCGTGTTTCCCGCTTGATGCGGGAACTGGTGGCCTGTGGCCATGAGGTGGATGTCATCACTGCGATGGGGCCGACGTCCGCGCTACCATTCGAACTGCTTGATGGTGTTGCAGTACACCGGGTCAATCCTGGTGGCATCGACGGTCTCGTCGTCCGGTTGAAGCAGGGGCGGGCAGAGCAGATCGCCAGCCCGCAGGCGAGTGCTCCGGTTCGTGCACACAAGGGGCTGAACTGGAAGGGGAAGTGCATCCATTCCATCCGGAGAATGACCGATCTGTTGCTGTTCCCGGATTCGCGATCGCTTTGGGTGAAGGGCGCGTTGCGGCGCGCGCGCGCGCTTGTCGCGCGTGCGGGCGTGCCGGATCTGATCATCGGATCGCATGAGCCGGCGGCTGGGGTAATGGCAGCGATGCGATTTGCCGGCGAAACCGGGGTGGCATTGGTCTCTGAGTTGGGGGATCCGATTCTTGCTACCTACACCACGCGGCGTTGGCACGCGCGCGCCTTGCGTCTTGAGCGCGAGTTGTGCCAGCAATCCGCTGCAGTGGTTTTGACATCGGCCGCGACTGCAAGGCTTTTCGAGGAGCGGCATGGCGCTACCGCAGAACTGCACGTCATCCCGCAGGGTTTCGATCCGCAACCCGGCGCGGCTGATGAGGAACGAGTCGAAGACAATGTGCTGCGCCTGGTCTATACCGGGCGCTTCTATCCCTTCCGCGATCCAATGCCGCTGCTGCGTGCGGTTGCGCAGGTCCAGGAGTGCGCGCTTGTGATGGCGGCACCGGAGCTTCCTCGCCATGTACAGGAGTTCCTGGATGGCGGCCGCGGCAACTGCTCATGGCTGGGTGCCCTGCCGCATGCGGATGCGCTGCGGTTGCAGAGGGGGGCGGATCTGCTGGTCAGCATCGGGAACGCCGGAATGACCCAAGTGCCTGGCAAGGTGCTCGAGTACATGGGAAGTGGACGGCCCATCCTACATATCCGTTCGGATGCGGGGGATGCCGCGGCGGCGCTTATCTCCGCCGAGCGTTGCGGTTACGTCGTGGATGCGTGTGCTTCGGATATAGCCAGCTTGCTCGGTGACCTCATATCCATGAAGAAGCAAGCCAAGCTGGAAGATGGCCTTGTTGTTGGCGCCGACTCGTTCGAGAAGTACAGCTGGCGTAGTCTCGGGCAGCAACTGAGTGCTGTCTGTACCAGTGTCCAACGGGACGTTTGCACCCACGCTGGCCGCTAGATCCGGCCGCCAGCGGCAC
This sequence comes from Stenotrophomonas sp. YJH_SMC_4, assembly GCF_059371575.1. Classification (NCBI taxonomy): domain Bacteria; kingdom Pseudomonadati; phylum Pseudomonadota; class Gammaproteobacteria; order Lysobacterales; family Lysobacteraceae; genus Stenotrophomonas; species Stenotrophomonas sp. YJH_SMC_4. The sequence goes on from NZ_JCAFUR010000007.1 coordinate 145,529, forward strand.
GGGCGGCCACGGGAATGCTCGTTTGCATGTCGGCATCACCATGGTCGCGAGTTTCAGTGCGAGGCTGCCGTGGGCGCTCAAGGCGCGATCGATGATCGGCGTCCGTGCAACATCGCTGCGCAATCAAGGATTGCGCAGCGATTGGGGGCTCGCTTAGGACTGCGATGCAGCTCCGCAGATGATGTCTGCGATGCGCTTGCTGGCCAGGCCATCGCCATATGGGTTGTGCGCTCGTGACATCTGCTGGTATGCCAGGCTGTCGTCGAGCAACGTATTGGCTTCCTCGACAATGCGCTGGGCATCGGTGCCCACCAGCCGCACTGTGCCCGCATCAACGGCTTCCGGGCGTTCGGTGGTGTCGCGCATCACCAGCACCGGCTTGCCCAGCGACGGCGCCTCTTCCTGCACGCCACCGGAGTCGGTGATGATCAGCGTCGACTGGGTCATCAGGTACACGAACGGCAGGTAATCCTGCGGCTCGATCAGGAACACGCCCGGGGCATCGGCGAGGATCCGGTTGACCGGTCCCTGCACGTTCGGATTGAGGTGGACCGGATAGACAATCTGCGTATCGCCGCGAGCGGCCAGCACCTTCAGCGCCTCGCAGATGCTCTCGAAGCCGCTGCCGAAGTTCTCGCGGCGATGGCCGGTCACCAGCACCAGGCGCTTGGAGGCGTCGAGGAACGGGAAGCGGGCCCGCATCGATTCAATCAGCGCGGTGTCGTGCTTCAGCTTGTCGGCGACAGTGAGCAGGGCATCGATCACGGTGTTGCCGGTCACGTGGACATCGCTGCTCGAAGTGCCTTCGGCCAGCAGGTTGTCACGCGAGCGGGTGGTCGGTGCAAAATGCAGGCGGGTCAGCGGCCCGGTCAGGCGGCGATTGGCCTCTTCGGGCCACGGTGCATAGATGTCACCGGTGCGCAGGCCCGCTTCCACATGGCCTACGGCTACGCGGTTGTAGAAGGCGGCCAGCGCACTGGCCAGCGTGGTGCTGGTATCACCATGCACCAGCACCAGGTCAGGCTTGTGCTCGGCGATCACCGCGGTCATGCCGGTCAGGATCTTGGCGAACAGGCCCGCCAGGGCCTGGCCAGGTTCCATCACGTTGAGGTCGACGTCCGGCGTGATACCGAACAGGTCCATGACCTGATCGAGCATCTGCCGATGCTGCGCGGTAACCGCGACAATTGTCTCGATCTCAGGCCGGGCCTTCAGCGCTTCCACTACCGGGGCCATCTTGATGGCTTCCGGGCGGGTGCCGAAAACAACCATTACCTTCTTGTAGGGAGTACTCACGATTACCTGCTTGGATTCAGAGGGACAGTGCCGCTGGCCGGAGCCAGCGGCAGGTGCACGTCAAAGTGCCTTTTCCAGCTCCGGCAGGATCGCGAACAGATCTCCCACCAGGCCGATGTCGGCGATCTCGAAGATCGGCGCGTCGCCGTCCTTGTTGATCGCGACGATGGTGCCGGCATCCTTGATGCCGGTCAGGTGCTGGATGGCACCGCTGATGCCGACGGCCACATACAGTTCCGGCGCGATGATCTTGCCGGTCTGGCCGACCTGCAGGTCGCTGGGAACGTAGCCGGCATCGACCGCCGCACGCGAGGCACCGACGGCGGCACCCAGCTTGTCGGCCAGCTGGAAGATGACTTTGAAGTTCTCTTCCGAACCGACACCACGGCCACCGGAGACCACGCGCTTGGCGCTCTGCAGGTCCGGGCGGTCGCTGGCACCGGCGGCCAGGCCGATGAAGCGGGTGTGGGTCGGCAGCGCGGCGTCGATGCTGGCCGTTTCAACGGCGGCACTACCGCCCTGGGCGGCTTCCGGCCACGACGCGGCGCGCACGGTGGCGACCACGATCTTGTCGGCCGGGGCTTCCACGGTGATGATCGCGTTGCCGGCGTAGATCGGACGCTTGAAGGTGTGGCTGCCTTCGACGGTCATCAGGTCGGAGACCTGGTTGACGCCGAGCAGGGCGGCCACGCACGGCATCAGGTCCTTGCCGAAGGTGGTCGACGGGCCGAACACGTGGGTGTAGCCCTTGGCCAGCTGCGCGATCTGCGGTGCCAGCACCTGGGCGATGGCCTGCGCGTTGGCGGCGTTGGCCACGGTCAGGACCTTGGAGACGCCACTGATCTTCGCGGCTTCAGCGGCGACGGCAGCCGGATCGGCGGCCAGCACCACCACGTCGATGCTGGCACCGCTGATGGCGGCGGCGGCGCTGACGGTCTTGGCGGTGGCGGCGTTGAGCTTGCCTTCGTGGTGTTCGGCGATGACGAGAATCTTGCTCATTACAGCAGCCCCTTCTGCTTGAGTGCGGCCACCAGTTCGGCCGCGTCCTTGACCATCACACCCTTGTTGCGCTTGGACGGAGCAGCGTACTGGGTGGTCTTGAAGGTGTCGGCGGCTTCAACGCCGAGGTCGGCCAGCTGCAGGGTCTCCAGCGGCTTGGCCTTGGCCTTCATGATGTCCGGCAGCTTGATGAAGCGTGGCTCGTTCAGGCGCAGGTCGGTGGTGACCACCGCCGGCAGGTCCACTTCCAGCGTTTCCAGGCCGGCGTCGACTTCACGGGTCACCGTAGCCTTGCCGTCGGCGATCTCAAGCTTGCTGGCGAAGGTCGCCTGCGGACGGCCCCACAGCGTGGCCAGCATCTGGCCGGTCTGGTTGGCGTCGTCGTCGATGGCCTGCTTGCCCAGGATCACCAGGTCCGGCTGTTCCTTCTCGATCAGCTTCAGCAGGGTGCGCGAGGCGGTCAGCGGCTGGATGGCCTGGTCGGTCACCACGTGGATGGCGCGGTTGGCGCCCATGGCCAGGCCGTTGCGCAGGTGCGCCTGGGCGTCGGCCGGGGCGATGGTGGCGACCACCACTTCCGTGGCGATGCCTTTGTCGCGCAGGCGCAGGGCTTCTTCCAGCGCGATTTCATCGAAGGGGTTGGGGGACAGCTTGACGCCGTCGGTGACCACGCCGGAACCGTCCGGCTTGACCTGAATGCGGACGTTGTAGTCCACCACGCGCTTGTACGCGACGAGGATTTTCATCTGGTACGGGGTCCTTCACTAAACAGGGAGAACATCCGGTCCTGGAACAGCAACCGGTTCGGGGGGTGGGACCCCGATTCTAACTGGCCTTGATGGACCATGCGAATGCGTATGGAGGGGTCAGGGGGCCTTGTCTCCACGGCAGAACTTCGCCAGCCCAATCCAGGTGCCCAGTTCCTCGTGGCCACCGCAGTTGAGCTGATCAAGGGTAACGGGGATGTACTCGATCCGCTCAAGGCCGAGATTCTCGCGACCGTGATAGATGGCAGGGAAGGCGATGAAGCTGGGGGATCGGATGATTACGCTTTCGCCACGGGCATGGCGATGCACGATCTGCCGATCCGTGGCCAACCCCTGCTTCACGGAAAGGCGGCCCAGATAGCCGCCAATACCCACGCCGACGAGCAGACCGTTGACGAGCAGGACGAAGCATCCGGCAACGGCGAACCCCCTGATCCAACCCGCGCGTGCACGCATTCCGACCAGGAGCGCGATCACCAGGCCGAACTGGAGGAAGGGCACGTAGCGAGCCCACCAAGGCGCTGCGTGGATCAATGTCAACACGAGCACATATGCGATGCAGGCCAGCAAACGCCAGATGGCGCGCAGATCCCGTTGGCGCCACGCTTCAATGGTCGCAGCGATGCTGGCGACCAGGCCAAGCAGCAACGCAAGCGAGAACAGGGGACCGAATCCAGAATAGCGGGTATCGGGAGAACCCGAAATGAGGATCTCGCCCGAATGGATCGTGCCGGGAACCTTCAGGCCTGGCATCTCAAGGCTGTTCGATGCTTTCGAAAGAAGGGAGGTCATCAACGAGTGCGGGCGCGACTGGGCAAGCATCGCCTTTTCCGCCTGCCCGGCCAGGATCTGGTCGCCTGAAGTTACTGGGTAGCCAACAGGCAGGCCGGAAACCACGTGATTCAGGTAGGGATGGGAAAGAATACCGATGCCGATGACCCCCCAGATTGCCATCTCGCGGATGCGCGGGCGGAAGACCAGGACAAAGGGAACTGCGAGCAGGGCCCCATACAGCGCGCCGGTGAACTTGAGTCCGGCCAACAGGATCAGGCTGCACCAGACTACTGTCCTGACCGCGGAGCCGCGATTGCGATCAAGCAAGGCAAGAAGAATCAGTGCGCACAGCGCGTACGTCATGCCATCAACATAGTTGGTGCCGGCCTGTGCCAGCAGAGGCTGGCAGAGCACGACAGCAGCAGCCAGCAGGCCGCTCATCCAAGTTGAAGTGATCCATTGGCGGAATACGGATACGCTGTAGAAAGTGACGGCTACAGCCAGCAGCAGGCTAATCGCCTTTGCAGATTCCCAGCCGAAACCGTAATCCATCATGGCGGCACCAAACAGCCATGACGCATTCGGGTAGTGGCTGATCCAGGAATCAGCGATGTTGCTATCCCACACCGAGTTGCTGTATTCCAAGCCGGTTTGGGTTTTCATCCAGTCGCTGAGTTCAGGGAAGCTCCAGGGATTCCATCCGTCATGCAGGGCGACCATTGCCACCTTGTGGTACATGTTCCCGTCCCAGGTTGGATCGGGAATCCCGTTCGAGACTAGTGCTGCAGCAATGAGCAATGCAGTTGCAATGGCGACGGATGTCGTCCGGCCACGTGCTGGCTTGCACATGTACATGCCGATCAATACGGCGGCCGGAAGCAGAAACAACATGATGGGAGCGGCAAAGTAGACGGCGATTGCCTTGGCTCCCACGATCGTCAGGATCAATCCGACAATGCTTGCGGAGAGGCTCTGCGCGTCGATGCCCATGACCACCCCGGTCTGGGTGGCAGTGTTCTGATTCTGCATGTTCACTGTGATCTCTGGCTTGTTGACGCGGCATCACCCGCAATCGCGATCGGTAGAGCGGTGATACGTCGTGCGGGAGCCGTTTTCTGCGGCCTGCCCATGGAATGCTGGGCGAGGAGGGGCAGCCAAAGCAAATGCTCCGGCAGGTCGCAGAATCAGCTCCTGGTGACGAGGAAAACGCCGAGACAGATCAGTCCGACGCCCGCGAGCTTCATGGCGCTGATTGGCTCGCGGAAGAAAAAGTACGCCGCTGCGACAACAATGACGTAGCCGACGCTGTTGAATGGATAGGCGAAGCTGACCTGTACCTTGGACAGCACGTACATCCAGAGCACGAGGCTCGCCGCAAAGCACGACAGCCCTGAGAATACCCAAGGATTCAACACGATCCTGATTCCGCTCAGCGCCAGAGGAAGCAGTCCGTCGCCGGTAACCAGCGCCAGCTTGGCCATGCCCTGGCGAAGCAGGATCTGCGCGGTTGCATTGAGTGCAACGGAAAGCAGGATGGCGGGGATGTAGGCCAGGTACATGCTTCGTGTCCGGTGGGAGCTGAATTGAAGAACGGGCGTGACAGACGACTTTCGATTACCAGGCGATCGTGGCGCCAGCGACGATGAGGATCGAAACCAGCGCAACGATCAGGCTGACACGATCCCGCGCAGCGAACACGATTGGATCGTCATGCATACCGCCGCGATGGGCGATGATCCAGACCCGGCTGATCCAGTACAGCAGGACCGGACAAAGGAGCCACAGGACACGCGGATTGCGATACAGCTCCAAGCTGTCAGGACTGTTGATGTAGAGGGCAAACACCAGAATGCCGATGTAGCCAGCCGCAGCTCCAAGAGACTGGATCAACGGTAGATCCGATACATCGTAGCCACGCCCCGCGACTTTCTGCTTTCCCGAGCCGGACATCACGGCCAACTCGGTGTAGCGCTTGACCAATGCGAGGCTGAGGAAAATGAACATGGAGAAAGCCAGCAGCCAGAACGACAGTTCGGCGCCTATGGCGACCGCACCGCCGATGATGCGAATGGTATAGAGCGCGGCAAGCATGACCACGTCGATCATTACGATTCGTTTGAGAACAAACGAATACATCAGGGTCATCACGTAGTAAACCAGCAGTACCAGTGCGAATGCCGGGCTGTTCCACAGCGCCAGGGCGAATCCGGCCAGGGTCAGCAGCGGAGCCGCCAGCAGGCCATGCAGCAGAGGCAGATCGCCGGCTGCGAAGGGGCGCTTGCGCTTGCGCGCGTGCTGCCGATCCGGGGTGAGATCGAGCAGGTCGTTGAGCAGGTAAACACCTGATGCACACAGCCCGAAAGCGAAGAAGGCAACCGCTGCCTCAAACAGTGATGTCGGATCGAAGAAGCGATGTGCGGTCAGCAGCGGGACGAGTACAAGAAGATTCTTCGCCCACTGATAGATCCGCAGGGCTTTGATCCAGCTGCGCAGGCCGCCGCCCTGGTCGGGCCAATGGCCAAGGACCGTGGTGACCCCGGCTGCCGCCGTAGCGAGGCTGTTGCCCGCGTTTGTGACGTAGGCACCTTCAGCGTGCTTCCAGACGTGCAGATCCACCTTGGCATTGCCTATGTAATCGTAGCCGCCCGCGCCAAAGCGAGCGTTCAGCGCCTCGGCCTTGTGGGGACCGGCGAGATTTCGCCGCCCATCGCTGGCCATGACCTCGTCGAACAGTCCCAGGTGCAGCGCGATGGCCTCTACCAGACGCTGATCGGATGCCGAGCAAAGCACGCGGGGTCTCTGTTGAGTGGTCCGCAGCAAATCGAGCACCCGCTCATCGTACGGGAGCCATTCCACTGGCAAAGTGACCCGGGATGCGATCTCGCGCTTGAGTGCGGCCTTGCCCCGGAGCAGCCAGAACGGCAGCAGGAAAACGTACAGGGGATTGCCGGCCAGCAGGGTCAGAAGCGACTCGTACAGCAGGTCCGATCGCAACAAAGTGCCATCCAGGTCTACGCAAAGCGCGTGATCAGTTCGTTGCATTCGAAATCCGCCGGGTTCCCTGTATGCTTCAGGCTCGGGAGTGCCTGAACTCGCGCCAAAGTATAGCTGCTGGTGTCGCAGCCAACACGGGCGGGCCTGTTGCCTGACGACCCGCCCTCCATACCGCCGCTTGTGCGGCGCCAGCCCAGCTCTAGCATGTCACCCGTCCTCCGTCCGTCTTTGTCCGCCAGCCTGACGCTGCTTTGTGTCGCAGGTGTTCTCCTGCGCGTGGTGTTTCTGGTGGTTGTTCCGGTCGTGCCAATTTCGGATTTTGCCCGGTATATGGAGGTGGCAACGAATGTCGCGAACGGGAGCGGACTCTCGGTATCGGGTGCCCCATTCATCTCGCAGCCACCGCTGTATCCCGGTCTGTTGGGCGCATGGCTGTCGTTGTTCGGCGTGCATATCATCGCGGCCAAGGCATTGAATCTGCTCCTGTCGGCGTCAACTCTGGCGCTCTGGGCCTGGGCCTGCCTCAGGACGGGCATGCGTCCAGGATGGCAAATGGCCAGCCTGGAGGTGCTGGCTTTCCATCCAGCGCTGGTGGCCTATACGGGGTTGCTGGGTACCGAAACGCTTGCCATATTCCTGGCGGTCCTCGCTTTTGCGCTGACGACACTGCCGATGCGTGCCGCAATGCCAGCGCTGCTTGGCATTGTCCTGGCTCTGGTCGCATTGAATCGCCCGCAACTGCTGCCGCTGCCTGTCGGGTTGGTGATCGGTGTCCTGCTGGGCAGGGGGGGGCTGAAGCCGGATGCGGAGCTGCCTGGTGATGCTGGTTGCGTTCGTGGTTCTCCTGCTGCCCTGGATCATGCGCAATGAGCGGCTGTTCGATCGTGTCGTCCCGGTAAGTGCCAACAGCGGGTACGTGCTGTTGGTCAACAACAACGCGCTGAATCAGACCGGGAACTGGATGCCGCTGAGTCAGGTGCCATTGTCTGATCATGACCGGCAACGCTTCCAGGGCGAGGCTGGGGTTCCCATGTCGTTCTTCAGCGAGGGCGATGAGGATGCCAAGATCCTGCAGTGGACGCCTGCTGCAGACGGTGTCGCACGTTCCGTGGCGTTGGGCTGGATGCGCCAGCATCCTGGGCAGGCGCTGCACCTGGCCATGCTGCGACTGGAAACCAGCCTTGATCCGGCGACGCTGATGTACTGGCCGCTCATCGATTTCGGAGGTGCGCCCCGCTGGCTCGAATGGCTTGTCGGAGGGCTGAACCTCATGTTGGTACTTCTTGCGGTGTTTGGGGCGTTGCAGCTGCTGCCACAGGTGCAGCAGCTCACGCTGACCCAGTTGATGGCGCTGGGCACGGTGGTGCTGGGCGCGCTGTCCATCGCCTTGTTCGAGGGGCAGGGCCGCTACCTGATTCCGCTTGTTCCGGCGATGTTGATCCTGGCAGGTGGACGATCCAGTGGCAGCGGGACTGCGATCCGGGCAGGGGCCGGTCACGCAGGAGCCGGCTTCGGGAAGGTATCCTCTACCTCCTGAGAGCGCTGCCGGGTCCGGACGCGCGCGTCCCCTGAACCTGGAGAGTGGATGGTGCCTACCTGGCTCGTCACCGGCGGTGCCGGTTTCATCGGCGGCAATTTTGTCCTTGAGGCGGTTGCCCGAGGGGTGAAGATCGTCAACCTCGATATCCTGTCCTATGCCGGCAACCTGAAGACCCTGTCCAGCCTGGAGGGTGATGCCCGCCATGTATTCGTGCAGGGGGATATCGGTGACCGCGCCCTGGTCAGCCGGCTGCTGGCCGAGCACCAGCCGGAGGCGGTGCTGAACTTCGCCGCGGAAAGTCATGTCGACCGTTCCATCGATGGCCCGGGTGCCTTCATCCAGACCAACGTGGTCGGCACCCTGGGCCTGCTGGAGGCGGTGCGCGATTACTGGAAGGCGCTGCCGGCCACGCAGGCGACCGCCTTCCGCTTCCTGCACGTGTCCACCGACGAGGTGTACGGCACCCTCGGTGAGACCGGCTCGTTCAGCGAAACCTCGCAGTACGCACCGAATTCACCGTACTCGGCGTCGAAGGCAGCTTCGGACCACCTGGTCCGCGCTTTCCACCACACGTATGGGCTGCCGGTGCTGACCACCCATTGCTCAAACAACTATGGCCCGTACCACTTCCCCGAGAAGCTGATCCCGCTGGTGATCGCCAAGGCGCTGGCCGGCGAGCCGTTGCCGGTGTACGGCGACGGCAGGCAGGTACGCGACTGGCTGTTCGTGTCCGATCACTGCGAAGCGATCCGCACCGTGCTGGCCAACGGCAAGGTGGGCGAGACCTACAACGTGGGCGGCAATTCGGAGAGGCAGAACATCGAGGTGGTGCACGCGATCTGCGCGCTGCTGGACCAGCGTCGCCCGCGTGCAGACGGCCAGCCGCGCAGCAGCCAGATCACCCACGTGGCCGACCGCCCCGGACATGACCGCCGCTATGCGATCGATGCGTCCAAGCTGAAGAACGACCTGGGCTGGGAGCCGGCCTACACCTTCGAGCAGGGCATCACCCGCACCGTTGACTGGTACCTGGACAACCAGGCCTGGGTCAACGGGGTGCTGGATGGCAGCTATCGCCTGCAGCGCATCGGTACGGCGGCCTGAGTCCAGGAGACGACATGACCCAGCGCAAGGGCATCATTCTCGCCGGTGGTTCCGGCACCCGGCTGTACCCGATCACCCAGGGTGTCAGCAAGCAGCTGCTGCCGGTGTATGACAAGCCGATGATCTACTACCCGCTCAGCGTGCTGATGCTGGCGGGCATCCGTGAGGTGCTGATCATCAACACTCCGCACGAACAGGTGCTGTTCCGGCAACTGCTGGGCGATGGTTCGCAGTGGGGCATGGACATCCAGTATGCCGTGCAGCCCAGCCCCGATGGCCTGGCCCAGGCCTACCTGATCGGCCGCGATTTCGTTGCCGGCAAGCCGAGCTGCCTGGTGCTGGGGGACAACATCTTCCACGGCCACGGGCTGAGCGAAATGCTGCGGCGTGCCGATGCGCGCGATCAGGGAGCGACGGTGTTCGGTTACTGGGTCAACGACCCCGAGCGTTACGGCGTGGCCGAATTCGACGGCAGTGGCAAGGTGGTCGGCCTTGTCGAGAAGCCGCTGAATCCGCGCTCGAACTACGCGGTGACCGGCCTGTATTTCTATGATTCCCACGCCTGTGACTACGCTGCCGAGCTGAAGCCCTCGGCCCGCGGCGAGCTGGAGATCACCGATCTCAACCGCCGATACCTGGAGCAGGGGCGCCTGCACCTCGAGCCGCTGGGACGTGGCTATGCCTGGCTCGACACCGGCACCCACCAGTCACTGTTGGAAGCATCCAACTTCATCGAGACCATCCAGACCCGGCAGGGCCTGCAGGTGTGTTGCCCGGAGGAGATCGCGTTCGGCAAGGGCTGGATCGACGCTGCGCAGTTGGAGGCATTGGCTGCACCGCTGATCAAGAATGGCTATGGCCAGTACCTGCACAAGCTCGCCCTGCGTGGAGTGGTTCCGTGAAAGTGATTGAAACCGATCTGCCCGGCTGCGTGGTGATCGAGCCGGCGGTGTTCGGCGATGCCCGTGGCTGCTTCTTCGAGACCTGGAATGCCGAGCGTTTCGCCGCGCAGGGGCTGCCGGACCGCTTCGTGCAGAGCAACGTCTCGACCTCCGCACAGGGCGTGCTGCGCGGCCTGCATTACCAGTGGCCGCGCCCGCAGGGCAAGCTGGTGAGCGTGCTCGAGGGCGAGGTCTATGACGTTGCCGTGGACATCCGCCGCGGTTCGCCGAGCTTCGGCCGGTGGGCGGCGGTCATGCTCAGCGCGGAGAACAGGAGGCAGTTCTGGATTCCGGAAGGCTTCGCCCATGGCTTTGCGGTGCTGTCCGAGCGCGCGGTGTTCAGCTACCTGTGCACCGAGGTGTACCTCAAGGATTTCGATGCCGGCGTGCGCTGGAATGATGCGGACATCGGCGTGGACTGGCCGCTGGGCAGCCCGATCCTGTCGGCGAAGGACGAGCATGCGCCCTTCCTGAGCGACATCGCCGAAGATCGCCTGCCGGTCTACGTGCCATGACCGTCCTGCTGTTCGGCGGCAACGGCCAGCTTGGCCAGGAGCTGCTGCGCGCGCTGGCGCCGCTGGGCAACGTGGCGGTGACCACCCGTAGCGGCGTGCTGCCCGATGGCCGTGCCTGTGAAACCGCTGATTTCGCCGAGCCCGACAGCCTGCCTGCATTGCTCGACCGTCTGCAGCCATCGATCGTGGTCAACGCGGCCGCCTATACGGCGGTCGATCGTGCCGAACAGGAGGTCGACGCGGCCTTTGCGGCCAATGCGCAGGCGCCAGGTGTGATCGCACGCTGGTGCGCGGCGAAGGGTGTGCCGTTCGTGCATTACTCCACCGACTACGTGTTCGATGGCCAGGGCACCACACCTTACCGTGAGGATGCGCCGACAGCCCCGCTGGGGGTCTACGGCACCAGCAAGCGCGATGGCGAGGACGCAGTGCGTGCCGCGGGAGGACGCCATCTGATCTTCCGTACGGCGTGGGTGTATGCCGCGCATGGCACGAACTTCCTGCGCACCATGCTCCGCGTTGGCGCCGAGCGCGATCAGGTGCGGGTGGTGGACGACCAGATCGGGACGCCCACGCCGGCGGCGCTGATCGCCGACGTCACCGTGCAGGCGCTGCAGCATCCGCGCCATCTGTCGGGCACCTGGCACCTGACCGCCAGCGGCCAGACCAGCTGGCACGGCTTTGCCGAGGCGATCTTTGCCGAGGCACTGGCCACCGGCGTATTGCCGAAGGTGCCCGTCGTCGAGGCGATTCCCAGCTCGGCGTATCCGACCCCGGCCCAGCGCCCGGCCTGGTCGGTGCTGGACAACCGCAGGCTGCAGCAGGATTTCGGCATCGAGTTGCCGGAATGGCAGGACGGCCTGAAGCGGGTGATGGTGGAGCTGCAACGGTCGCATACCGCTTGCCCCTCCTGAGTGGCAGGCAGCATGGGGCTCGCAGCGGTCCTGGACGGTCGGTAGTCGCTGCCCCATCCCGGGCTCAGGCGTGGCCTTCCAGCGACTTCTTCGCGCTGGACTTCCTGCGGCGAAGCATCAGGTTTAGCAGGGGCTTTTCGAGGGTGTAGTACGCGGCCACACCCATTACTACCGAGAGCGCGATTGCAAACAGAACCGCCCCAGCCTGCGGCGTCCCACGCCAGATCCAGGTGGTGAGCCAGATGGCCAGTGCGTGGAACAGATAGATCGAGTAGCTGGCTTCGCCGATCAACTGCGTGAAGCGATGCGTGACGACCTTCGATGTCTCAAATGCAAGCGAGCCGACAATCAGCAGAATGCTGGGCAGCAGCCAGGGAAGGACGCCCTCCGAGCGGTAGTGATTGTGCACCACGATCAGGACCAGTGCGCCGATCAGGTAGACGCTGCCTTCCATCAGCCTGGGTCGATAACCTGCTTTGATGGCCAGGCCGATCACCATGCCCGCTGCAAACTCCAGGATGATTGGATTGAAGTAATAGATCTTGCTGAGCGAGGGGATGACGCTCCCGACACTGCTGAGAACGACCAGGAGGCAGGCGGCCAGCGGAATCGCCATGCGCCTGGTTACAAGCATCACGGACAACACCGCGTAGAAGAACATTTCGAAGTTCAGCGTCCACCCCGGGTAAAGGACGGGCATACCGAAGCCTTCGGGCGGCGGCGCGAACAGGTAGGAACGCACGATGTGTATGGTGGAAGGTGGAATGTCCGGATAGCGAATGTAGAAGTACGCTGCTGCCAGCGTCGTCGCAATCCAATACATGGGCACAACACGAATCACCCGGCGCTTCATGAAGTCCAGTGCGGTGGTCTCTGGCCTCAGCGAAAGGCACATGACGATACCGCTGATGACGAAGAACAGGTCGACGCCCGCGGCACCCGCCCGGAAATTCAGGAACGGGTGTATCGACAGCGCATGGTAGATCACCACCGCGACGGCACCCACGCCTCGGAGCGCCTGAAGTGATTGCAGTGTGCCAGCCTTGTTCATTCGTATTGCCCCTTGGCCGCTCGGCCGAGGGCAATATCATAGGTGAACCTTGATCAAACACAAACGCGGCAGATGCTGGCATCTTCCAGCAGTTCTGCCGCTGTAGTTCCCTGGAAAACCGGTCAACTCCGCCCGTAGGTATCTTCGAAGCGCACGATGTCATCCTCGCCCAGGTAACTGCCCGACTGTACTTCAATCAGTTCCAGCGGCAGTTTGCCCGGGTTGCGCAGGCGGTGGGTCACGCCCAGCGGGATGTAGGTGCTCTGGTTCTCGCTGAGCAGGATCACCTCGCTGCCACGGGTCACTTCGGCGGTGCCGCTGACCACGATCCAGTGCTCGGCGCGGTGGTGATGCATCTGCAGGCTGAGCGTACCGCCGGGCTTGACCGTGATCCGCTTGACCTGGAAACGCTCGCCGTTGTCGATCGAATCGTAGGCGCCCCAGGGGCGATACACTTTGCGGTGCCAGGTGGCTTCGCTGCGGCCTTCAGCCTTCAGCTTCGCCACTATCGTCTTGACCTCCTGCATGCGGTCGGCCTTGCCGACCAGCACCGCATCGTCGGTCTCGACCACGATCACGTCATCGAGGCCGACCATGGCCACCAGGCGCTGCGCATAGGCATAGGTGTTGCGGCAGTCGATGGCGATCACATCGCCCTGATGGGCGTTGCCGTCGCCGTCCTGCTGCGAGACATCGCGCAGCGCGGTCCACGAACCGACGTCGTTCCAACCGGCATCCAGCGGGATCACGACTGCATCGGCAGTCTTCTCCATCACCGCGTAGTCGATCGAGTCCGACGGCACCGCCGTGAAGGCATCCCTGTCCAGGCGGGTGAAGTCGGCATCGCGGCGCGCCTGCTGCCAGGCCTGGCGGCTGCGGGCCAGCATTTCCGGCTGGAAGCGCTCCAGCTCCTGCAGGTAACGCGACGCCTTGAACAGGAACATGCCGCTGTTCCAGTAGTACTGGCCGCTGCTGACGTAGCCGGTGGCGGTCTCCAGGTCGGGCTTTTCGACGAAGCGTTCGACGGCACGCAGGCCCTGGCCGTTGGCAGTCTTGATATAGCCGTAGCCGGTTTCCGGGCCGGTCGGCACGATGCCGAACGTGACCAGCTTGCCGGCTTCAGCGGCACTGGCGGCGGCCTGCACCGCGTTGCGGAAGGCCACCTCGTCGGTGATCACATGATCGGAGGGCAGCACCAGCAGCAGCGCGTCGGCGCCGTCCCGGGTGGCTTCCAGCGCAGCCACGGCGATGGCCGGTGCGGTATTGCGGCCCACCGGTTCAAGGATGATCGCGGCCGGTTCGGTGCCGACCTGCTGCAGCTGTTCGGCGGCAACGAAGCGGTGTTCCTCGTTGGCAATCACCAGCGGGCCACGCGCCGCCAGTGGGGCGACGCGTTGCCAGGTGGCCTGCAGCATCGTCAGCTCGCCGGCCAGTGGCAGGAACTGCTTCGGGTAGGCCTCGCGCGAAAGCGGCCACAGGCGGGTACCGGATCCGCCGGACAGGATGACGGGCTGGATGCTGCTCATGCGGGCCTCGGTTACTGCTGGATCAGACGGGAAATTTCGTCGGTGCGCGCCTGCATCAACGCAGCGTCACCGCGCGCTTCGACGTTCAAGCGCAGCAGCGGTTCGGTGTTGGAGCTGCGCAGGTTGAAGCGCCAGTCGCCGAAGTCGGCACTGATGCCATCGGTGTGGTCCAGCCTGGGCGATTGCGCCGCGAAGTGCTCCATCACGCGCGCCACTGTGGCCTTGGCATCGTCCACCTTGAAGTTGATCTCGCCGCTGCACGGATAGGCGGCCATCCGGTCTTCCACCCAGTCGGCCAGCGAACGGCCACTTTCGGAGACCAGCTGGGCGATCAGCAGCCACGGAATCATCCCGGAGTCGGCGTAGGCGAATTCGCGGAAGTAGTGATGGGCGCTCATCTCGCCGCCATACACGGCATCCTCGGCCCGCATCTTTTCCTTGATGAACGCATGCCCGCTCTTGCACTGCACCGCGACACCGCCGGCCTGCTCGACCATGTCCACAGTGTTCCAGACCAGGCGCGGGTCATGCACGATCCTGCCGCCGGGATGGCGCGCCAGGATCGCCTTGGCCAGCAGGCCGACCAGGTAGTAGCCCTCGATGAAGCGGCCGCTGTGGTCGAAGAAGAAGCAACGGTCGAAGTCACCGTCCCAGGCGATGCCGAAGTCGGCACCGTGTTCGCGCACTGCGTCGGCGGTGGCGGCGCGGTTCTCCGGCAGCAGCGGGTTGGGAATGCCGTTAGGGAAGCTGCCGTCCGGCTCGTGGCAGATGCGGATGAACTCGAACGGCAGGTGCGGTGCCAGCAGGTCGACGATGGCGCCGGCGCCGCCATTGCCGGCATTGACCACCAGCTTCAGCGGCTTCAGTTTGCTGGCATCGACGTAGCTCAGCAGGTGCTGGATGTAGGCGCTCTTGTCATGCTGGGCGACCTGGCCGGCACGCGGCGGCTGGGCCTCGGCGGTGTCGGCGGCGACCGCATCGGAGATCGCGAACAGGCCGGTATCCGAACTGATCGGCCGCGCGTTCTCCTTCACCAGCTTCATGCCGTTGTAGTCCATCGGGTTGTGGCTGGCGGTCACCATCACGCCGCCGGCCGCACCCAGGTGGTCGGTCTGGAAATAGACCTCCTCGGTGCCGCACAGGCCGATGTCGATCACTTCCCGGCCGGTGCCGCGCAGGCCGGCCGCCAGTGCGTCCTGCAGCGCCGGGCTGGTCAGGCGCACGTCATGGCCCAGCACCACCGGGCCCGGTGCGAGCTGGGCGGCCAGTGCAAGACCAATGCGGCGGGCCAGGTCTTCGTTCAGTTCCTCGGGCACGCGGCCACGGATGTCATAGGCCTTGAAGGCGGGCAGGGGCATCGAACCAGTCCATCCGGATAGAGAAACCCGATTATAGCGGGAGGGTCTGCAAACGGCCGGTGAGCCAGGGGCGCCCGGCCAATAGCGTTGGGTGGGAGTGGGGCCGGCCGATTCCCCGTCCATGGGCCATGGCCAGCAGGCAGTTCGCATACAATTGCGCGCTGACGACCGAGGACATGGCCCGCGTGGCCATCGCCAATTGGCCTGCTGTTCCAGAAGGATCGAGGTTTGCTTTGAAATTCACTCACGATCAGAAACGCGTGCTGGTGACCGGAGGCGCGGGCTTCCTTGGGTCGCATCTGTGCGATCGGCTCATCGCGGGCGGCCATGACGTCCTCTGCGTGGACAACTTCTACACCGGCAGCAAGGCGAACGTGGATGGGCTGCTGGGCCACCCACGGTTCGAGCTCATGCGCCATGACGTGACGTTCCCGCTCTATGTGGAAGTGGACCGGATCTTCAACCTGGCCTGCCCGGCGTCACCGATCCACTACCAGCAGGACCCGGTGCAGACCACCAAGACCAGCGTGCATGGGGCGATCAATATGCTCGGCCTGGCCAAGCGCCTGCGCGCGCGCATCCTGCAGGCCAGCACCAGCGAGGTGTACGGCGATCCGGAAATCCACCCGCAGGTGGAAGGCTACTGGGGCCGGGTCAACCCGATCGGCATCCGCAGCTGCTATGACGAGGGCAAGCGTTGCGCCGAAACGCTGTTCTTCGACTACTGGCGCCAGCACCAGTTGGAGATCAAGGTCATGCGCATCTTCAACACGTATGGTCCGCGCATGCATCCCAATGACGGCCGGGTGGTCAGCAACTTCATCGTGCAGGCGCTGAAGGGCGAGCCGATCACCATCTATGGCGATGGCAGCCAGACGCGCAGCTTCTGCTATGTCGATGACCTGATCGAGGGCATGTTGCGGCTGATGGACTCGCCGGCTGATCTCACCGGTCCGATCAATATCGGCAATCCGTCCGAGTACACCATGCTGGAACTGGCCGAGACCGTGCTCCGTCTGGTCGGCGGCGCGTCGAAGATCGAGTACCGTCCGCTCCCCTCGGATGATCCACGCCAACGCCAGCCGGATATCAGCCTGGCCAAAGCGGATCTGGGCTGGGAGCCCAAGGTCGGCCTGGAGGACGGCCTGAAGGAGACCATCGCCTATTTCCGCCATCGCTTGCAGGCCTGAGGTGGCGACGATGCGCAAGATCGTGGTGATGCCGGTCTACGAGGACCTGGAAGCCTCCTCGAAGCTTTTCGTCGAGCTCGCCCGCACCCAGGGTCCGGACACCTATGTGGTGGCCGTGGACGACGGCTCGGTGCGGCAGCCATTGCCGATCAGCGCCATTGAGGCTTCGGGGCTGGAGGGCGTGGTGATCCGCCTGCGTCGCAATGTCGGGCATCAGCGTGCGATCGCCATCGGCCTGGGCTATGTGGCCGAGCACTTCGATGGCAATGACATTGTCGTGGTGATGGATTCCGATGGCGAGGATACGCCGGAGAGCATCACCGAGCTGGTGGCGGGCCTGGAATCGGCCGATGTCGACGTGGTGGTGGCCAGCCGTCGCAGCCGGGTCGAATCGCTGAAGTTCAAGTCGTTCTACATCGTCTACAAGCTGCTGTTCTCGCTGCTCAGCGGGCGCCAGATCAGCTTCGGCAACTTCATGGCGGCGAAGATGCCGGCGGTGCGCCGGTTGGCATCGATGCAGGAGCTGTGGATCCACGTTGCCGCCTGCGTGCTGGGCTCGAAGCTGCGCGTGCAGACCTGTGCGCTGGATCGTGGTCCGCGCTATGCCG
This sequence comes from Stenotrophomonas sp. YJH_SMC_4, assembly GCF_059371575.1. Taxonomy (NCBI): domain Bacteria; kingdom Pseudomonadati; phylum Pseudomonadota; class Gammaproteobacteria; order Lysobacterales; family Lysobacteraceae; genus Stenotrophomonas; species Stenotrophomonas sp. YJH_SMC_4. Next base: position 163,106 of record NZ_JCAFUR010000007.1, read on the forward strand.
GCCGCAGCAAGATGAACTTCGTCGGCCTGGCCCTGCACGGATTCCGTGCACTGATGGTGTTTGCCGAGGATGTGCTGGTACGCGTGGGCATCGCCTGCACCATGGTGGCGGCACTGTCGATCATCGGCGGCATCGTCGCCACCGGGCTGAAGATGCTGGGCTTTGCATCACAGGGCTGGTTCTCGCTGGCATTCGGCATCCTGGTGCTGGTGTTCCTGCAGACCGCGGCACTGACGCTGATCATCCTGATGTTGTCGGGGATGATGCGCGGCGGTGGCGTCATGAGCGTGGGCAGCTATCGCGAATTCGTTGACGAGGTCCTGCATGCCGGCCGTCGCAGTGGCTAAGGATGCGCTGGGCGGACAGGCCGTCCGCTACGTGATCAATGGCCTGGTCGCCACCGCGGTGCACTATGGAGTGCTGCACTTCAACATCGAGGTGCTGCACGTCCCGCTGGCCGCGATGGCCAACGCGATTGCAGCGGTCTTTGGCATCACTGTGTCGTTCCTCGGCAGCCGCTACTTCGTTTTCCATGGCAGGCAGGGCAGCCTGGCGCGGCAGGGCTCGCTGTTCCTGCTGATCTACGCCGCGATCGCCGTCCTGCATGCGCTGGTGATGTACGTCTGGGCCGATCGATGGGGCCTGGACTACCGCGCAGGGTTCGTGCTGGCGACCGGAATGCAGATGGCCGTCAGCTTCGTCGCCAACAAGTTCCTGGTGTTCAAATGAACAAATATCTGCGTGCCGCGCTGGCAACCCTTGCATTCATTGCCGCCCTGCTGCTGGTCTACTACGTCCACATGCGCCAGTTCCGCGTGAACGTGGTGCTGTATGCCAGCATCCTCGACGCGGTGATCGCAGTGGTGGTGGTGTTTGCGGGCCTGTATGCATTGAAGTGGTTCAGGGATTTCAGCCGCCTCGAGCTGATCCAGCTGGCCGCCATCTGGTTGCTGGGAGGCTACGTGTTCGCGATCTCGGTCCCGACCGTCATCGACCGCTCGCTGTCCTTCTACATCCTGGAGAAACTGCAACAGCGTGGCGGTGGGATACGCGAAGACGCGTTCCGCCAGGTGTTCACTGAAGAGTACGTCCGCGAGCATCACCTGGTGGAAGTGCGCCTGACCGAGCAGCTGCAGTCCGGAACCGTGCAGATCCATGATGGTTGTGTGCGGTTGACCGCGCGCGGCGAGCGCCTCGCATCGTTCGGCCGCTTCTACCGGCAGAACCTGCTGCCGACCCACCGCCTGCTGATGGGGCAGTACACCGATGCGCTCACTGATCCTTTCCGCGACAGCCGGATGCCGTCCGACTACCGTTGCCAATAGCCTGGGTGCTGCTGGCGCATTGGTTTTTCCGTTGGTTCCTTGAAACGTTTCATGGATGACATGACCCCCACCTCTTCCCCCCTGCGCACTACGCGCCGGGATCTGGCGATTGCCGGGATCCTGGTGCTGCTGTTGGGCGCTTCCCTCGTATCGGTCGCCAAGCGATCGGACTATCAGACGTCGCTGCTGCGCCAGGCCTTCGCTGAGGACGCGGGATTCGACGCATCCGTACCACGTGAGGTGGTGGATGCACGTGATCTGGTGCGCGCGCAGCCGATCGCGCCTTCGCTGCTTTCGCTCGGGCAGGGGCTGAAGGACGATCCCTTGATCCAGCAACGCATGTGGGAGGCGCTGTATCCGGTCCGGTTCAGCGATACCGATACCCCACAGCGCCTGCTGAGGGCCGGTGATCCGCTGGTTGACCAGTGCCACGTCCAGGGGAGGAGCGGAGATGTCGTTCTTGCCGACTGCCGCTGAACCAGGGCGCCGTGCGGCGCTGGCCATGCTGGTCTCCATTCTTGTCTGCTATGGCCTGGCCGCCGTAGGCCTGGCGGGCTGGCCGGCGCAGGTGGCATTCGGCACGGTCGTGCTCAGCGCGCTGCTCGCCCTGCCAGCCGTGCGTGACCTGCGTACCGCGCCTCTGGTCCTGGCCGTTCTGGTGCTGGTGTTGATCGCGCTGGGAAGCCCCACCGATGGCTGGGACCCGCGTTCGATCTGGCTCTTCCATGCCAAGCGGATCTACCTGGAGGGCACGTTGTACGCCCAGCTGGATGATTACGCGCCGTGGAGCCACAACGACTATCCCGCACTGGCTCCGTTGTTGATGGCCAGTGCAGCAGGTTTGGCCGGGCACTGGAACGAACTGCTGCCCAAGGCGGTGGCATCGCTGCTGCTGCTGCCGGCACTGCTGCTGATTGCCCCGAGTTTCCGATGGCGCTGGTGCGGGGTGCTGTTCGCAGTGCTGCTGCTGCGCCTGGGGCGTGACATGCTGATCAACGGCTACATGGATCCGCTGGTGGCGGTCTATGCCGTCGCTACCGTGGCGACAGCGGTGCGTCACCGCATGTCCGGGAAGCATGGTGGTGGTCGAGAGCTGGTCGCATTCACCCTGCTGGTGGCCGTGCTGTCGATGTTGAAGAACGAGGGTGCGGTGCTTGCGGCTCTGTTGACGGCCGTGGTGCTGGGCGAAGGCGTGCTGCGTGAGCGTCGCCTGGGCTGGCGCATCCTCCTGGCCGCGGTTGTGGCCCTGCTGCCACTGCTGGCATGGAAGCTGGCCGTCGGGCAGGCAGGGGTTGCCAATGACCTGGCGGGAAGCGACATGAAGGCGCAGCTGTTGGCGCGGCTTGGCAGCGAGGGCGGTGCCAAGCCGATCGTCGGGCGCCTGCTGCTGGATGTGTGGGTGCTGGTGCCGCTGCTGGTGCTGGCGGTGCTCTGGCGTCCGGTGCTGCGGGTTCCGGCGGCATCGGCCGCCGTGCTGGCGGCGCTGGCGTACGCAGCGGTGCTGTTCCTGGTCTACCTGGGGACGCCGCATGACCTGGACTGGCACCTGCGCACCAGTGTCGACCGTGTCCGCATGCCGGTGACACTGCTGCTGGGGTTTGCGGTGTTGCTGGCGCTGGAACATCGCGCCACCGCGAAGATCCCGGGCACGCGCTGAGGCGCAACGCGCCGTGGCGTCATGCTGCGGCGCATCCCAGCCGTATGCGGTCGTAGCGCTAGAATGCGCTCATTCTTCCCGTGTGGGGCTGTAGAAATGGAACACGTGACTTCCACCGGCAAGCGCAGCAAGCGCTTCGCCAGTGCGGCGGAGGCCCTGCAAGGGGTGGTCGCCGATGGCCAGACGCTGGCCGTGGGCGGCTTCGGCCTGTGTGGCATTCCCGAGGCATTGATCGCCGCGCTGCGCGACAGTGGTGCCAAGGGCCTGACCGTGATCTCCAACAATGCCGGCGTTGATGGTTTCGGCCTCGGCCAACTGCTGGAAACCCGGCAGATCAAGAAGATGATCTCGTCCTACGTGGGTGAGAACAAGGAGTTCGAGCGGCAGTTCCTGGCCGGCGAGCTCGAGCTGGAATTCAACCCGCAAGGCACCCTGGCCGAACGCCTGCGTGCCGGCGGTGCAGGCATCCCGGCGTTCTTCACTGCCACCGGCTACGGCACTGTGGTGGCCGAGGGCAAGGAAACCCGCGAGTTCGACGGCAAGCACTACGTGATGGAAACCGCGCTGCGCGCCGACGTGGCGCTGGTCAAGGCGTGGAAGGCCGACGGGGCCGGCAACCTGGTGTTCCGCAAGACCGCTCGGAATTTCAACCCGGCCTGTGCGATGGCCGGCAAGGTCTGCATCGCCGAGGTCGAGGAGATCGTGCCGGTTGGCGCCATCGATCCGGACCAGGTGCACCTGCCGGGCATCTACGTGCACCGCATCGTGCACAACGCACATCCTGAAAAACGCATCGAACAGCGCACCATCCGCGCGGAGGGCAACTGACATGGCGTGGACCCGTGACGAGATGGCGGCACGCGCCGCCCGCGAACTGACCGATGGAGCGTACGTGAACCTGGGCATCGGCCTGCCGACCCTGGTCGCCAACCACATCCCTGAAGGCGTGGACGTGTGGCTGCAGTCGGAGAACGGCCTGCTCGGTATCGGCCCGTTCCCGACCGAAGCCGAAATCGACGCGGACCTGATCAATGCCGGCAAGCAGACCGTCACCGCGCGTGCCGGTGCCAGCTATTTCGGCAGCCACGACAGCTTCGCGATGATCCGCGGTGGCCACGTCAACCTGGCCATCCTCGGTGCCATGCAGGTCACCGACAAGGGCGACCTGGCCAACTGGATGGTGCCCGGCAAGATGGTCAAGGGCATGGGCGGCGCGATGGACCTGGTGGCCGGGGTGCAGCGCGTGGTGGTGCTGATGGAGCACACCGCCAAGAACGGCGAGCACAAGATCCTGGCCGAATGCACGCTGCCGCTGACCGGCGTCGGCGTGGTCGACCGCATCATCACCGACCTGGCCGTGTTTGACGTCACCGATGCTGGTCTGGTGCTGGTAGAAGCGGCGCCGGGTGTCAGCGATGACGAACTGAAGGAAAAAACCGGCGTGGCGTTCGCCCGAGGTTGAATCGGCGTTCGCGCCGGAGTGATCAGTCGCGCAGGAGTGCTTCCAGACTCCTGCGCGCTGCATCGCTGGAGAAGTGCTCGCGGATGTTGTGGTAGCCCTGTTCGGAGATGTGGGACCACAACGCCTCATTCGAGTACAGGCGCAGGACGGCGTTGCTGAACGCCTCGGTATCTGCCGCGATCAGTGCATTCTGACCGTCGATCAGGAACATGCCTTCGGCAGCAATGGGCGTGGCCACCACCGGAACACCGTGGCTCATGGCCTCATTGACCTTGCCTTTCACGCCTGCACCGGAGAGCAGCGGGGCGAGCGCGATCCTGCAACGCGACAGGAAGGGCTGCAGTGATGCCACGTGGCCGTGGACGATGACGCCGTTGCCGGCGTAGCGCGCCGCCACGTCTTCCGGAATCTCTCCGATCAGGTGCAGGACGATCTCCGGGCGCTGCGCACGGATGCGGGGATGGATCTCGCCGACCAGCCATTCCAGCGCTTCCTGGTTGGGCTGATGGGCATAGCCCCCCACGAAGTACAGGTCAGCGGTGTCCCCGAAACTGCGTTTGCCGCCGTGCACGTCATGGATGTTGGACAGCAGCCGGATGTCGCTGCCGGGCAGTTGCGCCTGCAGCATCTCCAGCTCGGTCTGGCTGACCACCAGCGTCGTGTCGCTGGCGTTGATCAGGGCGAACTCGCTTTGCCGCGTGCGTGCGGCCTGACGCTGCAGGTCCGGGTCTTGGCGCAGGTCCGCAGCACGCTGCTCACGCACATGGTGCAGGTCCACGGTGTCGAAGATCACCTTGCCGACGGCGTAATCGCGGATCAGCCCGATGTGGGCTGCCGCCACATGGTGGCGGCTGAGCAAGGTGGCACGCAGCTGCTGGCCGTGCACACGCAGCCACTGGTCGAGACGGGGGCTGCCTGCGATGCCGATCAGGTCCACGCCCAGTGTGTCGAGGAAAGCGCGACTTTCGGCACTGATGACACCATTGTCCGGCATGAACACCGGTTGCCATCCCAGCTCGCGGATCGACTGGAGGATCTTGCACATCCGGACCGAGCCGGAATCGCGGGTCGGATCGGGCGCGCTGGCATCAATCACCAGCACGTATCCAGCACGTGCAGGGGCGGTGCTGTGCACCTCGCCGGAAGAACACACTGCTTGAGCGGGCACCGATACTACGGCCGGTGGATGTGGGCGAAGCACCGCCTTGACCTTGCGCAGCGTGGCCGCCGGGCCCACCTGGCGCAGGTTGTGAATCACCGAGGCCAGCCGGCGCGAGGCCTGGCGAATCCGCCATTTGAGGCTGTACCAGGAGTGCTTCATCGTCATCATCGTCAGGTGGCGCGCAGGAATGCGGGCGACCATCATAGTCGCTGGCCGCGGAGGGGGTGTGCTAGCGTGCTGGCATGCATTTTCCACTGGACGACGCCGACATTCACTGGCATCGGGGCTGGCTGGCCGCGGACCAGGCGGACCTGATGCAGCAGCAGCTGGAGCACCACATCTCCTGGCAGGTGCATCGCATCCGCATGTTCGGCCGTATCGTCGATTCGCCCCGCCTGAGCTGCTGGATGGGGGATGCCGAGGCGCGCTATCGCTATTCGGGTACCGATTTTCTGCCCGAGCCGTGGCAGCCGGCCCTGCTGCCGCTTCGCGAACGGCTGCAGGCATTCTGTGGACATGCCTTCAACAGCGTACTGCTGAACCGCTATCGCGGCGGTGGCGATTACATGGGCTGGCACAGCGACGACGAGCCCGAACTGGGCCCGGCGCCGGTGATCGCCTCGCTGAGCTTGGGCGCGGCACGGCGTTTCCTGCTACGCCGGCGTGATGATCCGGCGCAGAAGACCGAGTACCTGCTCGGCCATGGCGACCTACTGGTAATGGCCGGGCAGACCCAGCGTTATTACCAGCACGCGTTGCCGAAGATGGCGCGCGTGCAGGGCGAGCGGATCAACCTGACGTTCCGCTGGATTGCGCCACGCTGATCGATCAGCGCGTGACGGTCGGCTGGTCGGCCTGCCCGCTCACCAGCGTCCAGCCCACCACATCCTGCGCCAGCTGCTGCAGGCCGCGCTCGAACGCGGCGGTCACCGCCGGCACGTCGGTACTGCCGACCGGCTGTGCCTGGCGGAAGGTACGGTCGGCGACCACGCGCTGGTCGGCGACGTGGATCAGCTTGGCGTTGACCTCGATCACCACGGTCGGCGTGGCCTGGCCCTGGTAGTCCGACTCGAAGCGGCGCACGTCGGTGGACAGCTTGTAGTCGGCGCGGATGCCGGCGGTGCTGCGGGCGACGCCGTGGATGCGTCCGGAATCCTCAAAGCCGCGCAGCAGGGTGTCCTCGATCATGTCGGTGGCCGGCTGGGCCCAGCTGGCGCCCTTGTAGATCTCCAGCTGCGACGGGGTCGGCCGCACATTGATGCGCGGGCTGTCGACCATGCGTGCGGCGCTGGGCTTGGCCAGTACCAGCTGCCAGCTGGCCTGCGGCCACGCCGGATCGGCCTTCACCTGCACGGCGGGCGAGTACAGCGTCACTGCGGTTTTCTCGCTGCTGCCAAGGACGGAGCAGCCGCCCAGCAGGGTGACCAGCGAAGCGGCCAGCAGCAGGCGCGGAAGGGGCATCGGGCTCATTTGGGTTCGAACTCCTTCGGTGCGTCGCGGCCCAGCAGGTAGCGCGCGGGATTGTTCTCGAGGCGGTCGCTGACCCGGCGCAGGTCGCGGATCAGGCCGCGCAGTTCGGTCAGCGTCGGGCCCAGCTGGCCGAGGCCATCATTGGCGAAGCTGTTGATCGCGGCGCGGTTCTCGCCAAGGATCGAATCGGCGTTGCCGGCGGCCGAGTCGAGCTTGGCCAGGGTGCCGTCCAGCTTGTCGATGATGCCCGGCAGCTGCTGCACCAGGTTCCTGTCCAGGCGCTCGATGGTGCCGTTGGTGGTCTTCAGCGTGGTGTCCAGACTGCGGGCGGCATCGCGCGCGCTGAGCAGCAGCGCCTGGGTACCCTGGTCACGGTCGGCCAGGCCGCCGCTGATCGTCTCCAGGTTGGCCAGCGTCGCGTTGATCGAGGCCACGTTGCGGTCGCTGAGGATCTGATCCATGCGCTCGACGATGCGGTTGGCAACGTCGGTGATGTTCTGCAGCGCCGACGGCGTGGTCGGAATGATCGGGGCCGGGTCCTTGTTGACCGTGGTCAGTGCCGGTGACTGCGGCGTGCCGCCGCTGAGCTGGATGATCGACGGGCCGGTCAGGCTGGTGATCGCCAGCTTGGCACGGGTATCGGTCTTGACCGGGGTGGTCGAGTTCAGGCGGATGCGTGCGACCACCTGGCGCGGGTCGTCCGGCACCAGGTTCAGTTCGATGATCGAACCCACCGCGATGCCGTTGTACTGCACCGGGCTGCCCACCGACAGGCCGGTCACCGCCTCGCGGAACACTACGCGGTATTCCTGCCAGGTGCGGTCGGAGGAGTACTTGGCGGCCCACAGGCCGAAGGCCAGCAGGGCCAGGCCGGTGATCAGGGTGAACGCGCCGATCAGCACGTAGTTGGCTTTGGTTTCCATGGCTCAGGCACTCTCGATCTGTTCGCCGCGCGCGGCACGCGCACGCGGTCCGTGGAAGTATTCCTGGATCCACGGATGATCCAGTTTCTCGATGTCCGGCAGTGGCGCGTTGGCCACCACTTTGCGGTCGGCGATCACCGCGACCCGGTCGCAGATGGCGTACAGCGTGTCCAGGTCATGGGTGATCAGGAACACGGTCAACCCCAGTGCTTCCTGCAGGGTCTTGATCAGGCGGTCGAAGGCGGCCGCGCCGATCGGGTCGAGGCCAGCGGTCGGTTCATCCAGGAACAGCAGCGGCGGATCCAGCGCCAGCGCCCGGGCCAGGCCGGCGCGCTTGCGCATGCCGCCGGACAGCTGCGAGGGCAGTTTGTTGATCGCATCGGCGGGCAGGCCGGCCAGCTTCACCTTCAGCAGCGCCAGTTCGTAATGCCAGCGCTCGGGCAGTTCGCGGTGGTGCTCCTTCAGTGGCACCTGAACGTTCTCGCCCACGGTCAGCGAAGAGAACAGGGCGCCGTCCTGGAACAGCACGCCGGTGTTGCGCTCGATGTGCAGGCGGCTCTCGGCATCGTCGGCACGCGCGTCGCGGCCGAGCACTTCGATCTGCCCGGCATCGGGCACGCGCAGGCCGAGGATCGAACGCATCAGCACCGATTTGCCGGTACCCGAGCCACCCACCACGCCCAGGATCTCGCCACGGCGCACCTCCAGGTCCAGGTCTTCATGCACGGTCTGGCTGCCGAAGCGGTTGACCAGCCCGCGCACGCGGATGGCCAGGTCGTGGCCGTCGCCGTCCTGCATGGGTATTTCTTCGGGAGTCGGATGCGTGCTCATGTCACCAGTCCATGTGCATGAACCACAACGCCGCGAAGGCGTCGATGATGATCACCAGCGAGATCGTCTGCACCACGCTGGAGGTGGTGCGTTCACCGACCGACTGCGCCGTGCCTTCCACCTTCAGCCCTTCCAGGCAGCCGATCAGGCCGATCACCAGCGCGAACACCGGCGCCTTCGACAGGCCGACCAGCATGTGCCGCACTTCCATCGTCTCGTGCATGCGCGCGATGTACATCTGCGGCGGGATGTCGAGGTCGAACGCGCCGACAGTGATGCCGCCGGCCAGGCCCGCGATCATCGCGATGAAGGTCAGCAGGGGCAGGGTGACCAGCAGCGCCAGCAGGCGTGGCAGCACCAGCAGGTCGATCGGATCCAGGCCCAGCGTGCGCATCGCGTCGATTTCCTCGCGCGCCTTCATCGCGCCGATCTGCGCGGTGAACGCACTGGCGGTGCGGCCGGCCAGCACGATCGCGGTCAGCAGTACCGCGAACTCGCGCAGGAAGGCGATGTTGACCAGCTCGACCACGTAGATCTCGGCGCCGAAGTCGCGCAGGATGGTCGAGCCGAGGAAGGCGATCACCGCGCCGACCAGGTACGACAGCAGCGCCACCAGCGGTACTGCGTCCAGCCCGACCTGCTCCATCTGGTGGACGGTGGCGGTCAGGCGGAAACGGCGGGGCTCCTTGACCAGGCGTGCTGCCTTGACCAGGTTCTCGCCGAGGAAACTGCACAGCGCCTTGATGTTGTGGCCAGTGGCATGGACGCTGACACCGAGCCGTTCCAGCGCCGCCAGCACGCCGAAATCGCGCTTGGGCCGGGGCCGGTCGTCAGCCACTTCCTCGATGGTGCAGACCAGTGCCTGGTGGTCCGGCCGGAACTGCAACGCGTCCTCGCCAAGGTCGGCGCGATGCGCTACGCGCAGTACCTGCAGCACGCCGGCCGAATCCATCTTCTCGATGCCGGTGGCGTCGATGCCGGTCAGCGTGTCGGGAACGCCGCGCAGGACTTCGGCCGCGGCCAGCGCGGTCTTCAAGGTCCAGGTGCCGGACAGGCGGATCAGGCCCGGGTCATGGGCATCCTGTTCGAGCTGGGGGGCGTGGTTCGGGGTCACTTGGGCCATTCGGGTCGCAGCATAACCGTTCTGTCTGGGGCATCGCGTCGAACCCGGATGAATTTATCCAGTGCGGCCCGGCAGTAGGTAATACTACGGCGCATGTCCGCAGACGCTCACACGATCCCCACGCCCCAGGCCACCTACGCGCAGCGCGTGGCCTTTGTTTCCGAGATCGCCGGACGCCTGCACAGCTACGGCACCACGGCCCAGCGCCTGGAAACGGCAGTGGTGGCACTGGCCCGCCAGCTCGATCTGGATTGTGAACCGTGGTCGAATCCCACCGGTATCATCCTCAGTTTCAGCGACCCGGCACAGGCGATCGGTTCCAGCGACATCACCCGCGTGATCCGCCTGGCACCCGGCGAGAACGACCTGCACAAGCTCAGCGTCGCCGACCATATCGCCGAGGAAGTGGCCAACGGGCGGATGAGCATTGCCCAAGGCCACACCGCACTGCGCCAGTTGGACAAGGATCCGGGCCGGCGCGGCAAGCTGCGCACCATTCTTTCATTCACCCTGGGCGCGGCCGGCGTGGCCGGCATGTGGAAGCTGCCGTGGCTGGACATCGCCACCGCCGGTGTCATCGGCCTGATGATCGGCCTGCTCGGCATGGTCACCGACCGTCGCCCGGCCACCCGTGAAGCGGCCGAGGCGCTGGCGGCGCTGCTGGCCGGCATGGTCGCAACCCTGGTCGCGTCCTTTGTTGGCGCACTCAACCTCAACACGGTGATCATCGCCTCGCTGGTGGTGCTGCTGCCGGGCATGTCGCTGACCAATGCGGTCAATGAACTCGCCAGCCAGCATTGGGTCTCCGGTACCGCGCGCTTCGCCGGCGCGTTGACCACCATCATGAAGCTCAGCGTGGGCGCGATGATCGCGGTGACCCTGGCTGATGTACTCGGCCTGGACCCGGTGATCCGCGCCACGCGGCCGCAGGGGCCGTGGGTGGAGTGGGGTTCGCTGCTGACCGCGGCATTCGCCTTCGCGATGCTGTTCAAGGCCAACCGGCGCGATTACCCGTGGGTGATCGCGGCCTCGGTGGCGGGTTACGCGATCTCCAAGTTCGGCGGGCACGCCTGGGGCGCGCCGGCCGGCATCTTCCTGTCAGCGATGTTGCTGACCGCCGGTGGCAATCTGTTCGGCCGCCTCGTTGGCCGCCCAGGAGCGATCATCCGCCTGCCCGGCATCATCATGATGGTGCCCGGCAGCACCAGCCTGCGCGGCGTGCTGACCCTGGTCCAGCAGCAGGACGTTGGCGCGGGCCAAAGCGTGTTCCTCACCGTGCTCAACGTGGTGATGGCGCTGGTGGCCGGCCTGCTGTTCGGCAACCTGCTGATGCCGGCGCGCAAAACCCTGTAGGTGTGGACCGTTGGCCCGCACACCGAAGAATGAAAAACGCCGGCTTCCGCCGGCGTTTTTCATTGCATCCCGATCCGGCCTCAGACCTTCTTGATCAGGAAATCTTCCGGCTTCTTGTTGCCCTTGGCGGTCAGCTCGGCCATCCAGCGCGGCTGCTTGCCACGACCGGTCCAGGTTTCCTTGGGGTTGGCCGGGTTGCGGTACTTCGGGGCAACCTTGCCCAACTTGCGGCCGGCGGTCTTGGACGGTGCCTTGGCTGCCGGGGCGGCTTTGCGCGCGCGCGGTGCCGGGGCGCCGCCGAACAGTTCTTCAATGGTGTAACCCTCGGTCTTGGCCAGCTTGGTCAGCTGGGCCCGGACCTTGGTGATTGGCCGGCGCTTGGCGACGATGGTCTGCTGCTTCTTGGCGGTACGGATCAGGGCGCCCAGCTCGCGTGCCGACAGGCCGGTCAGGTCAATGCTCATTTACGGTTACTCCGGAAACTAAAATGTGGACGGGACGAGCCAGTCCATGGCGTCGCGGGACAGAATAAAGATGAATTAATCACAGCACAAATGCAGGCGGGTCATGGCCTGGCAGCATCCCGGCTGCATTGCGTCGATTTTGACCGGATTATGTCCGCTGCAATATTGCTCAACTGGGCGACAGGCAAAAAAAAAGACCGAGGCGTGCCCCGGTCTTCTCCTGATCAGCCCTGCAGTCGCTGCAGCAGGGTGGCCTTGTCCAGGCTTTCCGCTTCGCTGGCGCGGCGCGAGCGGTACTCGTAGGTACCGGCGGCCAGGCCGCGCTCGCTCACCACCACGCGGTGCGGGATGCCGATCAGTTCCATGTCGGCGAACATCGCACCCGGGCGCAGGCCACGGTCGTCCAGCGCGGCATCGAGGCCGGCGTCGCGGAGTTCCTGCAGCAGGCTGGCAGCAGCATCGGCCACGGCGGCGTCGCCCCTCGGGTTGATCACGCACACTACCACCTGCCACGGCGCCATCGCGTCCGGCCAGATGATGCCGGCATCGTCATGGTTCTGTTCGATCGCGGCAGCCACCACGCGCGAGATACCGATGCCGTAGCAGCCCATCGCCATCACCGCCGCCTTGCCGTTCTCGTCCAGCACGGTGGCATCCAGCGCTTCGGCATATTTGCGGCCGAGCTGGAACACGTGGCCGACTTCGATGCCACGGGCGATCTTCAGTTCGCCACCGTCCAGCGCGCGGTCACCGGCACGCACGTTGCGGATGTCGGCCACTTCCGGTTCCGGCAGGTCGCGGCCCCAGTTGACCCCGGCCAGGTGGAAACCGGCTTCGTTGGCGCCGACGACGAAGTCGGACATCGCGGCCACTTCGCGGTCGGCGACCACGCGGATGGCCTTGGCCGGGGCGACCGGACCGAGGAAGCCCGGCACGCTGCCCAGGTACTCGGCGATTTCCGCCTCGCTGGCAAAGCGCTGTTCGTCCAGGCCGGCAACCTTGGCCAGCTTGATTTCGTTGACCTCATGGTCGCCGCGCACCAGCACAAGCACGAACTGCTGTGCTTCGCCTTCACCGGCGATCAGCGCCACCGACTTCACCGTGCGCTGCAGCTCGATGCCGAGCAGCGCCGCGACGTCCTCGCAGGTTTTCTGGGTAGGGGTGTCGACCTTGCGCATGGCTTCACTGGCAGCCGCACGCGGTGCCGGGTCGGCGGCGATCGCCGCTTCCATGTTCGCGGCGTAGTCCGAACCGGTGGAGAACACCAGCGCGTCCTCGCCGGAATCGGCGATGACGTGGAATTCCTGCGAGGCATCGCCACCGATCGCACCGGAGTCGGCCTGCACCATGCGGAAGTCCAGGCCGAGGCGGGTGAAGATGCGGCTGTAGGCCGACTTCATGTTCTCGTATTCGCGCACCAGGCACTCATCGTGCAGGTGGAACGAATAGGCGTCCTTCATCAGGAATTCGCGCGAACGCATCACGCCGAAGCGCGGGCGGATCTCGTCGCGGAACTTGGTCTGTACCTGGTAGAAATTCACCGGCAGCTGCTTGTAGCTGGACAGCTCGCTGCGCGCGAAGTCGCAGGCGGCTTCTTCGGCGGTCGGGCTGTAGCAGAACACCTGGTCCTTGCGGTCCTTGATCTTCAGCAGCTGCGGGCCGAACTTCTGCCAGCGGCCGGTCTGCTCCCACAGTTCCTTCGGCTGGATGGTCGGGATCTGGAATTCCACGGCACCGGCGCGGTCCATTTCCTCGCGCACGATGCGTTCAACCTTGCGCAGCACGCGCAGGCCCAGCGGCGACCAGGTGTACAGGCCCGATGCCAGCTTGCGGATCATGCCCGCGCGCAGCATCAGCCGGTGGCTGGTGAGCTCGGCGTCGCTGGGGGTTTCCTTGGTGGTGTGCAGGTGGAACTGGGAGAGGCGCATCGTCGGCTTCGGATAACGGCAGAGACGCCTATTCTGCCAGCCCGGCCGGGGAGAGGGGTATCGGCAGGGCTGCGCCCTGCACCCGCGGTAGTGCCGGCCGCTGGCCGGCAACCTCAGAAGCAACTGCCGAAGCAACAGCGGGCTTCCCGTGGGATGGCGGGGTGGGTCCGGTTGCGGGAGACGCCGTAAACCCATCCATGAAGTGACCCCCGGGAGTTGGACGTCAGATCCAACCCCGAGGGATACATGAACAGATACGACGCACGTTTCAAACTGCAGGTCGCCAAAGAGGCCTGCAAGACCTCCACATCGGTCAAAGCCATTGCCCGTCGCCACGGC
>NZ_JCAFUR010000008.1:0-161327 GCF_059371575.1 Stenotrophomonas sp. YJH_SMC_4
CATGGGGCTGCCGGCCAGCGGCCGGCACTACCGGGATGCGTGCCAAGGTCCATGGGGCTGCCGGCCAGCGGCCGGCACTACCGGGATGCGTGCCAAGGTCCATGGGGCTGCCGGCCAGCGGCCGGCACTACCGGGATGCGCGCCAAGGTCCATGGGGTTGCCGGCCAGCGGCCGGCACTACCGGGATGCGCTCCAAGGTCCATGGGGTTGCCGGCCAGCGGCCGGCACTACCGGGATGCGTGCCAAGGTCCATGGGGCTGCCGGCCAGCGGCCGGCACGACCGGAGGCGGTCAGAAGCGGTTGTCGCCGTCCAGCATCCGGCCCAGGCCGCCCAATACCGAACCCTCGCCGCGGTTCTGGCCACCGCCCTGCGGCGCGGCCATCCACATGCGGCCAGCCAGGCGCGAGAACGGCAGCGACTGCAGCCAGACCTTGCCTGGGCCGGTCAGCGTGGCCAGGAACACGCCCTCGCCGCCGAACAGCATGCTCTTGATGCCCGCAACACGGCGCACGTCCATGTCCACGGTCGGGTGGTAGGCCACCACGCAGCCGGTATCCACGTCCAGGCGCTCGCCGGCAGCCAGCTCGCGTTCCACCACACAGCCGCCGGCGTGGATGAACACCCAGCCGTCGCCTTCCAGCTTCTGCATGATGAAACCCTCACCACCGAACAGGCCGGTCATGATCTTGCGCTGGAACTGCACGCCGATCTGCACGCCGCGCGCACCGGCCAGGAAGCTGTCCTTCTGGCAGATCAGGCGGCCGCCGTGCTGGTCCAGTTTCATCGCCAGCACCGTGCCCGGGTAGGGCGCGGCGAAGGCGACCTTGCCCTTGCCGTGCCCGCTCTGCGTGTAGACGGTGGCGAACAGGCTCTCGCCGGTCAGCACGCGCTTGCCGGCGGCCATCACCTTGCCCATGAAGCCGCCGCCCTGGTCGCCGTTGGCGGCGCCGAACACCGTGTCCATCTGTACCGTGGCGTCCTTGAACATCAATGCGCCGGCCTCGGCGATGGCGCTCTCGCCGGGGTCGAGCTCGATCTCCACGAACTGCATTTCATGGCCGACGATGCGGAACTCGATGTCGTCGGCGCGGCCGCTGGCGCCGACGGGGACCGGCGGTGGGGTGTTGGGCATGCCCGGGGCCACCGCCTGCAGCTCGGCCACCTCGGCGATCGGTGTCCACCCGCTCATGCCCTGGCACCAGGCCAGCGCGCGCGGATTGGCCTGCGCGTAGCGGCGCGCGGCCTCGTCATCAAGCGGGCCGATGCGCTCGGCCTGGGCGGAGGCATGGAAGTACCACTGGGTCATGGCGGCGGGTCCGTCGCGTTGGAAACCCCGAGTCTAGCGAGCGCCCGGGGGCGCCGGCGACGGGGCCATGAACGGCGGGCATTTGCGGCGTAGGTGCTGTATTGCAACAATTATCTGGTAGCGCCGTTTTACCACCCCTCCAAACACAGCCTACCGCCATGTCCCCGACCCGTACTTCCCGTGGCCGCCTTCCGGTCGCGCGCCCCCTCGTTGCCGCTCTTTCCGCCCTGCTGCCGCTGGTAGCAGCCGCTCAGGAAACCCCCGCCGCCAAGGATCCGGTTGCCCTCGATGCCCTGCAGGTGACCGCGCAGCGCCGCGTCGAGAACGCCAAGGACGTACCGGTCGCACTGAGCGCGATCCAGGGCGAGAAGCTGGATGTGCTCGGCTCGGCCGGCGATGACATCCGCTTCCTGGCCGCGCGCGTGCCCAGCCTCAACATCGAGTCGTCCTACGGCCGTGCCTTCCCGCGCTTCTACATCCGCGGCCTGGGCAACACCGATTTCGACCTCAATGCTTCGCAGCCGGTGTCGCTGGTGTATGACGACGTGGTGCAGGAAAGCCCGCTGCTGAAGGGCTTCCCGCTGTTCGACCTGGCCAACGTGGAAGTGCTGCGTGGCCCGCAGGGCACGCTGTTCGGCCGCAATACCCCGGCCGGCGTGGTCAAGTTCGATTCGGCGCGCCCGTCGCAGGATGCCGACGGCTACGTGCGCGTGGGCTACGGCAGCTACAACAGCTGGAACGTGCAGGGCGCCTACGGCGGCCCGCTGACCGACCGCTGGTCGGCACGTGTCTCGGCGATCTACCAGCGCCGCGATGACTGGGTCGACAACACCCGCGCCGGTGCCCCCAACAGTGGTTTCGAAGGCTATGACGAAGCCGCCGGCCGCGTGCAGTTCCTGTACGAAGGCGACGACTTCGAAGCGCTGTTCAACCTGCACAAGCGCAAGCTCAACGGCACCGCCCGCCTGTTCCGCGCCAACATCATCCAGAAGGGTGGCAATTCGCTGGTCGAGAACTTCGACCGCGACAAGGTGGCCAACGACGGCGTCAACTTCTCCGACCTGGAAACCTGGGGCGGCAGCGCGCGCCTGCAGTGGAACCTCGGCTCGGTGACGTTGCATTCGATCACCGGCTACGAGACCGCCGAATCGCTCAACCGTGGCGACATCGACGGCGGCTACGGTGCGGCCTTCCTCGGTGCCGGCAACTACGGCCCGGGCCTGATTCCATTCTCGTCGGAGTCGGCCGACGGCCTGCCGCACCACCGCCAGTGGACGCAGGAAGTGCGGATCGAGTCCAACGAGTGGGGCCGCTTCGACTGGCAGGCCGGCGTCTTCTACTTCGATGAAGACGTGACCATCAACAACTTCAACTACGACTCGCTGACCCCGGGCAATCCACAGACCGGCCACGTGGTGCAGAACCAGCGCAACAAGGCGTGGGCGGTGTTCGCTTCGGGCGACTTCGATGTCACCGATCGCTTCAAGCTGCGCGCCGGCGTGCGCTACACCCAGGACAAGAAGGACTTCAGCGCCAGCGTGCTGCAGGCCGTTCCGTTCGGCACCCCGGTCAGCGGCCCGTACCTGGCCAACACCGACGTCAACGACGTCAGCTGGGATGTCAGCGGCGTCTACAAGCTGACCGACGACATCAACGCCTACGCCCGCGTGGCCAAGGGTTTCCGCGCACCGTCGATCCAGGGCCGCCTGGCCTTCGCGCCGGGCCTGTCGCAGGCCGACTCGGAGAAGGTCATCTCGTATGAAGCCGGCATCAAGGCCGACCTGTTCGAGCGCCGCGCGCGCCTGGGCCTGAGCGTGTTCCGCTACAACGTCGATGGCCAGCAGCTGATCGCGGTGGGTGGCAGCAACAACACCGCCACCCTGCTCAACGCCGACAAGACCATCGGCCAGGGCGTGGAACTGGACCTGGAAGCCTACCTGGCCGACAACGTCCTGCTGACCTTCGGCAGCAGCTACAACGACACCGAGATCAAGGACAAGGATCTGGCGGTGGCGATCTGCGGCGGTGGCTGCACCATCAACGACCCGACCACGGTGATCAACGGCCAGACCTATGCGCTGGTGAACGGCAACCCGCTGCCGCAGGCGCCGAAGTGGATCCACAACGCGACCCTGCGCGTGGGCTTCCCGCTCAGCGATGGCAGCGAGCTGTACGCCTACACGGACTGGGCCTACCGCAGCGCGGTGAACTTCTTCATCTACGAGTCGCCGGAATTCCGCGGCCGTAGTTCGCTGGAAGGCGGCCTGCGCCTGGGCTACAACTGGGATTACGGCCAGTACGACGTGGCCGTGTTCGGCCGCAACCTGACCAACCAGACCCGCGTGGTCGGTGCGATCGACTTCAACAACCTGACCGGTTTCCTCAACGAGCCGCGTACCTGGGGCGTGGAGTTCACCGCGAAGTTCTGATGCGGTGGCTGCGTTGATGCAATGAAGAAGGGCCGGCGCAATGCCGGCCCTTCTGCTTCACACCCATTGGTAGTGCCGGCCGCTGGCCGGCAACGAGTGATCCGGCGCGCGCTTACAGCGCGCTCTGCGGGCGCACCTTCAGCACCGCATTCTCGGTACTGCAATCGCGGCTGGAGTGCAGGCCGGCCTTGCGTGCGGCGGCGATTTCCTTGCGTGCGGCCAGCAGGTCCTTGTTGAACTCAGCGTTGTCGTGCAGGCGGGCCACCGCGGCGGCGCCCATGAAGCGGCCTTCGAGGATGTCGCTCTGCCAGTGCACGTTGCAGACCAGGCGGCTCTCGCCGTAGTTGCGGCCACGGGCCTGGATGGCATCGGCGCGGTCCGGCGCGATCTCGGACAGGATCAGTGCCCAGGCCCAACCGATCGAGGTGTGGCCGGACGGGTAGGAACCGTTCTTGCGCAGGCCTTCCTCGTCCTTCGGCGAGCAGGTCGGTTCACCATTGACCATGAACGGGCGCGGGCGCTGGTAGTGGTTCTTGGCCGCCTTGGTCGCCGCACTGGCGTCGATCCGGCTGCGCTCCAGCAGGCGATACAGCGCCGGGGTCTTCACCGCATCGACGTCGATGTCGGCGGCGCAGGAGAAGTGGTTGGCGCCTTCGGGGAAACCGAGTTCCGCATCGACACCGGCCTGGGCGAAGCGCGGGCTGCCACGCAGCGCGCGGGCTTCACGGCTGACCTGCTCGTCCAGGGCGAGCGCGGCCGAACCGGCCACCGGTGGTGCCGGTACCAGGTCGAGGCTGGCCGGAACCGCGCTCTTGTCCAGATAGCCCACCGCCTTGGTGGTGATGTTGGCTTCGACGGCGGTCGGCTTGGTGGCGGTGGCGGCACAACCGGCCAGGGCCGCGACGACGGCAAGGCCGAGCAGCGGGCGGGCAGGGTGGGAAATCAGCGACATGGACAGGCTCCGGGAGAGAAAACAACGCCATGATCGCAGCCCCCATACGACACTGCAGTGGCCATCGGTCATACGGCCAGACCCGGCATGGTCATTGTCGCGATATGAAAAGCGTCATCGTTTGACGTCAGTCTCCTGATTCCGGGCGCAGCGCACGGACTTTCACGCCGTTGCACCGCGAGCATCGGCACAACGGCAAGCGCCAGGGCCGTCCAGTTCCAGCCGGGTCGGGGGGATCCGAAGACAGAGGGAGAGAAGCGATGCGCAGCACCGCAACAGGAAGTACCGTCCTGGCCCTGCTCCTCGGGCTTGCAACAGCGCCGGCGCAGGCCGCCGACGTGGTCGGCGTGGCCTTCGTGCATGGCACCGGCGCGCAGACCAACGCCACCCAGGACTACTGGCAGCCGGCGATCATCGACACCGTGCGCCAGGGCCTGCCGAACAGCAGCAACTACGTGGTCATCAACTGTGACTTCACCCAGTACATGTGGAAGCCCGAAGCTGCCGGTTGCCTGGCCAACCAGCTGACCAGCTTCATCGACAGCCGTGGCATCACCCAGCTGGTGGTGATCACCCATTCCAACGGCGGCAATGTGGTGCGCTGGATCCTGTCCAACCCGACCTACGACAGCCGCTATCCGAAGATCATCCGCACGGTGCGCAAGGTCACCGCGCTGGCACCTTCCTCGGCGGGTACGCCGTTGGCCGATGCGGTACTCAACGGCAACACCTTTGAAACCTCGCTGGGCTGGCTGCTGGGCTACAAGAACGACGCGGTGCGCCAGCAGCAGGTGGCGAGCATGGCCACCTACAACGCGCAGAACCTGTATGGCACGGCCGGTCGCCCAGCGCTGCCCAAGCCGTTCCGCGCGGTGGTCGGTAGCGACGTGGAATCGGCGGTGTGGGACAGCAACAGTTACTGCGGCGGCTATG
Source organism: Stenotrophomonas sp. YJH_SMC_4 (assembly GCF_059371575.1). Classification (NCBI taxonomy): domain Bacteria; kingdom Pseudomonadati; phylum Pseudomonadota; class Gammaproteobacteria; order Lysobacterales; family Lysobacteraceae; genus Stenotrophomonas; species Stenotrophomonas sp. YJH_SMC_4. Next base: position 5,622 of record NZ_JCAFUR010000008.1, read on the forward strand.
CCGCCAACGTCGGCCTGGAGTTCACCCAGAACTGGCTGTCGTCCTGCTCCGATGGCTTCCTGGAGTGCAGCAGCCAGAAGGCCGCCGGCACCACCTGGTTCACCGACAAGGCGCGTACCCAGGGCGCAGAACCGCTCAGCCACAACCAGAGCCGCCGCGAGTGCTTCGGCCTCGGCACCCTGCTGCGCAACGACCTGACCCAGTGAGGGAGACGACCATGACGATTCAATCCACCCTGCTGGCCGGCGCCGTGCTGGCAGCACTGTCCCTTTCCGCAGCGCAGGCCGCGCAGCCGCTGCAGGCCGCCCGCGCAGGCGACCAGGTGCCCGCGGCGCTGGTTGCCGCGCCGTTGCCGGCCGATGACAGCGAACGCGCACCGCTGTCCTTCGCCTGGGCCTTGGACCCGGCGCAATCGTTGCAGGCGGCGACTCCGTATGCCTCGGTCAGCCGCAGCTACTGGCAGCAGGTCGATGGCACGCAACTGCAGCGCGGCCTCGATCTACCGCTGACGGCCGCCGATGCGGTGATCCAGCTGAGCCCGGCCGAAGGCGCGCGGGCAGTGCCGGCGAATGCGTTGCAAGTGCGCGACCCGGCGGGCCGCAGCAGCGTGGCCCGCAGTGTCGACGCGCGTGCGCTGCAGCAGGCCGGCATGCCGGTGAGGGATGGCAGCAGCATGCTGCGCACCGGCGCGACCAGTGCCGCCGGTGCGTACACGCTGCAGAGCGCGCAGGCACAGGGCCGCTACGTGGTGCAGGTGCTGGAGCCGAACAGCCCGCTGCGGCTGGAAGTGCAGGCCAACCAGGCGCAGGTGCTGGCCGGTGGCAACGTGCAGCTGCAGGCACGCCTGCTGGAAGACGGCGCCACCACCGCGCAGCTGGCATTGCGTCGTGGCGGCCTGGGCGGTGAAGCCCTGCTGGTCGCACCGGATGGCCGCAGCTGGCCGCAACGGTTGCTGCGCACCACCGATGGTGCCCTGCGTGCGCAGGTGCGGATTCCGGCTGATGTCGGCAACGTGCAGGGGCTGTGGGAACTGCAGGTGTTCGCCCAGGCCGATGGTGTGCTGCGCGATGGCAAGGTGGCCTTCGCGGTGGCGCGGCCCACTGCGCGCTTCAGTGGCCAGGCGGCACCGGACCCGGCCAGCCGCCAGGTAGCGCTGCCGCTGCAGGTGGCCGCCGCCGGTCGTTACGAGGCGCGTGGCACGTTGTATGCCACCGGCCGCGATGGCCAGCTGAAGCCGGTGGCGCAGGCGCACGCGGCCGCGTGGTTCGATGGACCGGGGCGTGGCCAGCTGGTGCTGCCGTTCGATCAGGCCGCGTTGCCGGCTGGGTTCGGTGCGCCGTACGAGTTGCGCGACCTGCAGCTGCAGGATCAGAGCCGGATGGCACCGATCGAATCGCGCGCACTGGCGTTGCGGTTCTGAGCAAGGCGGTGGCGGGCCGGAACATCCGGCCCGCTGCACCGGCATGGCGACGGAATGGCATCACGACGGGAATGACATCACGACGGGAATGACATCACGACGGGGTAGAGTCGGTCTCCCAGGCCTGTCGGTTTCCAGGCCCCTTGTTTCCCCCGAGGGCTCCGCCTCACCCCGCGTACGCGGTCAGCCGGCCTTCCTGCTCGCATACGGTGATCGCGCCACCGAACACCGCCGACAGCGGCGCGCTGCGCAGCAGTTCGGCGCGGGTGCCATCAGCCAGCACACGGCCGTCGCGCAGCAGCACCACGCGTTCGATCTCGGGAATGATCTCTTCGATGTGGTGGGTCACCAGCACCAGGGTGATGCCCTGTTGGGCGAGCACCCGCATGGTCGCCACCAGCTGCTCGCGGGCGACCAGGTCCAGCCCGGTGGAGGGTTCGTCCAGCAGCAGTGCCTGCGGCCGATTGACCAGCGCGCGGGCGATCAGCACGCGGCGGGTCTCGCCGGCCGACAGCTCGGCATAGGCGCGTTCGCGCAGGGACAGGGCGCCGGTCATCGCCAGTGTCTCGCCAACGCGCGTGCGCATGTCGGCGGTCACTTCGCGGAAGGCCGGCACCACGTAGCTGGCGAAGAAGCCGGACAGCACCGCCTGTTCCACGGTCAGCCCGGGCATGTCGGCCAGGTTGCTGCTGAGGTCGCCGGTGACGATGCCCAGCTGCGAACGCAGCCGGTCCACCTGCCAGCGGTTCTGGCCCAGCACCTTCACCGCCACCGAGCCGTCTCCCTGTGCAAGGGGATACAGTTCGCGGGTGATCAGCTTGATGAAGGTCGACTTGCCGCAGCCGTTGGGGCCGAGCAGGGCGGTGTGCTGGCCCTGCGCAATGCGCAGGCTGAGCCCGTGCAGCACCTTCACCTGGCCGCGCACCACGGTGGCGCGGTCCAGTTCGATCAAGGGGGGCAGCTCCGCAACAGACGGAGCGGCAGTCATGGTGCTGGCGCTTGGATCAAGGCTCGACAACTCAGGTCCCCAACTGTGAACGGTGCCACGGATGACGGTGGCAATCACCGCCGCAGGGATGCAGTTTGCAACGCAAGCGCCCATGATGTCTGCCATCCCCGCGTCGATACGGAGAGCCGCCATGCCCGATGCCCTGATGTCCCTGTTGACTGGTGGTGTGCTCGGCCTCGGCTGGTGGGCCATGTTGGGCGTGCTGCTGGTCTTCACCCAGATCACCATCTTCTCGGTGACCCTGTACCTGCACCGCAGCCAGGCCCATCGCGGCGTCGATTTCCACCCGGCGCTGGCCCACGTGTTCCGTTTCTGGCTGTGGCTGACCACCTCGATGATCACCCGCGAGTGGGTGGCCATCCACCGCAAGCACCACGCCAAGGTGGAGACCGAGGACGACCCGCACAGCCCGGTCACCCGCGGCATCGGCACGGTGTTCTGGCATGGCGTGGAGCTGTACCGGGAAGCACGCGGCATACGCGCGGACATCGAGCAGTACGGGCGCGGCACCCCGGATGATGTGATCGAGCGCCACCTGTATACCCCGCACGCCACGCTGGGCCCGGTGCTGCTGCTGGCGATCAACAGCGTGCTGTTCGGCCTGCCCGGCGTGGCCCTGTGGGCGATCCAGATGGCATGGATCCCGTTCTGGGCGGCCGGCGTGGTCAATGGCCTGGGCCACTGGTGGGGCTACCGCAACTACGAATCGGCCGATACCTCCACGAACCTGACGCCGTGGGGGTTCTGGATCGGTGGTGAGGAGCTGCACAACAATCACCATGCCTTCCCCAGCTCGGCGCGCTTCGCGATGCGGCGCTGGGAGTTCGACATCGGCTGGAGTGCGATCCGCCTGCTGCAGGCGCTGCGCCTGGCCAAGGTGCTTCGCGTTGCACCGGCCATGGACGTACGCCCGAACATCGCCGTGCCCGATGCCGAGACCCTGAAGGCGCTGCTCTCGCACCGCTTCCAGGCGATGACCGACTACCAGCGCAACGTGTTCATGCCGGCCCTGCGCGAGGAAGCCGCCCACGCTGGGGCCAAGCTGCGGCGCCTGCTGCGCCGTGGCCTGGTCAACGATGGCCGCTGGCTGAAGCCGGACAGTCGTGCCCAGCTCAGCGAATGGGTGGCACAGCGCCCGCGCATCCGCACCCTGGTCGAGTACCGCGCGCGGTTGGCGGCGCTGCTCGAGGCCCGCGGCCACGATGCCGCCGAGCGCCTGCACCAGCTGCAGGCCTGGTGCCGCGAGGCCGAGGAAAGCGGAATCGCGGCGCTGCAGGCCTACGCTGCGCGATTGAAGGGCTACAGCCTGGTGGGCGCGTGAGGGCAGGGTACGGCGTTCTGCTGGCGGTGCTGCTGCCGGGTGCGGCGCTGGCCCAGGTCACCGATACCGCCAGCTACCTGCAGCGGATGGACAGCGATGGCGACGGCAAGGTCAGCGAGGCCGAGTACGTGCAGTGGATGCTGTATGCCTTCGACCGCATGGACCGCAATGGCGATGGCGTGCTGAGCGCCGAGGAGCTGCCCGGTGGCAAGGGCAGGGCGATCCGCCGCGAGCAGCAGCGGCAGGTGATCGTGCAGCGCTTCCATAAGCAGGATGCCAACGGTGATGGTGTCCTGGATGCCCGTGAACTGGCGGCGCCGCCACGCTGAGCGGGCGTAGAATCGGTTCATGCCTGAACTGCCCGAAGTCGAAACCACCCGCCGCGGCCTGGCGCCGCACCTGCAGGGCCGCCGCGTGCACGGCGTGATCCTGCGCCGCGCCGACCTGCGCTGGCCGATTCCGCCGGAAGTGGCCGAGCTGCTGCCGGGGCAGCGCATCGAGGACATCCGCCGTCGCGCCAAGTACCTGCTGCTGGACACCGCCATCGGCAGCGCCGTGCTGCACCTGGGCATGTCCGGCAGCCTGCGTGTGCTGCCCGGCGATACCCCGCTGCGCGCGCACGACCATGTGGATATCAGCCTGGACAACGGCCGCCTGTTGCGCTTCAACGACCCGCGCCGCTTCGGCAGCCTGCTGTGGCAGCCGGCCGGCGAAGTCCACCCGCTGCTGCAGGGGCTGGGCCCGGAGCCGCTGGACGATGCCTTCGACGGGGACTACCTGTTCGCCCGCAGCCGTGGCCGCAGCGCGCCGGTGAAGACCTTCCTGATGGACCAGGCGGTGGTGGTGGGCGTGGGCAACATCTACGCTGCCGAGAGCCTGTTCAAGGCCGGCATCAGCCCGCTGCGCGAGGCCGGGAAGATCTCGCGCGAGCGCTACCAGCGGCTGGCCGATGCGGTGAAGGAGATCCTCGGCTACGCCATCACCCGTGGTGGCACCACCCTGCGTGACTTCATCAGCCCTGATGGCGCGCCGGGTTACTTCGAGCAGGAACTGCTGGTGTACGGCCGTGACGGGCTGCCCTGCCCGAACTGTGGCCGCGCGCTGAAGCACGCCACCATCGGCCAGCGCGCCAGCGTCTGGTGCAGCCACTGCCAGCGCTGAGGCGGGCGGCCAGCGGCAGCTGAACGGGCAGGGCACGTCTCCGCTGCCCGTTAACGTTTGTCTGCCTATGATGGCCGACCTTCCTTCTGTGCCTGACGCGCCTGCATGCAACGACGCGACTTCATCCGCAATGCCTCCCTCGCCCTGGCTGCATTCGGCCTGCCGTCCCTGCCCGCGTGCGCGGCCAGCAGGAGCGGCCAGATGGGCCTGCGCCGCCTCGGCCAACCGCAGCCGTTCGACTTCGCCACCCTGAAGGGCCAGGCGCGCGCGCTGGCACAGGCGCCCTACAAGAGCCACAAGCGGGTGCTGCCGGGCCGCCTGGAAGGGCTGGACTGGGACCAGTACCAGTCGATCGGTTACCGCCAGGACCATGCGCTGTGGGCCGACCAGCCGGGCAAGTTCCAGGCCAAGTTCTTCCACCTGGGCCTGTACTTCCATTCGCCGGTGCGCATGTTCGACGTGGTCGACGGCAAGGCGCAGGAGCTGGCCTATGACGGCGCGGCCTTCAACTACGGCAAGAGCGGCATCAAGGACGGCGAGCTGCCGGCTGATCTCGGCTTCGCCGGTTTCCGCCTGAACACCCGCAAGGACACCGATCGCGATTTCGCCGCCTTCCTCGGCGCCAGCTACTTCCGCGCGGTCGGCAAGGAAGGCCAGTACGGCCAGTCCGCGCGTGGCCTGGCAATCGATACCGGCATGGGCAAGCCGGAGGAATTCCCGGACTTCATCGCCTATTACCTGGAACAACCCTCGGCTGATTCGGACACGATCGTGGTCTACGGCCTGCTGGATTCGCCCAGCGTGGCCGGCGCCTATCGCTTCGCGATCACCAATGGCGACGTGCTGCTGATGGACATCGACAGCGCGCTGTACCCGCGCAAGGCGATCGAGCGGTTGGGCATCGCCCCGTGCACCAGCATGTACCAGGTGGGCGAGAACGATCGCCGCATGGCCTGGGACTGGCGCCCGGAGATCCACGACACCGACGGCCTGTCGCTGTGGACCGGTGCCGGCGAATGGATCTGGCGGCCGCTGCTGAACCCGCGCAACCTGCGCTTCAACATGTTCGTGGACCGCAACCCCCGCGGCTTCGGCCTGCTGCAGCGCGACCGCAACTTCGACCATTACCAGGACGACGGCGTGTTCTACGAGAAGCGCCCGTGCCTGTGGGTGGAGCCGAAGGGCGAATGGGGCGAGGGCTCGGTGCAGCTGGTGGAGATCCCCACCGTGGATGAAACCTTCGACAACATCGTGGCGTTCTGGAACCCGAAGGAAAAACCGCAGCCGGGCCAGGAACTGCTGGTCGGCTACCGCCTGTACTGGGGTGCCGAACCGCCGGCACGGCCGCCGCTGGCGCACTGCGTGGCCAGCCGCACCGGCCTGGGTGGCGTGGTCGGCAAGAAGCGCGAGTACTTCAGCTGGCGCTTCGCGGTGGACTTCGAAGGTGGCGAGCTGGCCAGGCTGATCGACAAGGGCGAGGTCGAGGCGGTGGTGGAAGCCAGCCGCGGCCGGGTCGAGATCGTGTCGGCGCGTCCGCTGCGCGAGATCAACGGCTACCGCGCGATGTTCGACCTGGTGCCGCCGGAGGGCAGTACCGAGCAGATCGACATCCGCCTGTTCCTGCGCAGTGGCGGCAAGACCCTGACCGAGACCTGGCTGTACCAGTACACCCCGCCGCCGGCCGGTGCGCCGGAGCGCACGCTGTACTAAGAGGGAGTTGGGTTTGCAGGGCTTGCAGCCCTGCACCTGCCGAGGCCAAAGCAACAGCAACGGCCGAAGCAGAAGCTGGTTTCCTGAGGGTAGGCGGGGTGAGTCCGGTGGCGGGAGACGCCGTAAACCCGTCCATGGGGGCTTGGCCGCGGCATCCATGCCGCGGACACTCCCGCCACCGGACCCACCCCGCCTTCGACAGACCTCCGCGATCTGTCGGAGCACGGGGTCGGATCCCGTTGCTGCGCAACGGGCTCTGACCCAGATGAATTTCGATAGATGAATTTCGATATCTGACAGATGTGCCGACCAACGGTCGGCACCCACCAACAGCTGCGGGGATCTGTCAGAGGTGGGGCGGTGTCGGAGTGCGGGGTGTCAGCCGCATGGATGCGGCTGCCAAGCTTACAGGGACGTACTTGCAGCGTCCCCGCAGTCCGACACCGCCCCGCCATCCCACGCAATGCCAGCTCTAGCTGTTGCTGTTGCCGGCCAGCGGCCGGCACTACCGCGGGTGCAGGGCTGCAAGCCCTGCAAAAGAACACCGCTCTACAGCGGCAGGGGCGCCTGCGCCGGATCGATCCGCCCCTCACCGCGGGTGATCTTCTTGAACTCGGCACGGCTGACCGACACGTAGCGGTCGTTGCCACCGATCTCCACCTGCGGGCCGTCCTGCACCGCGTGCCCATGCTCGTCCACGCGCACGGTCATCGTCGCCTTCTTGCCGCTGTGGCAGATGGTCTTGATTTCCTGCATCTCGTCGGCCCAGGCCAGCAGGTACTGGCTGCCCTCGAACAGCTCGCCGCGGAAATCGGTGCGCAGGCCGTAGCACAGCACCGGAATGCGCAGCTGGTCGACCACCTCGCTGAGCTGCCAGACCTGGGCGCGCGTGAGGAACTGCGCTTCATCCACCAGCACGCAGCCCATCGGGCCGTTGGCGGCCAGGTCCTGTTCGACCCAGTGCTGCAGGTCGGTGTCACGGTCGAAGGCCATGCCGTCCGCACGCAGGCCGATACGCGAGGCCACCACGCCGGCGCCGGCACGATCATCCAGGCGCGGGGTCAGGATCGCCACCCGCATGCCGCGTTCGCGGTAGTTGTGCGCGCTCTGCAGCAGGGTCGTGGTCTTGCCGGCGTTCATCGCCGAATAGTAGAAATAGAGCTTGGCCATCGGCCAATTCTAGTCGTCCACCGCCTTGTCGTCGCGGACCGCGTCCGGCCGTCCTATCTCGACGCTGGGGGTCAGCGCGGGGCGCCAGTAGTTGTCCTGCAGGCACCAGTAGTCGGCGGCGCGCCAGTAGTCGTTGTCGTAGACGATGCTGCCCGGCGTCACGATGCCCTGCTCGTTGCCGCGGCGCTGGACGACGATCAGGCCGGAGCTCACGTACCCGAGGCGGCTGCCGGTGATCTGCTGGCGACCGTCCCTGAGGGCGCGCTCCATGCGAGGCTTGGCCACGCGGTCGCCATAGTCGGCATAGACCTGCTGGCCGCGCTCGATCGCCTGTGCCTGCTGCAGTGCGTCCAGGCGTGCCCAGTAGTGCTCCCGCAGCACCAGGAAGTCGTGATACATGCGCTCGGCGGCCAGGTCCATCCAGATGTAGGCCATCACCGGATCGGCCCGGGTACCGACGCCCTCCTGGTACAGCCGCGCCACCATGGCCTGGGAGAACTTGTCGGCGTAGCGCGCCGAACGCTTGTAGTAGTCCAGCGCCCTGGCGGGCTGTCTGTCCCGTTCGGCCCGCTGGGCCATGCTGCGCCAGAACAGGTCCGGATGGGCATCGAAGAAGCCTCCGGTCAGGACGGTTGGCGGGAAACGTCAGCGCCCCGCGCCTCCCACGGGGCTGAGTGGGCCGACCTCGACGCTGCGGCCGCGGAACTCCTGTTCCCAGATGCGGTCCTGCATGCACCAGTACGCTGCAGGGTCCCAGTACGCATCCCGATAATAGTCATCGCCGCGGGTCGGCCAGCCGGCTTCGGGGCCGTCGGACAGCTCCACCTGCAGCATCGAGCTGACCCAGCCGGTACGGCTGCCGGTCATGCGGCTGCGGTCCACGCGCATGGCAGCCTCCATGCGCGGCTTGGCCGTGGCATCGCCGTAGGCCGCATACAGCGCCGTTCCTTCGGCGAGCACCCGTTGCCGCTGCGCGGCATCCAGGCGGTTCCAGTAGCGCTCGCGCTCCAGCAGCAGGTCGCGGTAGCCGCGTTCGGCGGCCAGGTCCATCCAGATGTAGGCCAGCACCGGATCAGGGGCGGTACCCGTGCCTTCCTGGTACATGCGCGCGACCAGCGACTGCGACAGCTTGTCGGCGTGCGCGGCCGCCCGCTTGAAACGCACCAGCGCATGATCGGGCCGGCCCTGGCGCCACGACTGCAGGCCCAGCTCGCGCCAGTGCAGGTCAGGATGAGCCTGCAGGAAGCCCGGGGTCATCAGCGCCGACCGCAACGATGCGCCAGCATCGGGCGCGCAGTCCGCACTGCGGGCAGCCAACGGCGCCAGCAGCAACAGCAGGGTGCCCAGCAGGGCGGCAAAGGCGGTCGGGCGCATGCACCTGGCTCCAGTGCTCCGGTGGCGAATCAATAGCTTAGGAACGGCGTGCATGCAAGTCAGGTCCGCCCGCTGCGGCCCCGCTACAATCCCATTCCCATGCACGGTCTCAATCCCCCTCAAGCCGCCGCCGTCCTGCATATCGAAGGTCCGTTGCTGGTGCTCGCCGGCGCGGGCAGCGGCAAGACGCGCGTGATCGTGGAAAAGATCGCCCACCTGATCGGCAGCGGCCGCTATCCGGCACGCCGCATCGCAGCGATTACCTTCACCAACAAGTCGGCCAAGGAAATGCGCGAGCGTGTGGCCAAGCGCCTGCGCGAGCAGGACGCCGACGAGGTGACCATCTGCACCTTCCATGCGCTGGGCCTGAAGTTCCTGCAGATCGAACACGCGGCCGTGGGCCTGAAGCGTGGCTTCTCGATCTTCGATGCCGATGATGCCGCTGCGCAGATCAAGGACCTGATGTACGGGGCCAAGCCCGACGACATCGAGGACATGAAGAACCTGGTGTCGCGCGCCAAGAACGCCGGCCTGTCGCCCGAGCAGGCGATGGCCGCCGCGCGCAGCAACCGCGAGAAGGAAGCGGCCAGCGTCTATGAGCGCTACCAGTTGCGCCTGACGGCGTTCAACGCGGTGGACTTCGATGACCTGATCCGTTTGCCGGTGCAGATCCTGGAGGAAAATCCGGAGATCGCGCTGGCCTGGCGCGAGCGCATCGGCTACCTGCTGGTGGACGAATGCCAGGATACCAACGACGCGCAGTACCGCCTGCTCAAGCAGCTGGCCGGTGACAAGGGCAACTTCACCTGCGTGGGTGACGATGACCAGTCGATCTACGCCTGGCGCGGTGCCAACCCGGAAAACCTGCAGCAGATGGGGCGCGACTACCCTGCGCTGGAAATCATCAAGCTGGAGCAGAACTACCGCTGCTCCAACCGCGTGCTGCGCGCGGCCAACGCGCTGATCGCCAACAACCCGCATGAGCACCTGAAGAAGCTGTGGAGCGACCAGGCCGACGGCGAACGCATCCGCGTGTGGGAGTGCCGCAACAGCGAGCACGAGGCGGAAAAGGTCGCGGCCGAGATCGCCTTCGTGGCGCAGTCGCGCAACGTGCCATGGAGTGATTTCTGCATCCTGTTCCGCGGCAACTTCCAGTCGCGCCCGCTGGAAAAGGCGATGCAGCTGCTGCGCATCCCTTACCACCTGACCGGCGGCACCATGTTCCTGGAGCGTCAGGAAGTGAAGGACACGCTGGCCTGGCTGCGGCTGCTGGTGAATCCGGACGACGACACCGCGTTCATGCGGGCGGTGCAGTCGCCCAAGCGCGACGTCGGTGCCGGCACGCTGGCCAGGCTGGCCGAGCTGGCGCAGGAAAAGGACATGCCGATGGCACAGGCTGCCGAGGCGATCGGTGCCCTGCAGCAACTGCCGCCGCGCGCAGCCAACAGCCTGGCGCGCTTCACCGACATCCTGCGCGACCTGCGCGCGCAGATGCGTCAGGTCACCTCGGGCGACATGATCCGCAAGGTCGCCAAGGAATCGGGCCTGCTCAGCGAACTGCGCCAGCAGGCCAAGGAAGAGGCCAGCTACCAGCGCCGCGCCAACAACATCGAGGAGCTGGCGCAGTGGTTCGAGGGCGGCCCGCGCGGCGCCACTGCCGCTGACCTGGCCGGCCAGCTGGCGCTGCTGTCACGCAGCGACAAGGACGAGGGTGGCAACCAGGTGCGCATGATGACCATGCACGCCTCCAAGGGCCTGGAATTCCCGTACGTGTTCATCGTGGGCTGCGAGGATGGCGTGCTGCCCCACCAGGTCAGCCTGGACGAGGGCAACCTGCAGGAAGAGCGGCGGCTGCTGTACGTGGGCATCACCCGCGCCAAGATCCAGCTGTGGATGAGTTACAGCAAGCTGACGCGCAAGTTCGGTGAGCATGTGCGGCTGAAGCCGAGCCGGTTCTTCGATGAGATCCCGGCCGAGGAGATCCAGCGTGATGGCGCTGATCCGGTGGCCGATGCGGCGCGCAAGAAGGAACGGGCGAGTGCGGGGTTGGCGGCGATCGAGGCGTTGTTCGACTAGGGCGCTCCAACGGCGCCGCCCCTCCGTGGTGGAGCACGCGTTGGTTCCGCAGTGTGGCCGATCGGGGTGGGTTCGCGGGGGACGCCGTGAACCCGTCCCTGGGGGCTTAGCCGCGCCATCCATGGCGCGGATACTCCCGCGAACCCACCCCGATCGGCCTCTGACAGATGCCGGGCGCTTCCTTCCACGGCAATGCAAAGAAAATCAAAAGCAGCAGCCGGGGTTGAGGCAGAATCGGGGTTTCGGCTGGAGGTCCACCTGTGCAACCGATCGAGAGTGAACGCCTGCGCCTGCGTGCGATTGAACCTGACCGCGATGCGGCGCCGATGCTGGCGCTGTTGAATGATCCGGGCTTCGTGCGCTTCATTGGCGACCGCAATGTGCGCAGTGAGGAGCAGGCGCGGGACTACATCGCGCTGCGTGTGCTGCACAGCTATGCGTTGAATGGCTTTGGCATGTATGCCATCGAGCGGTTGTCCGATGGTGCCTGGCTGGGCAATGCCGGACTGGTACGGCGCGATGGGCTGCCGGGTCCGGACATCGGCTATGCGGTGCTGTCGGAATTCGCCGGGCAGGGCTATGCCGGTGAGGCGGCGCGGGCAGTGTTCGCGCATGCGCGCGCTGGGCTGGGCCTGCACGATCTGTATGGCATCACCGATCTGGACAACGTGGTGTCCGGGAAGATCCTGCTGGGGTTGGGCATGCAGGAGCGGGGGGTGATCCAGCTGCCGGGCGTGGACAGCCCGAGCCGGTTGTTTGCCACGCCGGGTGCGGCGCAGGTCTGACCCCTGATGTTGGTAGGTGCCGACCAACGGTCGGCACCCACCCCCTCAGCCGCGCAGTTCGGCCAGCTGCGCCTGCAGCTCGGCCACGGCCGCTTCCAGCTGGGCCACGCGCTCGGCCAGGCCCGGGTCGGCTGCATCGCTGCTGCCACCGCCGCTGCTGGCGTACCTGGCCGCCAGCGCCGCACCGTCCACTTCACCGCACAGCAGGTGCATGTAGCGGTCTTCGCGCTGGCCACTGGCGCGCGGCAGCACCACCAGCAGCGCGCGCTGCTGCAGGCGCTCGATGGCGTGGCGGGCTTCATCGGCGTCGGCGAAGCGGTGCAGGCGCTCGCTGCGCGTGATCAGTTCGCCCAGCGTCTGCGGCCCACGCAGCAGCAGCAGCGCCAGCAGCACGGTCTGCTGCCGGGTCAGGTCCAGCGCGGCCTGCAGGCGGTGCTCGTAGCGGTCCGCGCGCGAGGAGAAGTGCTGGCGGGCCAGGCCCAACGCCTCCAGCTGCCGCAGCGCGTGCTGCACGCTGCCGGCATCGATGTTCATCACCGGCTCGCGGGCAGTCTTCTGGTTGGCAGCCGACTGGGCGGCATTGACCGTCAGTGGATAGGTGTCCGGCGTGGTCGCCTCCTTTTCCACCAGGCAGCCCAGCAGGCGGGCCTGCACGGCGTCGAGCAGGGGGACGTCGGGGGTCTGGACGGAATCGGTCATGGCGGCCTCCGGAAGGGCAACGGGTCAACCGCCAAGCATAGCCGTCCCGGGGCCGCCTTTGCCGGTAAAATGCGCCGGTATATCTGATTGCCGGTGAATCCATGCGTCGTCCCGTTTCCCTGTCCCTGACCCTGCTCGCCACTGCGGCGCTGGGCCTGTCCGCCTGCAAGCGCGTGGATGCGCCTGCTGCCGAAGCCGCTGCCCCGGAGGCCCCGGCCGCCGCTGCCAAGGCTGATGGCGCGCTTGATGCGACCGCCAACGACAATCTCAACGCCGTGCTGTGGATGCAGCGCGCGCAGGAGTACAAGGCAATCACCGAGCAGACCTACCGTGCCGCCGCCGACCACCTGGACGCCGCGCTGAAGGAAGCGCACTGGGATGCGCTGGTGCCGGAGGAACGCGGCAACGAGGCCAAGGGCCTGAAGCCGGCCGTGGTGCTGGACGTGGATGAGACCGTGCTGGACAACTCGCCCTACCAGGCGCGCCTGGTGCGCGACGGCAAGGAATACGACGAGCTGAGCTGGGACCAGTGGGTGGCCGAAAAGAAGGCCAAGGCCATTCCGGGCGTGGTCGATTTCGCCAAGGCCGCCAACGCCAAGGGCGTAACCCTGCTGTACATCTCCAACCGCGCCGTGCACCTGAAGGACGCGACCCTGGCCAACCTGCGCGAGCAGGGCCTGCCGGTGGCCGATGACAGCGTGTTCCTGGGCCTGGGCACCGTGGTCGAAGGCTGCGAGCAGGCCGGCAGCGAGAAGAACTGCCGCCGCCGCCTGGCCGGGCAGAAGTACCGCGTGCTGATGCAGTTCGGCGACCAGCTGGGCGACTTCGTGGAAGTGACCGCCAACACCAACGAAGGCCGTGACGCCCTGCTGCAGCAGTACCACGACTGGTTCGGCGAGCGCTGGTGGATGCTGCCGAACCCGACCTACGGCGGTTTCGAGCCGGCGCAGTTCAACAATGACTACAGCCAGTCGCGCCAGGCCCGCCACGACGCCAAGCGCGCTGCCCTGGACTACGCGCCGTGAGCCGCGCGCCGCTGCCGCTGCGCGATGACGAGCGCCTGATCTTCGCGCTGGACGTGCCTGATCGCGCGCAGGCGTTGGAGTGGGTCGACCGCCTCGGCGACAGCGTGGCGTTCTACAAGATCGGCATGGAACTGCTGGCGTCGGGCGAGTACTTCCAGGTGCTGGACGAGCTGGCCCGCCGCGACAAGCGCGTGTTCGTCGACCTGAAGTTCTTCGATATCCCGGCCACTGCCGCGGCGGTGATCAAGCGCCTGTCGCAGTGGCCGGTCAGCTACGCCACCATCCACGGCTGGCACCCGGCGATGATGGAAGCCTGCGCCGCCGCCAACAGCAGCGACATGCGCCTGCTGGCGGTGACCGTGCTGACCTCGATGGGCCGCCCGGACCTGGCGCAGATGGGCATCGACCGTGAACCGGTGGACGTAGTGGTCGAACGCGCGCTGGCCGCGCAGGCGGCCGGTATCGATGGCGTGATCGCCTCGGGCCAGGAAGCCGACCCGATCCGCGCCGCTACCGGCGCCGGGTTCTCGATCGTCTGCCCGGGCATCCGCCCCGGTGGCCCGGTCGGCGATGACCAGAAGCGCACCGTTGGCGTGGCCCAGGCCTTTGCCGATGGCGCCGATGCCATCGTGGTTGGTCGCCCGATCCGCCTGGCCACCGATCCGCAGGCCGCGGCCCGGGCCATCCAGCAGGAAATCGCGTCGGCGCTGGCTGCGCGCTGAGATTCCGTTGCGCAGGCTGCAGGCCCGAACGCCATCCCGGCCCGCGCGGGATGGCGTTTCTGCATCCGTCCACCGAGCGGTTGTGCCCGAATCGCCACAAAACCTGCCGTAGATTTCATGGCCTCCATGCCAGGCATCAGGACAATCAATAAAATCAATAGTTTAGGCCGAACTACGTGAAGTGTTGCCTTAACTTGAGCGGCAGCGTAGGATCGCCGCCATCTGGTCCTCGGACCGGACATGTGCCACAACACTGTCCACCGGCCCTGCGCCGGTTTGAAGAGCCTGTGATCCCCGTGATCCCGGCTCTTTTTTTATTCCCATCAGTGACTTGCACAAGCAACAGCGGAAACCGTGACGTCCCGGCTTGCCGCTGTCACGTCACAGGCCGCAAGATGCGGACCGGTCCGGGGAGTCCGAGTGCATGAGCGTGGCAGTGCGAGCAAGGTCTGCGCGTGGATGGGGGCTGGCAGCCATGCTGCTGCTGGCCGTGGCGGCGTGTCGTGAATCGGCCCAGGACCCGGCCAAGCCGGCGGCCGAGCCGGTCGCGGCGGTGCAGGCCATGGCGCTGCGCCTGGCCGAGGACGATCTGGTCGGCTATGCAAAGCTGTCGGTACCGCCCAGCCAGTACCAGCGCCTGCAACAGGCCTGGACCGAAGGCCACAGCCAGTGGCCGCTGACCGAACTGCCGCTGGGTGACCAGCTGCTGCCGATGCTGGCCGCACTGCGCAAGCCCAATGCCAGCGCCGAACTGCAGCGCAGCTTCGATCGCCAGCTGGCCGGACAGGCCGGCGCGGTTCGCCAGGCCGCGCAATCGATGGGCAACTTCGGTGTGCAGTACCTGCGCCACCAGAAGGGCTATACGCCTGGCCAACAGGCGCATTACATCGCCCTGGTCGAAACCCTGGCCAGCTGGGCGCAGGGTGCCCCGATCAGTGACCGGGCCCGCGCACGCAGCACCATCGCCGCGCTGGTCGGCGCCGCCAACAAGGTCGGTTTCGAGGACGAAGCCGGCCTGCAGGCCGCGGGCATGGAAGGCAGCCTGGCGCAGCTGGCGCCGTTCATCCACACCCTCAAGGCGGTGCTGGGCAGCTACGGGCTGGGCGTGGACGACGCGTTGCGCAGCGTGCGCGGCGAACTGCTGTCAGTGGAGGGTGACAACGCCCTGGTACGCCTGCACTACGACCTAGCCGGTCGCGAGATGAGCCTGCAGCTGCCGCTGAGCCGCCGCGAAGGCCATTGGTACCTGACCCGCACCCTGGCCGATACCGACGCCCTGCTGCGCAAGGCCGATGCGGCCCGCGCCGCTGCGTCGCCGTCACCGGCTGAAGCCCCCGCCGAGGGTGGGGAAGCGGCAACGCCGCCGCCTAAGCCATAATGGCGCCGATGTCGAAACAGAACCCGCTGCCGTTCCCCGGCGAAGAATCCCAGTCGACGCCCGCCGATACGGTGCCGGCGTCCCCCTCGACCGGTACCGGCCCGAACCCGGTACCGCCGCCCGCGCACGCGCGTCCGGCCGGCCGACGCCCACTGTGGGCACGGTTGCTGGGCCGCCTGGTCGAGCCGTGGCTGTCGCTGAAGATCGAGCCGGAAGACCCGGGCCAGTACAACGATGGCCGCCCGGTCATGTACGTGCTGGAAGACTACGGCCTGTCCAACGCGCTGATCCTGGACAAGGCCTGCCGCCAGGCCGGCCTGCCGTCGCCGCTGGTGCCGCTGGCCGGTGACCCGACCGGCCGCAAGCGCGCCTACCTGGCGCTGTCGCGGCGCAGCTCCAGCAACTCGCTGATCCCCGAGCAGCGTGGCGCAAAGACCCACTCCGATTCGCTGGCCAAGGTGCTGCAGGCCCATCGTGTGCGCGATGACCTGGACGTGCACCTGGTGCCGGTGTCGATCTTCGTCGGCCGCGCGCCGGACAAGCAGAGCGGCTGGTTCGCGGTGCTGTTCTCGGAAAACTGGGCGCTGGTCGGCCGCTTCCGCCGCCTGCTGGCGGTGCTGCTCAACGGCCGCAGTACCATCGTCCGCTTCGCGCCGCCGATCTCGCTGCGCAGCACCGTGGACGAAGGCCTGGAGCCGGAGCGCACGGTACGCAAGCTGCAGCGCGTGCTGCGTACGCATTTCCGCCGCATCCGTGAATCGGTGATCGGCCCTGACCTGTCGACGCGGCGCCTGCTGGTGGACCAGGTGCTGGCCGCCGAACCGGTGCGCGAAGCGATCGCCTCGCAGGCCAAGCGCGACAACTCGAAGCCGGCCGATGCCTGGAAGAAGGCACACGCCTACGCCTGGGAAATCGCCGCGGACTATTCCAGCCCGGTGGTGCGCTCGGCCAGCTTCATGCTCAGCCACGTGTGGAACCGCATCTATGCGGGCGTGCTGGTGCACCACCTGGACAAGTTCAAGGCCGCCGCGCCGGGCCACGAAGTGGTCTACGTGCCCAGCCACCGCAGCCACATGGACTACCTGCTGCTGTCCTACCTGCTGTACGACCGTGGCATCGTGCCGCCGCACATCGTGGCCGGCATCAACCTGAACCTGCCGGTGGTCGGTACCCTGCTGCGCAAGGGCGGTGCGTTCTTCATCCGCCGCTCGATCCGTGGCAACGCGCTGTACTCGGCGGTGCTCAGTGAGTACGTCGCGCAGCTGGTGGCCGGCGGCTACTCGCTGGAGT
Organism: Stenotrophomonas sp. YJH_SMC_4; assembly: GCF_059371575.1. Classification (NCBI taxonomy): domain Bacteria; kingdom Pseudomonadati; phylum Pseudomonadota; class Gammaproteobacteria; order Lysobacterales; family Lysobacteraceae; genus Stenotrophomonas; species Stenotrophomonas sp. YJH_SMC_4. Next base: position 22,762 of record NZ_JCAFUR010000008.1, read on the forward strand.
ACTTCGTCGAAGGCGGCCGCTCGCGTACCGGCCGACTGCTGCAGCCCAAGGGCGGCATGATCTCGATGACGCTGCGTGCGTTCCTGCGCCAGCCGCGCAAACCGGTGCTGTTCCAGCCCATCTACATCGGCTACGAGAAGCTGATGGAGGGCGGCAGCTACCTGGACGAACTGTCCGGCCGGCCGAAGGAAAAGGAATCGATCTGGTCGCTGCTGTGGGGCATCCCCAAGGTGCTCAAGCAGAACTACGGCCAGGTGGTGGTGAACTTCGGCGAACCGATAGCACTGAACGACGTACTGGCCGAGAAGGCGCCGGAGTGGAAGGGCGAGGCGGTGTCCGAGGACGAAAAACCGGCGTGGCTGTCGACCACGGTGGACACGCTGGCCGAACGCATCCAGGTGCGCATCAACGGCGCTGCCGACGTCAACCCGATCAACCTGCTGGCGCTGGCCCTGCTGTCCACGCCGAAGCACGCGATGGGCGAGGCCGACCTGATCGCGCAGATCGAGCTGTGCAAGACGCTGCTGGTCGAGATGCCGTATTCGGACCGGGTGACGGTGACCCCGCACTCGCCGGAGCGGATCATCGCCCACGCCGAGGAAATCAACGTCCTCACCCGCATCAAGCACCCGCTGGGCGACGTGCTCAGCGTCAGCGGCGATACCGCCGTGCTGCTGAGCTACTTCCGCAACAACGTGCTGCACCTGTTCACCGCCTCGTCGTGGGTGGCCTGCTGCTTCCAGAACAACCGCCGCATGAGCCGTACCGGCCTGGTCCAGCTGGGCCGCACGGTGTACCCGTTCCTGCAGGCCGAGCTGTTCCTGCCGTGGAGCGAGGACGAATTCGCACAGCGCATCGACCAGACCATCAACGTGTTCGTGCGTGAGGGCCTGCTGCAGAACGTCAATGACGACGACGGCGGCATCCTGGCGCGCAACACCGGGCAGACCGACGAGGTGTTCCGCCTGCGTGCGATCGGCCACTCGCTGCAGCAGGCCTTCGAGCGCTACTACATCGCCATTTCGGTGCTGGTGAAGAACGGCCCGGGCGTGCTGGGCGCGGCCGAGCTGGAAAGCCTGTGCCAGCAGGCGGCGCAGCGTCTGAGCCTGCTCTATGCACCGGCCGCGCCGGAGTTCTTCGACCGCACCCTGTTCCGCGGCTTCATCCAGAAGCTGCGCGAACTGCGCCTGGTGTGGCCGGACGAGAACAGCAAGCTGCTGTTCGACGAGCGCCTGGATGCCTGGGCCAAGGACGCCAAGTTCATCCTTGGCCGCGAACTGCGCCACACCATCGAACGGGTCAGCCCGGAAGCGGCACGCCCGGACGAGCCGGCGCCGCAGGATTGAAGGCAGCGCCGGGCCATGCGGTGGGTGTGGACCTTGGTCCACACCTCCCAGCCGTGCCAACCAGGGTTGGCACCCACCAGGACGGTCCTTAGGCCGGTTCGTCGGGAATCTGCAGGCTTTCCAGCCTGGCAATGCAGTCCTTCAACTGCAGCTTGCGCCGCTTCAGGCGCTTGGATTCCAGCTCGTCCTCGCCGTTGGCGGCCATGCGGGTGATCTGTTCATCCAGCAGGCGGTGCTCGGCGCGCAGGGCGGCGAGGCGTTCGACAATCTCGGCGGGGTCGTAGGTATCCACGGCTTCGAGGATACACAGCGATGATGACCGCCGGGAGAGGGGAATCCCGACCCCCGGCCGTGGCCGCTCCGAGCCGTTAGAATGGAGCCCATGAGTGCCGTGATTTCCCTCCCCGATCCCCAGCCGCGCGCCGCCCGCGATCCGCGCGTGGCCGAGCGCGAGCAGCACAAGCTGGCCAAGCGCCTGCGCCGCCAGGTCGGCGAGGCGATTGCCGACTTCGGCATGATCGAGGCCGGCGACAAGGTGATGGTCTGCCTGTCCGGCGGCAAGGACAGCTACACCCTGCTGGACGTGCTGCTGCAGCTGCAGAAGAAGGCGCCGGTGCCGTTCGAGCTGGTGGCGGTGAACCTGGACCAGAAGCAGCCGGACTTCCCCGAGCACGTGCTGCCGGAGTACCTGGCCGGGCTGGGCGTGCCGTACCACATCATCGAGCAGGACACCTATTCGGTGGTCAGCCGGGTCATCCCGGAAGGCAAGACCATGTGTTCGCTGTGCTCGCGCCTGCGTCGTGGCGCGCTGTACAACTACGCCGAGACCCACGGCTTCACCAAGATCGCGCTGGGCCACCACCGCGACGACATGGTGGCCACGTTCTTCATGAACCTGTTCCACCACGCCAAGCTGTCGGGCATGCCGCCGAAGCTGCGCAGCGATGACGGCAAGCATGTGGTGATCCGGCCGCTGGCCTACGTGCGCGAGAGCGACATCGTCGACTACGCGCAGGCACGCCAGTTCCCGATCATTCCCTGCAACCTGTGCGGCAGCCAGGAGAACCTGCAGCGCCGCCAGGTCGGCCTGATGCTGAAGCAGTGGGAGAAGGACCACCCGGGCCGCATCGAGCAGATCGCGCGCGCCATGGGCGAAGTCCGGCCCTCGCAGCTGGCCGACACCACCCTGTTCGACTTCATGGCGCTGGGCCGTCGCGACGACGCGCCGCTGCCCGACGCCCATGCCTGGCTGGCCGGTTCCCCGGCCGACGCCGACGCAGATCCCGAGACGCCCACCGTTTAAGGTCGGTCGCCCTTCCTCTTTGCCATCCGGAATTCCATGTTCTTTCGCAACCTGACGTTCTTCCGTTTCCCGACCACCACCGATTTTTCCGAAGTCGACACGCTGCTGCCGCACGCCCTGCTGAAGCCGGTCGGCGCACTGGAAATGAATTCGCGCGGCTTCATCTCGCCGTTCGGCCGCGAGGAGAAGGAACTGCTCTCCCACCGCATCGCCGAACACCTGTGGCTGACCGTGGGCGGCGAGGACAAGATCCTGCCGGCGGCGGTGGTCAACGACCTGCTCGAGCGCAAGCTGGAGGAGATCGAGGAGAAGGAAGGCCGCCGCCCGGGTGGCCGCGAACGCAAGCGGATGAAGGACGACCTGCTGCATGAACTGCTGCCGCGCGCCTTCGTGAAGTCCTCGCGCAACGACGCCTTCATCGACCTGCAGCACGGCTACGTCGCGGTGGATACCTCCAGCCGCAAGACCGGCGAGTACTTCATGTCCGACATCCGCGGCCTGCTCGGCAGCTTCCCGGCGATGCCGCTGAACGCCGAAGTCGCGCCGCGTTCGATCCTGACCGGCTGGATCGCCGGCGAGCCGCTGCCGACCGGGCTGAGCCTGGGCGAAGAGTGCGAGATGAAGGACCCGGTGGAAGGCGGCGCGGTGGTCAAGTGCCAGCACCAGGAACTGCGCTGCGATGAGATCGACAAGCACCTGGATGCCGGCAAGCAGGTGACCAAGCTGGCGCTGATCTTCGAGGACAACCTGTCCTTCGTCATCGGCGACGACCTGATCGTGCGCAAGCTGAAGTTCCTCGACGGTGCCCTGGACCAGCTGGAGCATGCCGACGAAGACGGCCGCCGCGCCGAGTTCGACGCCCGCTTCGCCCTGCAGAGCGCCGAGATCCGCCGTCTGTTCCTGTTGCTGGAAGAAGCCTTCAAGCTCAGCAAGGCTGACTGAACAGGCAGCCCGACGGCCGCCGGTCATCCGGCGGCCCGAAGCGGCGCTATGCTGGGCGCATGAGCCGTCTGCTGCGCCGCCTGATCAGCCCGACCCCGCCCGCCACCGTACAGCGCGACACCGTTCGCCTGCGCCTGGAGGATGCCGAGATCGAGGTACTGCGCGTGCGCGATCCGCGTGCGCGCCGCATCAAGCTGAGCGTGGACGAACGCGGCGCGCGCCTGACCCTGCCGCCGCGCGCAAGCCTGGTGATGGGCGAACGCTTCCTGGAACAGCACCGCGACTGGCTGGCACTGCAGCTGCGCCAGTACCAGGGCCAGCGCCTGCCGGCACCGCTGCAGCCGGGCGAAGACGGCGTGCTGCCCCTGCGCGGCGAACTGTTGCCGCTGCGCTGGCAGGAAGGCCGCTACGCGCGCCTGGAGATCGACGCGCATGGTGCCTGCGTGCAGTGGCCGACACGTGGTGGTGACGCCACCCTGCGTCGCCTGCTGCGCGAGTTCTACGAAGCACAGACCCGCGCCGACGTCGGCCGCTGGCTGCCGAAGTACCTGCCCACACTGCCGCGCGCACCCAGCCGCCTGCGATTGAAGGTGATGTCCTCGCAATGGGGCTCGCTCGCCCCCGATGGCAGCATGGCACTGGACCTGGCCCTCGTGCTCGGTCGTTCGGAAGCGTTCGAGTACGTGCTGGTGCACGAGCTCTGCCACCTGATTCAGCCCAACCACTCGCCCGCGTTCTGGCACGAAGTGGAACAACGCTTCCCCGCCTGGCGCGAACAGCGCGACTACTTCCAGCTGGAAGGCCGCCGACTGAAGGCGATGCTGCGGCAACTGCTGTAGCGCCAGCGCTACAGCAGTTGCCCACGTATTCTTCCTCTACCCCCGCCTTCGGCGCGCCCCTTCAACAGAAGGGGCTTTCCTCCAGAGAGTGGGCCGGTCAGTCGGGCAGGCTCGACGCTGCACAGGGTCTGCGCAGAGGATGAGCATTCCCCGCCCTGGCAACGCGCCATGAGCGCGCGCAGCGCGCGACCCGCGCCTGCTCTTCTTTCTTTCTTCCGTGGTGGGCACACCGGAATCTGTCCGTGGCCGGGCGGGGTGGGTTGCGCAGGGGCGTGAGCCGCATGGATGCGGCGACCGAGCTTACAAGGACGTACTTGCAGCGACCCCTGCGCAATCCACCCCGCCCGGCCAAGCACGGCTTTGCCCTCGGATACCACCCACCACGAGGGGCTCAGCCGTTGGCCGAAATCCTCACCTCGCCCGCAACGCCGCCGCCGCCGCCCAGCGCGCCGCCACCCGCGGCGCCGTAATGCACACCGCCTGGTCGGTCACCGTCGTCACCGCGCGCTCCAGCAGCTGGATATCCGCCTCATGCTGGCGCGCCACGTGCGGATCCTCGAAGAAGATCGCGCGCTGGCAGCGCCCTTCCAGTACCCGGTCGGCAATCTGCGCATCGCCGCCCATCGGGCCGCTCTGGTAGCGCGTCACCCAGGGCGTATCGCTGGGCCAGCCACGGCTCCACGCCAGCTCGTTCAAGCGCTGGCCGGTGGTTCCGGTTGCCACCCGCTCACCGAACCGCGCCAGCACATCGAAGTGCTCATCGGCGAAGGCCAGCATCGCCGGCTTCATCGCGTCGTGCGCGATCAGCGCCAGCGTCTGTCCTTCGAACGCATGCAGGTCGTCGGCGCCAGCATCGGCAGCCAGTCCGGCATGGATGCGTTCCACCTCGATCCAGTCGCGCGCGGTGGCCACGGTGGAAATGAAAGGCTTGCCGTGGATCACGCACTGCCGCTTCAGCGCCGTGGCTTCCGGAAACACCGAGGATGGATCGACCGGATCGATCAGGTAGACCGCGCCATCCAGTGTCCGATCCGGCCCCATGCCAACCACCTCGGCCACCAGCTTCATCAAGCCACCCTCGCGACCATAGGGGTAGCGATGCAGGCCCGCGTATCCGGTCAGGAAGCCCTGACGCTGTATCGCGTCATGGGTGCGGCCGACTGCGTGCAGCGACACGCCCAGCTCGCGCAGGCCGGGTTCGCTGACGCGCAGCCAGCGGAACAGGGCGGCGCGCGCGTCGTGGTGATGGAGACGGTTGGCAGCCAGGCCGATGCGCATCGAATGCTCCGCAGATACGGGTGAAAGCGGCAGTGTATGTCGCCATTCACCTATCTTGGTGTTTTTACAACTTTCTTCATTGCGCTTCGTCCACGCGCCGCTAGCGTAAGAGGCAGCGGTACCGCTGCGCGGCCGTTCATTCCGCCCGCCAGAAGAGGATGCCCATCGTGAACGCCGCTGGCCTGCGTGCCGCCACCGCGGTCGTGGCCGGCCTGCTGTTGCCTGCCCTGGCCGCCGCTGCGGATTGCAGGACGCCGCTGCGCATTGCCTGGCCCGCCGACCGCGCGCCGTTGTCCTCCAGCGAGCAGGGCCAGCCGCGCGGGCTCAGCGCGCAGTACCTGAAGCTGCTGGGCGCGCAGCGACCACTGCAGATGCAGCCATTGCCAACCGCCGCCATCGCCGAGGGAACGGTGCCGCCCGACGTCCAGGCGCTGCTGGGCTGGTCGCGCTCGCAGTTGCCGACGGGGTGGGTGGCCAGTGCGCCCTACGTGCAGCTGCCACAGGTCATTGTGCGGCGCCGGGATGCATCGCCGGTGCTGGGCCTGGAGGCGTTGCGCGGAGGCACCGTGGCCAGTCCCGACCCGCTGTCGCTGGTCGGGGCGCTGACGGAACAGGCGTCTGGCGTGCAGCTGTTGCCCCCCGCCCCCATCGACGACGCCCTGTCACTGCTGGGCACGGGCCTGGTCGATGCCGTGGTCGCCAATCTTGGAGAGGTCGAGGCCGCGTTGCGCCACTATCAGGGCGAGCCGCTGGTAATCGCTGCGCCCGCCGGAATCGACGACGCGCCGGTGCTGGCCACCGTGCCCGCCTGCGCCGACGTCATCCCGGTGTTCGAGCGGGCCGTGTCGCAGCTGACCGCGAACGAACGCGAGGCGATCCGCACGGCCTGGCTGCCGAACCAGCCGCGACACCCGCCCTCTGCGTCCCCCATGCGCTGGCTGGTGCCGGCCTCGCTGACCCTGCTGGCGCTCATGCTGGTGTACGCCTTCGGCTACTGGCGCGTGCATCGCGAGAGCGAGCGTCGCCGCGTGGCTGCGCAACGCCTGCAGGAGGTGACCTCGAACCTGCCAGCGGTGGTCTATCAGGTGCGTCGCTCTGCCACCGGCCACTACAGCTTTCCCCAGATCGCAGGCGACGTGCAGGCGTTGTTCGGAATCAGCGTGGAAACCGCCCTGATCGATCATCAGCGCCTGCTGGCAGCGGTTCATCCCGACGATCGCTCGCGGCTGATGGACACCGTCGACGCCGCTGCCCTGGCGCGGGGCCCGATCGATGTCACCTTCCGCACGCGCTCGCCACAAGGCTGGCGCTGGGTCCACTCGCATGGACGGCCGCTGTCCCTGGACAGCGGCGACGTCGAGTGGAGTGGCTACTGGATCGACGTAAGCGGAGTGCAGGCGCGCACCCATGCGCTGGCCGAGGCGCGCCGTGCGGCCGAGCAGGCAGCGCTGGCCAAGGCCCACTTCCTAGCGACCATGAGCCACGAGATCCGCACGCCGATGAGCACCCTGCTGGGCATGCTCGAGCGGTTGGAGGGCAGCGATCTGGATCATCGCCAGCAACAGGTGCTGGTGACCGTGGGTGATGCTGCCCAGATGCTGCGGCAGATCCTGGACGACGTGCTGCACAGCCAACGGCTGCAGGCACTGCCGCCGCAGCTGCGACCCACGAGCGTGGCGGCACTGGTGCGCGCGGTGCAGCAGTTGCTGATGCCGGTGGCGGCCAGCCGGGGCCTGCATCTGCGTATCCAACTTGATCCGGAATTGCAGGCCGGATCGCTGGCCGACGGCCTGCGCCTGCGCCAGATCCTGTTCAACCTTGCCGGCAACGCGCTCAAGTTCACCGAGCATGGCGGCGTGGATCTGCAGGTGCAGGTGCTGCAGCAGCACGATCGCGGCCAACGTCTTCGCCTGCAGGTCAGTGACAGCGGGGTGGGCATCAGCCCGGAACGGCAACAGGCGGTGTTCGCTGCCTACACCCAGGCCGAGGCATCGACAACGCGCCGTTTCGGCGGCAGCGGCCTGGGCCTGGCGATCTGCCGTGAACTGGCTGCATCGATGGAAGCAGAACTGTGCCTGCGCAGCGCGCCAGGCAAGGGCACCACCGTGTGGCTGGAACTGGATCTGGACGCCTGTGAGTTGCCTGCCGAGGCATTGCCGCTTCCGGCAGAGGCGGCGCGGCCACTGTCGTCGGCCCGGGTGCTGGTAGCTGAAGATCACCCCACCAACCTGCACCTGCTGGAGCAGCGCCTGCATGATCTGGGTCTGCAGGTGCACGCCTGCACCGATGGTCGCCAGGCCTTCGAGGCCTGGCAGGCGCGGGCGTTCGACCTGGTCATCACCGACTGCCACATGCCGCACATGGATGGCTTTGCCTTGGCACGGGCCATCCGCGCCGACGCCTGCGCGGTTCGCGCGCAGGTCCCGATCATCGCGCTCACGGCCAGCGCGCTGGGTCGCACCCGCGAGGCCTGCCGCGAAGCGGGCATCGATCATTTCCTGGCCAAGCCGGTGGCGGCGCAGGAACTGCGGGGCTTGCTGGCCGTGCTGCTGGCGCCGGAATCAATGCGCCAGTAGGCGGATGATGCTGGCGGCGGCGTCGCGGCCTTCGGCCACGGCGGTCACCACCAGGTCGGCGCCACGCACTGCGTCACCGCCGGCGAACAGGCGCGGGTGCGCGGTCTGGAATGGCAGGCGGTCCTTGCCGCCAGCCACGATGCGGCCGTTGGACCGGCCTTCCACGCCGTGCTCGGCCAGCCACGCCGGCACGGTTGGCGAGAAGCCGAAGGCGATGATCACCACGTCGGCCTCCAGCAGCGATTCGCTGCCTTCGATCGGCACCGCATTCTGGCGGCCATTGGCATCGGGCTCACCCAGCCGGGTTTCGACCACGGTCACGCCGATCACCTCATCGTCGGCGCCGGCTTCGATCGACAGCGGCTGGCGGTTGAACAGGAAGCGCACGCCTTCCTCGCGCGCATTGGCCACTTCGCGCGCGCTGCCGGGCATGTTGGCTTCGTCGCGGCGGTAGGCACAGGTGACCTTGGCCGCGCCCAGCCGCACCGCGCTGCGCACGCAGTCCATGCCGGTATCACCGCCGCCCAGCACCACCACGCGCTTGCCGTTGAGGTCGGGCAGGGCGATGCTGTCTTCCCAGCCGGCAATCGGCCGGCCCTTCGGATCATCGCCGCCGACGATGCGGCTGTTCTGCACCAGGAACGGCAGTGCCGGCAGCACGCCCTTCAGGTCCTGGCCGTCGAGGCCACCGTCGGTATAGCGGTAGGCGCCGGTACCGACGAACACCGCATCGTGGCTGTCCAGCAGCTGCTGCACGCTGAGGTCACGGCCGATCTCCACACCGAGGCGGAACTGCACGCCCATGCCCTCGAGCACTTCGCGGCGGCGGTGGATCACATCCTTGTCCAGCTTGAAGCTGGGAATGCCGAACTGCAGCAGGCCGCCGATCTGCTCATAGCGGTCGTAGACCACGGCGGCAATGCCGGCGCGCGCCAGACGGTCGGCACAGGCCAGCCCGGCCGGGCCGGCGCCGATCACAGCCACGCTGCGGCCGGTCGGCTGCACCGCGCCCAGGTCCGGGCGCCAGCCCGTGGCCAGCGCGGTATCAACGATGTACTTCTCGACCGCGCCGATGGTGACCGCACCGAACTCTTCCAGCGTGCAGCTGCCCTCGCACAGCCGGTCCTGCGGGCAGACCCGGCCGCACACTTCCGGCAGCGGGTTGGTGCTGTGGCACAGCGTGGCCGCTTCGTGGATGCGGTTTTCCTGCACCAGCTGCAGCCACTGTGGAATGGCGTTGTGCACCGGGCACTTCCAGCTGCAGTAGGGGTTGCCGCAGTCCAGGCAGCGACCGGCTTGGTACTGGGCATCTTCCTTACCGAACTTGCCGTACAACTCACCCCAGTCGCCGGACGTGCGCAGTTCCACCGGAATGCGCTGCGGCATGGTGCGGGGCAGGTCGAGGAACTGGAAGGCGTGCTTGCGGCTCATGGCGGGCTCTGTGGTGTTTTGCGGTCGCCGGCCAGCGGCCGGCACTACGTGGTCCTGGGTTGCCGGCAGCGGCCGGCACTACGGTTACGCGGCGCGTCGCAGGGTTTCGGTCAGCGACTCGATGCTGGCGGCCTTCGGTTTGACCAGCCAGAACTTGCCGATGTAATCGCGGAACTCGTCCAGGATCTGCTGCGCCCAGATGCTGCCGGTCAGCTCGCGGTGGCGGCCGATCAGGCGGTGCAGGTGCTGGCGGTAGTTCTCGAAGCCCTCGGCGGAGACGCGATGGATGTCGATCAGCTCGTGGTTGTAGCGGTCGACGAAATCGCGGTCGACGTCCAGCACGTAGGCCAGGCCACCGGTGAAGCCGGCACCGAAGTTCAGGCCGACCTTGCCCAGTACCAGCACCACGCCATCGGTCATGTACTCGCAGCAGTGGTCACCGGCACCTTCCACCACCGCCAGCGCGCCGGAATTGCGTACCGCGAAACGCTCGCCGGCGCGGCCAGCGGCGAACAGCTCGCCACCGGTGGCGCCGTACAGGCAGGTGTTGCCGATGATCGCGGTGCTGCGCGCTTCGAAGCGCGCGCCACGCGGCGGGCGCACCACCAGACGGCCGCCGGCCATGCCCTTGCCGACGTAGTCGTTGGCTTCGCCTTCCACTTCCAGATGCAGGCCGCCCACGTTGAACGCGCCGAAGCTCTGCCCGGCGCTGCCACGGAAGCGCAGTTCCAGCGGCGCCTCGGCCATGCCCTGGTTGCCGTGCGCGCGCGCCACCGCACCGGCCAGTCGGGTGCCGATGCTGCGGTCGGTGTTGTGGATCAGGAAGCGATGCTCGCCACCACGCTTGTGCTCGATGGCCGGCGCCAGCAGGCCGTCCATCTGCGTGGCCAGGCTGTCCGGCGATTCGTACAGGCGCTGCGCGGCGCAGTGGCTGCCCTCGTAACGGGCATCGGCCAGCAGGCGCGACAGGTCCACGCGCACGCCGTCACGCGGCGCGGCCTCGATCTGCCGCAGCAGGTCGGTACGGCCGACGATCTCTTCCAGCGAACGTGCACCCAGGTACGCCAGCCAGCCGCGCACTTCCTCGGCCAGCAGGCGGAAGAAGTTCTCCACGCGTTCGGGCTGGCCGGTGAAGTGGTTCTCGCGCAGGCGCTCGTCCTGGGTGGCCACGCCGGTGGCGCAGTTGTTGAGGTGGCAGATACGCAGGTACTTGCAGCCCAGCACGATCATCGGCGCGGTGCCGAAGCCGAAGCTGTCCGCGCCCAGCAGCGCGGCCTTGACCACGTCCAGTCCGGTCTTCAGGCCACCATCGGTCTGCAGCAGGGTGCGCCCGCGCAGGTCGTTCGCCAGTAGCGCCTGGTGCGCTTCGGCCACGCCCAGCTCCCACGGTACGCCGGCATAGCGGATCGAGCTGACCGGCGAGGCTCCGGTGCCACCGTCATGGCCGGAGATGGTGATCAGGTCGGCACCGGCCTTGACCACGCCGGCGGCGATCGTACCCACGCCGGCATGGCTGACAAGCTTCACCGACACCAGCGCGGTCGGGTTGACCTGCTTGAGGTCGTAGATCAGCTGCGCCAGGTCTTCGATCGAATAGATGTCGTGGTGCGGCGGCGGCGAGATCAGGCCGATCCCGGGCCGGGCATAGCGCAGGCGCGCGATCAGTTCGTTCACCTTGTGGCCCGGCAGCTGGCCGCCCTCGCCGGGCTTGGCGCCCTGCGCGACCTTGATCTGCAGCACTTCGGCGTTGACCAGGTATTCGGCGGTGACGCCGAAGCGGCCCGAGGCCACCTGCTTGATCTTGCTGCGCTTTGCGGTGCCATAGCGGGCGGGATCCTCACCGCCTTCGCCGGAATTGCTGCGGCCGCCGAGGCGGTTCATGGCAATCGCCAGTGCCTCGTGCGCTTCAGGTGACAAGGCGCCCAGGCTGATCGCCGCGGTATCGAAGCGCGGGAACAGGGTACTGGCCGGAGCCACCTCGTCCAGCGCTACCGGCGTGGCCGCCGGCACCAGTTCCAGCAGGTCGCGCAGCGCCGACGGTGGACGTGCATGCACGGCATCGCAGTACTGCTGCCACGCACGCGGGTCACCGCTGCGGGCCGCGCGCTGCAGGGTGGTGACCACGTCCGGGTTGTACATGTGGTACTCGCCGCCGTGCACGTACTTCAGCAGGCCGCCCACGTCCACGTCCTGCTGCGCGTCCCAGGCCTGTGCGCACAGCTCGCGTGCGTCGGCATCCAGGCGCGCGAAGCCAGCGCCACCGATGCGCGAGGCGGTATCCGGGAAGCACAGGTCCACCACTTCCGGTTCCAGGCCGATGATCTCGAACAGCTGCGCGCCGCGGTAGCTGGCCACGGTACAGATGCCCATCTTCGAGATGATCTTCGACAGGCCCTTGTAGACACCCTTGCGGTAGCGGCGGCCGATCTGCGACTGCTCACCGCCCTTGCTCAGCTTGAGGATGCCACGGCGGCCCAGGTCGAACAGGGTCTGGTAGGCCAGGTACGGGTATACCGCGGTGGCACCGAAGCCGAGCAGGCAGGCCATGTGGTGCGGGTCGCGCGCAGTGCCGGTCTCGACGATGAGATTCACGTCGCAGCGCAGGCCCAGCCGCGACAGGTGGTGGTGGATGGCGCTGGTGGCGAGCAGGGCATGCACCATCGGGCGTCCGGCCACCGGGTAGCGGTCGGACAGCAGCAGCATCACCATGCCATCGCGCGCGGCCTGTTCGGCCTCGGCACAGATGCGCTCGATGCCGGCGCGCAGGCCCTCGTCTTCGCTGTAGGACAGATCGAGCAGGCGGTTGGCCTGCACGTACTGCTCCATCTTCAGCAGCTGGCGCAGCTTGCGCTGGCTCAGCACCGGCGAATTGAGGATGACGTGGTTCACCGTCTCCGGGCCGGCATGGAAGATGTTGGTCTCCTTGCCGAGCTGGGTGGACAGGGACATCGCGCAGTCTTCGCGCAGCGGATCGATCGGCGGGTTGGTGACCTGCGCGAAGGCCTGGCGGAAATAGTCGTACAGCGGGCGGCTGCGCTGGCTCAGCACCGCCATCGGCGTGTCATCGCCCATCGAGCCAGTGGCTTCCTGCTCGGTCTCGGCCAGCGGACGCAGCACCTGCTCCACTTCCTCGCTGCTGAGCTGGTAGAGCTTGTGGTAGCTGCGCAGGGTGGCTTCGTCGAACGGCTCTTCCACCAGCGACGGGTCGATCAGTTCGGTCTGCAGGTAGGTCACGCCCTGCTGCAGCCACTGCTTGTACGGCGCGCGGCCACGGTTGATGCGGTCCACCGCGTCGGAGTCGAGCAGGTCGCCGCGCTTGAGGTCGATGGCGATCATCTCGCCGGGGCCGAGCTTGCCCTTGCGCACCACGCGCTCGGTTGGCACTTCCCACACGCCGGCCTCGGAGGCGACCAGGAAGTGGCGGTCGGCGGTCAGCATCCAGCGCGCCGGGCGCAGGCCGTTGCGGTCGAGGGTGCAGACGGCGTAGCGGCTGTCGCAGGCAACGATGCCGGCCGGGCCATCCCACGGCTCGCTGTTCAGGCCGTGGAACTCGTAGAACGCGGCCAGGTCCGGGTCCTTGAACTCCAGCGACTGGGTGGCCGGCGGCACCAGGATGCGCAGCGCCTGGATCAGCTCCATGCCACCGGCGACCATCAGCTCCAGCATGTTGTCCAGACTCTGCGAATCCGAACCGTGCATGGAGATGACCGGGTCGAATTCACCAATATCGAAGCGCGGCGTCTTCCACACCTTGCTGCGCGCCTGCGCCCAGCGACGATTGCCTTCGATGGTGTTGATCTCGCCGTTGTGGGCGAGCATGCGGAACGGGTGGGCGAGCGGCCAGCGCGGCAGCGTGTTGGTCGAGAAGCGCTGGTGGAACACGATCGCGCTGGAGGCCAGCTCGCGGCGCTGCAGGTCCGGGAAGAAGCGGCTGAGCTTGTCCGGCAGCACCATGCCCTTGTAGCTGATCGCATCCGGGGTGAGGGTGGCGACGTAGAAGTCGGCGTGTTCGCGCAGCTGCTGTTCGCTGCGGCGACGGGCCAGGAACAGCGCCAGTGCGAAGCCGGCATCATCCTGGCCAACCCCGGCATCGACGAACACCTGCTCGATGCGCGGCAGCGTGTCGCGCGCCAGTTGGCCGCAGACGCTGTCGTCGGTCGGTACCTCGCGCCAGCCAGCGACCTTGCAGCCCACCGCTTCCACCTGCGCCTGCAGCTGCGCGCGGCAGGCCTGCGCCGCATCGGCGTCGTGCGGCAGGAATACCAGGCCGGCCGCGAAGCGTGCGGCGACGGCAATGCCGGCCTCACTCGCCAGCAGTTTCAGGAACGCATCGGGGCGGCGCAGCAGCAGGCCGCAGCCATCACCGGTCAGGCCATCGGCGGCGACACCGCCACGGTGGGTCATGCGCGAAAGCGCGGCGATGGCGGTATCAACCAACAGGCGCGATGGTTGATCGTCGAGCTGGGCGACCATGCCAAATCCACAGGCATCGCGCTCGGAGCGCGGGTCGTAAAGCCCTTGGCGGTTGCGGGGGGCCATCTCTACCTCGATGCGTATAGGGTTGGCGGCGACACTCGTCCCCGCTCATTCCCTGGAGCGCATCGTGAGGCCACCGGATGCCTCGACTAGATCACAGGTTGCTGCAACGCCGCAATACACGGTTGCAGGTGCAACGGAACGCGCCGGCAACCCAGTGCCGGCGCGGGGCGGGACTCAGCCGCAACGCACGCCGCTGACGGCGCCCTTGTCGTCCACTTCGATGTTCAGGCGGTCGCCGAGGAACTCCATCGTGGCCACATCATTGGGCTTGAGCACGCGCACCTGGCTGGCACCTGCATCTTCCTGTGCCTGCTTGCCGAGGGCATCGGTGTAGGCCTGGCCGACCAGGCTCTGTACCTGGCTGGCATCGCAGGTGCCGACCGGCGGAGCCTCGGTGGCCTTGCCGGCGTCGTCGGCCGGCGCCTTGGCTGCTTCGGCGGCCTGCTGGGCGTGGGCGGTGGCCGAATCCTGTTCATCCAGCGCCGGTGCCTGGCAGGCGGTCAGGGCCAGCACGGCCGGCAGCAACAGGGCGGAGAGCGAACGGGCGCGAATCGGGAACGACATCATGACTCCGGAAGGGGTTGTGAAGACCCGAGCATAGCGGCGAACCGGCCCTCACGTGTTTGTCTTGTGTTATCGACAGGATCGCGGCATGGCGACGGCGACACTGGAGCCATGCCAACTCCCTCCACCCCCGAACGACAGGCAGCGCGCGCGGCCGGCCTGCGCTATGTCGACGACACCCAGCCGGGCATCAGCCGGCGCCGCGCCGGCAAGGGCTTCAGCTACCGCGATGCTGATGGCCACGCGATACGCGACGCCACCACCCTGCAACGCATCCGCGCACTGGCGATCCCACCGGCCTACACCGCGGTGTGGATCTGCGCCCATGCCAACGGCCACCTGCAGGCCACCGGTCGTGATGCGCGCGGTCGCAAGCAGTACCGTTACCACCCCGATTGGGCCAGGGAGCGCGATGCCGGCAAGTTCGACCGCATCATCGCCTTTGGCGAGGCGTTGCCTACGCTGCGGCGGCGGCTGTCGCGGGATCTCAAGCGCCCCGGTTTCCCGAAGGAGAAGGTGCTGGCCATGGTGGTCGCACTGTTGGCGGACACGCTGGTGCGGGTCGGCAATGAGACCTATGCGCAGCAGAACCGTTCGTTCGGACTGACCACACTGCGAAACCGGCATCTGGAGCTGCTGCGCGGTGGCCGCGTGCGCATGCGCTTCCGCGGCAAGTCCGGGCAGCTGCAGGAGGTCACCGTGGGCGACCGCAGGCTGGGGCTGCTGGTGCGGCGCCTGCAGCAGCTGCCGGGGCAGGCCCTGTTCCAGTACCGCGATGACGACGGTGCGCTGCAGCCGGTCGACTCCGGCGCGGTGAACGACTACCTGCGCGAGGTGATGGGCGAGGACTTCACTGCCAAGGATTTCCGCACCTGGGGCGGGACGGTTGCGGCGGTGCAGGCGTTTGCCGCCACCGAACTGCCGGAACCGGCCAGCCAGCGCGCGCTGGCGCAGGCACAGCGCGCGGTCGTGTGCGAAGTGGCGTCGCTGTTGGGCAATACCCCGGCGGTGTGCCGCAAGGCCTATATCGACCCCTGCGTGTTCGCCGGCTGGGAGCGCGGCGAACTGGCCACGCTGGCCGGCCTGCGTGGGCCGCGCCAGTGGGAACAGGCGACCCTGCGCGTGCTGCGCAGGGCGCGCCGGCTCAGCCGCAGTAGATCGCGGTGATGTTGTTGGTGCGGCCCTTTTCGATGGTCAGGCGGTCGCCGCCTTCGCTGGCCGGCGGCACCCGCGGGCCGTCGTGGCGCAGCACCCGTACGTGCAGGCTGTCGCTGTCCACCCGTGCGCGTGCGACGGTGGCGTCCGACGCGGCCAGGCCAAGCGCGCCGCGCACCCTGTCGCTGTGGCACTGGCCGGAAATCACACCGTCGATCGGCTGTACCTGGGCCACCGGTGTGCTGCTGCAGGCGGCGAGGGCAAAGCAGACGGCGGCGGTGGCGATGGCGTGTTTCATGAAGGCGTTCCTTGTGTGATTGCGTGCAGGGTGCGACGGCGCACGTGGTGGCGGAATGAATGCCGTGCACATCATGGACACGGCGCGCTCACTGCCGCCAACAGCAGGGGTGGAGACACTGCAGGAGCGGCGGATGCCGCCCCCGGTACTGCGGCGCATGCGCCCGGTAGTGCCGGCCGCTGGCCGGCAATCCCATTCCCCCGAGGAGACCTGCATGGCCACCACCAGGAAAACCCCCGCCCGCCGCAAAGCCTCACCCAAGGTGCGCAAAGGCAGCACTGCAACCAGGACCATCGCCGACCCCGGTCGCCCGCGCGTGGTGAAGACCGCAACCCGCAAGGCCGCCGCCAGCGATCCCCGCGCCGCCCGCGTTGCGGCACGGCAGCGGCGCCTGCAGGACCAGGAGAAGGCCAAGGACGCCCGCGCGGCCAAGAAGGCAACAAAGAAGACCGCGACCCAGGCCGGAGCACGACGCCAGCCGGAGGCGATGCCGGCGCAGCAGCTGGCCAAGCCCGGGCACGAACACGAACTGGAGCTGGCGCCGCGTTTCCTTGCACCCGACTACACCGGCAGCGGCAAACTGCAGGGCATGCGTGCGATCGTCACCGGTGGCGATTCCGGCATCGGCCGCGCGGTGGCGGTGCTGTTCGCACGCGAAGGTGCCGACGTGGCCGTGCTGCACCTGGACGAAGCCGAGGACGCGGACATCACCCGCCAGCACGTGGAGCGCGAAGGCGGTCGCTGCGTGGTGATCGCCGGTGACGTGCGCGATCCGCGCTTCTGCGACAAAGCGGTGAAGCAGGTGGCCAAGGCGTTCGGCGGCATCGATATCCTGGTCAACAACGCCGCGTTCCAGCTGCACTGCGAGCGGCTGGAAGACCTGGAAGACGCGCACCTGCAGGAGACCCTGCAGACCAACATCGGCGGGTACATCCAGATGGCGCGCGCGGTGCTGCCGCATCTGGGCGAGGGCGCCAGCATCATCAACACCGGTTCGGAAACGGGAATCTTCGGCAGCAAGGCGCTGATCGATTACTCGGCGACCAAGGGCGCGATCCACGCGTTCACCAAATCGCTGGCCAGCCAGCTGCTGCCGCGCGGCATCCGGGTCAACTGCGTGGCGCCGGGGCCGGTATGGACGCCGCTGAACCCGGCCGACAAGCCGGCGCGGGACGTGGCGGAATTTGGCAAGGACAGCGACATGGGCCGGCCTGCACAGCCCGAGGAACTGTCGCCGGCCTACGTGTTCCTGGCCTCGCCGGCCTGTGCCAGTTACATCAGCGGGGTGATCCTGCCGGTGATGGGCGGGCCACGCGGGTGAACAGCACTACGGCGTGGCGTCTGCTGAACGGGGCTTCGCGCAGGTGTGTGGCGTGTGTCAACGGCTGCGCCGGTGCGGTGGGGTAGGCTGGACTCCCATACCGATCACGTTCAGGGAAAGATCATGCCGGAGATGGATATCAGCGCAGCGGCCGATGAAGTCGTCGCCCTGTTGCGGCAGAACGATGCCCGTGGCGCGGCCGCCCGCCTGGAGGCCCTGCACAACGGCCAGCGTGCGGTGGTGCAGGAATCGCTGGATCGCTACATCGCGGCGCGGGGCGCCACCGAGCTTGAGGCGCTGCGACGGAGCGGTGGCGTATCCGCCACCGACGCGGCCACGGTCAAGCCGATGCTGGATCGCCTGAGCGACGCGACGCGCCCACCGCGCATGCCCGACGCCGCGGAGACTGCGGGCCTGAGCCAGGCCCAGCAGTACGACGTTTATGGCAGTATCGTGGCTCAGCGCGGCAACGCCGCAGCGAACGATGCGATGGCCACGCAGGATCGCGTGGTGCTGGGGCTGCGCGACGAGAACCGCACCACCGAGGCGCGAGGACGTGGTGTCTACGACGACCGCATCGTGGTGCTGTGGAAGGATGCGCAGGGCCACGGCCATGTGCGCGAGTTCAACCAGGCCACGACAGAACCGACCGCCCAGTACGACGGACACGCCAAGACCACGCCACGCAGCCCTGGCTTCGGCAACGTGGCGCCGCGTACCAAGACCGAGGGCGAGGACGTCAACGGCGACCGGGTCAAGGATCTTGGACGGTTGGGCGAAGGCACCACCGAGATGCGCGCGACCACGCATCCGCGCAACGGCCATCCCGATGAGTTCGCGTTGCGCCCTTCGCAGGCGGCCATCACCGCCGGCGCTGGACGGGTGGAGCGCGACAGCAATGGCGATGGCTGGTTCGATGCGCGCGATACCCAGGGCGTGCAGGACCTCAACGACACCTTCAAGATCCATCGTGGCAGCCGGTCCAATACCGATTCGGCGGGCTGCCAGACCATTGGCGGCGGTGAGTACGACGACTTCGTGGCGACGGTACGCGGCACCCCCGGGCAGAACCGCTGGCAGTATGTGCTGACCTCGGTTGCGCCGGGCCAGGCGCGCGGGCTGGGACAGGACACGCCGCTCGCGGCCAATGACGATCCCCGGCAGCCGCAGCATCGCGACCACGCCCTGCAGCAGCAGATCAGCACGCACCTGCAGGCCTTGGGCGGGCGCTACGCCGAGCACACCGATGACTACAGCCTGGTGATGCTGCGCGAAGCGAAGGCCGCAGGCATCACCCGGGTCGACCAGATCGTGGCCAGCAATCCCAGTGGCGGCCGCGCTGCGGGTGAGACACTGTTCCTGGTGCAGGGCAGTCCGGGCGACCCGGCGGCCGTGCGCGCAGGCGTCAACGCAGCCGAGGTGCGCGAGACTGCGGTGGAAACCAGCCTGCGCCAGCTGCAGCAGCAAGCGCGCGAACAGGGTGCACCCGTGCCCGCGCCGGCACAGCAGCACGAAGCACCCGCGATGGGAGGACGTTGAAGGATGGTCCGTCTACCCTTGATGTCCGGTTTGCCGTGGGTGTTGCTGCTGGCGTGCAGCGCATGCGCACCCGTCGGGGAGCACGCCGTGCCGGTCGAACCCGCTGCGAAACCTGAGGCGAAACCGGAGACCTTGCCTGCGCAGGCAGGAACCACTGAACGCGGATTGCCTGCATTGCCGGAAGCTTCCGGCAGCGCCCATCCCGGCGGCCGCTACGCTGCGCTGCCCGAACCGGCCAGGCGGGTGCTGGTGCAGTTGAAGTGCAACGTGGAGAGTGCCGGCAATGCGCAGGTGCTTTCCATTCCCGCGCAGGGCGGCCAGCAGGATTTCATGGTCACCGATCGCAGCGGACCGCGTTTCCGCTACTGGATGCGCTCGTTCTCCAGCAATGGCGGTACCACCGGGTATCTCGTGCAGCTGCAGGACTGCCCAGCAACCACCACGGGCATGCGCGCCTACATCGCACAGGGAGCCGCACCGCTGCAGGATGTCACCGCGTCGTTGCTGGCGCAGGCCGAGCTGCCTGATACGGCGACGATGACGGCTTACCAGGCCAGGGGCGCGGGCGATCTGTTCGCCTTCATCGGGCAGCTGGACAAGGTGCCGGTGGTGCGCTGGGTGGCCGAAGCCGACCCCGAGCAGCCATTGGCCGACGATGCGCGCAGCTTCGACCATGGCAATGCCATCCACGGCGGTTTCCTGCGCTGGAACCAGGATCACTTCGAAGTGGCCAGGACCGTGCCGGCCGGGCTATGGCCCTGCGATGACAGCCCGTTGTTGCCGTGCAGGGGCGACCCGTTCGTGACTGGGCGTTGAGGCATCGCGCGCATAGAAATCGGCAATGCGTGGAATGAACTGCTGCGGATTGGCACCGACAAGATTGGTCAGCACCACCACCGCCACGCCGCGCTCGGGATAGACCACGAACGCCGAGCGCGCACCGCCGATACCGGCCACCTGAAGGTCGGGCGATGCGCGCAGTACCGGCCAGCCCCCCGCCCACGGGCCGGCACGGCCATCCGCCAGGCGCTCTGCGCTCCACATCCGCCGCAGGGCGGTCTCCGGCAGCAGGCGGCCTTCGGTCAGCGCGACCAGCCAGCGCGCGGTGTCGTCGGCGGTGGTGAGGATGCCGCCACCGGCCCACAGCGAAGGCGGTATGTCGTAGAACCAGTGCGACAGGCGGGACGGTGCATCCGCAGCGTCGGTGGCACGCGGGGCCAGGCTGTACATCGTCGCCGCATCGGGAATCAGGTCGTAGCTGTCGCCGAAGGTGGTGCGGGCCATGCGCGCGCTGCTGAACTGGCCGGTGGCGAGGAAGCGTTCGTAGGGCATGCCGGATTGCTTTGCGATGATTCGTGCCAGCAGTACGTAGTTGGTCTGGTTGTAGGCGAAGCGCTGCCCGGGTTCGGCTTCGAGCGGCTGCGCCGTGACGGCCGCCCACGCCTGCGCTTCTGAGCCACCGCCCAGCAGTCCCTTCGCATCAAGGATGTCGGGAAGGCCGGAGGTATGCGCCAGCAGCTGGTGTACGCGTACGTCTCTCCACGCTGGCGGAAGGTCATCCAGGTAGCGCGAGGCCGGCGCGTCCAGATCCAGCTGCCCCTGCTGGGCCAGCTGCGCGGCGGCCACGCCGGTGAACGCCTTGGTGGCCGAATTGAGCGGGAAGCGGGTGTCGCGCGAGGCAAGCACACCGTTCTCCACGTTGGCCAGCCCGTAGGCCTCGGACAACAAGGTCTGCCCGTCCTTGACCACCGCGATCTGCAATCCCGGGATGCGCTGCTCCAGCATGATCTGGCGGATCAGGCGGCGGGTCTGGTCGTTGGCCTGGTCCTGGCTGGCAGAGATGGCGGCGAAGGGCAGTGCACTGATGAGCATGAGCAGGACTCGGAGCATTGGGCGGGACATGCGGAATTCCAGCGGGGCGTTGCGGATCGGATGCAGTGGGCGGGTCAAAGGTTTAAGCGCTCGGTGGTGCCTACCGTTCGTCGGCTCATGACTTCCGGGGGATTGACTACAGTTGTCGTCAAGCTGACAGTGACGACACGTGTAGTCAAGGGAGTGGTGTCATGCGTGGCAAGACCATCGGGGACCAGGAACTGGCCCTGCTGCAGTACATCGATGAACATGCGCCGGCCACGGTCGGCGAGGTCGCCAGTGGCTACGGCGAGGCCCGCGGCCTGGCCCGTTCCACCGTGCTGACGATGATGGAGCGGCTGCGGGCGAAGGGGTATCTTCAGCGCCGGCAGCAGGACGGCGTCTACCGCTACCAGGCCACCCGTGGCCCGCAGAGCGTGCTGCAGGGTGCCGTGGCCCAGTTCGTCGACAACACCCTGCAGGGCTCGGTGTCGCCGTTCGTGGCCTACCTGTCGCAGCGCCAGCAGGTCAGCGACAACGAACTGGCCGAGCTGGAAGCGCTGGTCGCCCAACTCCAATCGCGTCGCCACGAGGGCTGAGCCATGGACACCACGATGCTGATCCCGATGCTGGAACGGTTGGGCTGGACCAGCCTGCAGACCGTGCTGCTGGTGGCGCTGGTGTACGGCCTGTGCCGCGCGCTGCCGTCGCTGTCGGCGGCGACCCGCTGCCGCCTGTGGTGGCTGGTCTCGCTGCAGGCCGTGCTCGGCCTGTTCTGGAGCCAGCCGTTGCAGTTGGCCTGGCTGCCGGCGCCGCAGGCGGTGGCGATGACCGCGACCGACGTGGCCGCTGACATCGTCTACCCGCTGGCCCCGGAGGCCTCTGCACAGTTGCTGGCCGCGATGCCGCTGCCCGCGGCCGAAGTACCGGCAGTTGCGTGGTGGGCGGTCGCACTGTCCGCGCTGTGGCTGTCCGGCGTGCTGGTGATGGCGCTGCGCACCTTCGGTGAGTGGCGCCGCTGCCGCGCACTGCTGGCTGCGGCGTATCCCTGCGAGGACGAAGCGCTGGTGCAGGCCCTGCAGCTGGCCTCCGATGCCCACGGCGTGCGCGGTGCGCCGCGGCTGTGGATGAGCACGCAGGTGGAGGCACCGCAGCTGGTCGGGCCGTTCCGCCCGGTGCTGCTGCTGCCGGCCGGCGACAACGTCCTGCAGGGCGATGCGCTGGACCTGGCACTGACCCACGAACTGCAGCACCTGCAGCGCCGTGACCTGCAATGGGGCCTGCTGCCCGCGCTGGCCCAGCACCTGTTCTTCTTCCACCCGCTGCTGCGCCTGTCGGTGCGCGAATACGCGCAGGCCCGCGAGGAAGCCGTGGATGCGGCGGTGGTCGGCCAGCATGGCGCCAGCCGCCAGGCCTATGGCCGCCTGTTGCTGCAGCTGGGCGTGGCCCCGCAGCCGCATCTGGGCGTGGCCAGCGCCGCACCGAGCACCACCAGCCTCAAGCGTCGCCTGCTTTCGCTGCAGTCGCACCGGTCCTGCCCGCGTCTGCTGGCGGTGGCGCTGACCGCTGTGGTGGTGGTGGTGGGCGTGGCACCGATGCGGCTGGTCGCAGCGCCGGTGCCGCCGGCCCCGCCCGCACCTCCGGCCGCCCCGAAGGCCGTGGTGCCGCCCCCGCCGAAAGCTCCGGAAGCCCCGCCCGCACCAGCCTCGGCCGCGCGCGTTCCGGCCGAGCCGGTGGCTCCCGCACCGCCCGCAGAACCCTCCGGTCCTGACGATGCCGATGTGGCCGATGTCGACGATGCCGCTGGCATGGATGAGGACCATGACGGCACGGCCACCACCTCCTCCATCACGACCTACGGTCGCCTCGATCTGGGCAAGTCGCCCCGGGAGGCCTTCGTGCTGGTCGATGGTGATTCGACCTTCGCCAACGGCGGCATGGACGACGTGATGGTGGCCCGCAGGCAGCTAGGCAAGGGCCCGGCGCTGTGGTTCCGCCAGGGCGACAAGCGCTATGTGGTGCGCGACCCGATGTTGATCCAGTCGCTGCAGCGCGCCTATGCCGGTGCGGCGGACCTTGGTCGCCAGCAGAGCGAACTGGGCCGCCAGCAGAGTGCGCTGGGCCGCCAGCAGGGCGACCTGGGCAAGCAGATGGGTGAGATGGGGCGTCTGCAGGGTGAAGAGGCGCGCCGCCTGGCACTGGCCGCAGCGGAGGCCGCGCGCAGTGCGATGGCCGCGCATGACATCAACCGCGAAGCGGCGGCCGAAGCGGCGAAGGCGGCGCGGGGCGCGACCAACGACGCGGCGGTTGCACGTGAGGCCGCACGTGAGGCTGCCGCCGAGGCGCGTCGTGCGATGCAGGAAGTGGACAACGAAACCGCGCGTGCCAGCCGCACCCGCGCCATGCAGCGTCTGGCCAGCCAGCAGTCTGAACTGGCCAGCCGCCAGGCGGCGCTGGGCAGCCAACAGGCCGCGTTGGGCGAGCGCCAGGCACGCGTGCATGCGCAGGCATCGCAGCAGGCGCAGCAGGTGATCGCGCGCGCACTGGCCAGTGGCAAGGCCGAGCGACTCTGATCGGTAGTGCCGGCCGCTGGCCGGCAATGGGGGGTGCCGGCAAGCGGCCGGCACTACCCTGGGAACATCAACCGCAGCTGGCGCGCTCGATGCGGTTCTGCGCATCCACCTGCACGGTCACGCGGTCCTGGCGGAAGTCCATGGTCACCGCCATGCCCGGCTTGACCACCCGTGCATTGCGCGCACCGCTGTCAGCCACCAGTTTCTTGATCGTGGCTTCGTCGGCGGTCCTGCCGGTGAAGGCGTCCAGCGCCTCCGGTTTGCATTCGTGCGCGGCATCGGCCACGGGCGCTGGCGCGGGATCACGGGAGGTGCTGCTGCCGGCATGACTGCAGGCGGCCAAGGGCAGGATGGCGAGCAGGACCAGGGGATTGAGGCGCATCGTCGGGCTCCAGGCGTGGATGGTGGCGGCAGTGTCGCCGCTGCCACCGTCAGGCCGCGTCAAGGCCTATTGACCGACCAGCGCCAGCGTCTCGCGCTCGCGCTGCTCCTCGTGCACCAATCGTTGCAGCAGCAGGGCCAGCGTCACCACATCCTGATGGTTGTGGTCGGCCACCCGGCGCAGGTTCACCGCGTCGCCGCCGCGCAGGAAGCGCAGCCATGCGCCGGGCGCTTCCGAGCCGGGCAGGTCGTCCTCGCGCACTACGCGCAGCAGCTGGCGCTCGATGGTGGACAGCCTGCAGTTCTCCCAGGTGCCGCGATAGCGGCGACGGGTGGGGTAGAGCAGGTCCACATGGTCCAGCGCGGTGATCGGATCGCGTTGGCGCGCCAGCCGGTAGCGCGCCTTCAGCAGCGGCGCATCGTAGCTGCGGCCGTTGTAGCTGCAGAACACGGTGGAGGGCTGCAGCCAGCTGGCGAAGGTGGCCAGCATCGCGTCCTCGGCGGCCATGGTCGACATCAACAATTGGCGGATGCGCAGGCCTTGGCCACGTTGCGGGCACACGTGCCAGTCGGCGGCGCCGATCATGAAGGCACGCGTGCCGGTGCCACCGGCCAGGCCGGTGGTCTCGGTATCGAAGAACAGCAGGTCGCGCGCAGCTACGTGCTGGTCCTCGCGCTTGGCGAAGGCCAATGACAGCGGGGCGGTCGGGATTGGTTGCAGCTGCAGCGATTCGATCAGGAACAGGCCCGGCGCGATTTCCTCGCCGGGCAGCTGACGATCCTGCGCGCTGGCGCGTGCCGGCGCGGCTCCACCGCGCGAACGCAGGCCGAGCAGGCGATGCAGACCGCCCACTTCCGGCCGACGCAGCGCTGCCGGTGCCGGTGTGGAGACCGCAGCGCCGGTCGGCTTGTGGCGGATCTCCTGTTCGACCCAGGCGAACACCGACCGCTCGGCCGGTGGTTGCCGTGCATCGTTCGCGGCCACGGGTGCCGGTGGCGCAGGGGGCACGTCCGGCGCGGCCGGTGTGCTCGCCTTCGGGTCGCCGGCCTGCTGGCGCAGCAGGCGCAGCTTGTCCAGGCTCACGCTCACGGTGCCAGCAGCTCCATCGGGTCGCGCGTGGTCACCACCACGTCGGGCACGTGCTGGCAGGCGTCGGCATCGAACAGGTCGAGCACGCGCAGCGCCAGCGCGCGCGGCGAAGTCTCATCGTCTTCCTGCGCGGCCAGCACCGGGCCCACGCAGGCCGGGCAGCCGGCCCTGCAGTCGCAGCGCTGCACCAGTTCGCGCGCGCGCTGCACCAGTTCGGCCTGGCGCTGCCACAGCGGTTCGCTGAGGCCGACGCCGCCGGGGAAGTTGTCGTACAGGTACACGGTGGGCACGAACTCCTGCAGCAGCTCCACCCCACCGGGATCGCCCTCGCTGCCGCGCAGCTGGCCGCGGCCGCTCTGGTCGGCGATCGCGAACCAGGAACCATCGCCGTTGCCCACCGACTTCTGCAGGTCGCGCGCATCGGCCATCACCGCCACGGTGGCGACGATGTGCAGTGCATAGGCGGCGCCGAGGAAGCCATCCAGCGCATCCTGCTTGCTGGCGAACGCGCGCAGCAGCAGCGCCTGCGGCAGCTGCCACCACACCGCAGTGGTGTGCAGTTCCTGGTCGGGCAGGTTCACCGGTCCGTAGCCGATGTTCTCGTGGGTGTAATACCGGATCTTCTTGTAGCCGGCCACGCGGCGCACCACGTGCACTTCGCCATGATGCGAATCGCCACGGCCGGCCACGCCGCCATCGAAACGGTCCAGCACCTTGAGCTTGGTGAAGTCGATGCTGTCGGTGTAGTAGTCCACGTGGGTGCGGGTGACGTAGGCCTTGCGCCCCTCCCAGTCCAGCGTCTCCACCTGGTACGGGGTGGACTGCACCATGTGGATGGCGCCCTCGTACAGGGTGAGCGCGGCGGCGGAATAATCGACCTCGGCGATGATCTGCTGGCGGCCATCGCTGCGGTCGACCACCACGAAGTTGCCGTCGGCCACCGCACGCAGGCTGACCGCGTTGGCCGGATAGCTGTCGGCGATCCATTCCCAGCGCTCGCCTTCGCGGTGGATCACTTCTGTCTCTGCCAGCGCTTCCAGGAACACCTCCGGATCGATCGGGCCGAAGCCATCGCCGACCCGGAACGGCAGCTCGAAGGCCGCGCAGCGGATATGGTCGAACAGGATCAGCGGCTGGTCCGGCGCGATGCGCGCGTGCTCGGGCGAGGCCTCGGCGAAGAAGTCCGGGTGGCGAACCACGTACTGGTCCAGCGGCTGCGAGCTGGCCACCATCACTCCCAGTGCGGGTTGCTGGCGGCGGCCGGCGCGGCCGAAGCGCTGCCAGGTGGCGGCCACGCTGCCGGGGTAGCCGTTGAGGATGACCACGTCCAGGCTGCCGATATCCACGCCCAGTTCCAGCGCCGACGTGCTGACGATGCCGTCGATGTTGCCGGCACGCATCGCGCGCTCGGTCTCGCGCCGCTCGGTGGGCAGGTAGCCACCGCGGTAGGCGCGGATGCGCGGCGGTTTGCGCGGGTCGTGGTCGAAGATGTCCTTCAGGTACTTGGTCAGCACTTCCACCATCAAACGTGTCTGCGCGAACACCAGGGTCTTCAGCCCGGACTTGATCGCGATGCGCGCGATGCGGTTGCTCTGTGAGCGCGCCGAGGCGCGCAGGCCCAGGTCCGGATTGATCACCGGCGGGTTCCACAACAGCACCTGTTTCGGCCCGCTGGGCGCACCGGATTCAGTGATGGCAGTCACCGGGGCCTCGATCAGCGCCTCGGCATGCGCCTGTGGGTTGCCGATGGTGGCCGAGCACAGGATGAACTGCGGTTGCACGCCGTAGAACGCGCAGATGCGCTTGAGCCGGCGCAGCACGTTGGTGACGTGGCTGCCGAACACGCCGCGGTAGGTGTGTACCTCGTCGATGACGATGTAGCGCAGGTTCTCGAAGAACTGCGCCCACTTGGTGTGATGCGGCAGGATGGCCTGGTGCAGCATGTCCGGGTTGGACACCACGATGTCGCCATGCAGGCGGATGGCCTGTCGTGCATCGCCGGGCGTGTCGCCATCGAAGGTGAAGGCCTTTACGCCCAGATCGCCGGCGCGGTTGAGTTCCAGCAGCTCGGCCACCTGGTCCTGGGCCAGTGCCTTGGTCGGGAACAGGTACAGCGCCTTGGCCTTGTCCTGCATTGCCGCGCTGACCACCGGCAGGGTGTAGCACAGCGACTTGCCGCTGGCGGTGGGGGTGACGATGGCCACGTGCTCGCCGCGCTGGCTGGCCTCCCAAGCTTCGGCCTGGTGGCTGTAGAGCTGTTCGATGCCAGGCGCCTTCAGCGCAGCGGCCAGGGCAGGCGGAACTGAATCGGGAATGGGCGCATAGCGGCCTTCGCGGCCGGGAATGGCAAAGCTGCCGGTGATGCGGTCCTGGTAGCGGCGCTGCAGGCGCGCGCTGAGCAGGGCGCCGTCGCGGGCGGGCAGGCCGTCGCGCGTGGCGAGCTTCTGCTCGGCATCGGCGGTGCGCTTGGCGAGTTCGTAGGCCATGGAAGATGGAGCCGGGACGGATTGCGAGGGGTCACATGGCACCACACTCACGTCTCAGGATGTGAGACACCGCACACGGAGGGCGTGAACCGTTCAGTGCCCGCGTCCCGTGGCGTCGCCGCATCTCCCCTGGCTGAACAGCTGCCAGTGCAGCAACGAAATCTGAAGCCGGCATCCGTATCCTTGGGCGCTGGACGCAACCAACAGGTGGATGGCTGTGGCACGACGTGGAACGCAGGGAGCCCTCCTGGCCGGCATGCTGCTGGCCGGCATCGCGCAGGCGCAGCAGGCCGCGCCGGTGGCGGTGCCCGATCCGGCGCCCGTTCCCCCGGTGGATGCTTCGGCGGCAACCACCGCACCGATCTCCACCGCTCTGCCGCAGGACAACGTCACCACCCTCGGCGAAGTGCGTGCGCTCAAGCCGGAAGAGGAGCCGCTGGATCTCTACCGCTTCAAGAACCCGGTGAAGTTCGGCGACAACCGCTTCAGCCGTGACTGGAGCGAACCGCCATCGCCGGAGCAGGTGAGCATGGGCGGCGGCTACATCATGATGGGCGTGGTCAAGGGTGTGATGGCGGCCGCCAAGGGCGTGAACAAGCTCACGGGTGGACCTTCGCAGATCCAGGCCGCCGTGGCGCGGCCGCCGCCGGAACTCAGTGCGGAACAGCAGCGGCGCGCGCTGCGGTTCTCCCAGGAGCAGAATGCTGGCGACGCGCCGCCGGTGAAGTAGCCCGGTATATCCTGCCGGCTTCCCCATCGGTGCCATCGCCATGTCCCTGCGTTCGTTCTGCCTGCTGGCCGCGTTGCTGCCAGCCTCCGCCTTCGCTTCCGGCATCGCCGATGACGGCGCCTGCCGCAATGGCGCGTTCCCGTCCGAACAGAGCCGGTTCGCACTGGCGCGGGTGGTCGATGCACCGCGCCTGTACCTGCTTGGCGACATGGACGGCTGCCCGGCCAAGGGCGAACCGGCCTGCCGA
Source organism: Stenotrophomonas sp. YJH_SMC_4 (assembly GCF_059371575.1). Classification (NCBI taxonomy): domain Bacteria; kingdom Pseudomonadati; phylum Pseudomonadota; class Gammaproteobacteria; order Lysobacterales; family Lysobacteraceae; genus Stenotrophomonas; species Stenotrophomonas sp. YJH_SMC_4. Next base: position 51,251 of record NZ_JCAFUR010000008.1, read on the forward strand.
CAGCGCAGCTATGTGGTCAACGGCGATACGGTGGTGACCGGGCGCGACCTGGGCGCTTATCGCTGCGCGTTCTTCCCGAACAGGGTGGGTGGCAGTGCCGGCTGGGTGGACCGCAGCAAGCTGCAGCCATTGCCGGTGGCCGTGCCGTCGCTGCAGGACTGGGCGGGCAACTGGAAGGACGGCGACAACGGCCTGCGCATCACCGTGCAGGGTGGGCAACTGCATGTGGAGGGGGACGCCTACTGGCCCTCCGCCAACCCCACGCCGGAGCAGCGTCCCTACGGACCGAACATGGGCCAGGTGGAAGCGCGCGCCGCGCCGCGCGGTGCCGACGTCGAGTTCGTCGAGGATACCTGCAAGGTACGCGTGCATTCGCTGGGCGAGGTGCTGATCGTGGCCGACAACAGCGAATGCGGTGGCATGAACGTGCGCTTCAATGGCGTGTACCGGCGCGCGGGCTCGCGTTGAAGAACGCCTGACGGAGGGGGTCAGAGCCCTTTCGCGGGCGAAAGGGATCCGACCCCGGGTCAGCGCCGCCGTTCCAGCCACCACAGCAGCGATGCGCACAACACGAACGCCAGCCACCACGGCCAGCGTGAGCCCGGCACGGGCTGCATCACCGACGCGTTCGCCGACGTGCTGGAGGCCAACGCCTGCGTGGTCGCATCGATCATCGCCTGCCGATGCAGTGCAGCGGCGTCCTTTGGGTCGAACACATAGCGCCAGACGATGCTGTCGCCATGCTGCAGGCGCTGCCAGCCTGCCTCACGGGGCCACCAGCCGGCGCAGCGCAGCGCCGACGTTGCACCATCGGCGATCAGCGGCACGCTGTCGCCACGCAGGTTGAAGGCCTGCAGCGGCGCCTGCACGCCGCACAGCGCCTGCCGTTCGCCTGCCCAGCTGATGGGCTGTGGTGACCACAGCGCATCACCGCTGCCCTGCGCGCGTGCCAGCGTGGCAACCACGTCGCTCCACAGTTCGCCGTGGCGGTCATCGCGGCCTGCCAGCACCCAGCGCCAGCTGTCGGTCAGCGGCAGCAGGCCGATGCGGCCCTTGCCGACCGCGCGCCAGCCGCCGACGGCCTGACCGCCCCGATCGTGCAGCAGCGCGTTGCTGCCCGGCGCCTGCAACGCCAGTGCTTCCAGCGAAGACAGCGCGGCACTGTGCGAGCTGCGGTCGGCCTCTTCGCCGTAGCCGGTCGGCAATGTGCCAGCGGCGAGCGGGCCACGGCGTGCGGCGAGGACCGCGCTTTCGCCATCGCCGGGAAGTTCGAGGGGGTGGCTGCTGCCATCACCCTGCACTGGCAGGCCCAGATCGCGAAGGCGTTGCCGCGCGCTGGCCGAAGGTGCGCCCGCACTGCGCACCAGCACGCCCAGTCCATCGCGCAGCGCCTGGCGCACGGCGGCCAGCTGGCCCGCACTCAATGCCGCCAGGCTGCGCTCGTCCAGCAGCAACAGATCGCTGCGCGTGAGCGATGCTGCATCGATCGACACCGCGCCATCGCCGATGCTGAGTCCGGCCCCGGTATCCGCCTGCACCTGCACACGGATGCCTGCATCGGCTGCCCAGCGCCGCAGGTACTTCAGCTCTGGACCCGGCGCGCCGGCGCGCACCAGCAGGCGCAGCGGTGCGGACGGCAGGGTCTGCTGCGGCACCGGTACGCTGTCCACCACATGGCCGTCGGCATCGAGCAGGCGCAGCTGGAACACGCTGCGGCCTTCGGCGCGGGCGACACCACTCAGCTGCACGCGGCCGTCGTCGGCAACCTCCGTGCGATCGACCACGCTGTCGGCCGGGTCGAGCAGTTCGGCCTTCGCCTTGGCCGCGCCACGCGCCTGCGCCAGCACGTCGAAGCGGGCACCGGGTGCGACATCGGCCGGCGGCTGCAGCGCGATCCAGCCGCGCGGCTCCGGTGCAGCCTGCCAACGCACATCCGGCGGCAGCACCGCGTCGCGGTCACGTGCGACCAGGCCCGCACCGACCAGCGTCAGCGTGGCGGCCGGATGCTGGCGCAGCGCGGTGGCCAGGTCGGGTACGCGCTGTGCGCCGGGCACATCGGCAGCTTCCGGCAACAGCAACAGCGGGCCTTCGCTGGCCGGGAGTGAGTCGGCCTTGCCCGCATCGACGCCAAGTACGACCAGCCCGCCTGCGGGCTGCTGGCGGGTGGGGGGCGCCAGGCAGAAATACAGCAGCGTGGCGACGACGATCTGCAGTGCGATCACGACCCACCGGCGGCCGGGGTGCGCAGTGTCCGCACGCGGCTGGCGCACGCTGGCGATGACCACGATCAGGGCGAGTGCCGGTGCAATCCACAGGTTCACAGCGGAGGCGTTCATGGCTGCGCCTCCAGCGCGTCGAGGTAGCGCTGGCCCATCGCATCGGCGGCACTGCGCCGCATCGTCTGTGGCAGAGGACGCTGCAGCGCCCGCCACAACTGTGCGCGCAGGCGCTGGCGGCAGTCGCCGCAGTCGGGCTCGATGCGCAGCTGCTCGATGGCCGCAGCCAGATCGAGTGCATCGGGCAGGTAGGCGGCGTTGCGCTGCTGCCAGGCCGCCAGCGCATCGAGATCCGGTGCGCCGTTGTCATCACCGAGGCGTTGCCAGGCTTCAACGATGGCCGGGTCCGGCGGGGTTCGCGCGGCCAACGGCAGTTCACGACTGGCCAGTCCGGCGCGATCACCGCCCAGCCGGCGGCTTTCATCGATGGGTGGCAGCTCCGGCCCGACCCGGGCCAGGTAGATGCGCTCGGCCTGTTGCACCTGCTTGATGAAGCCCAGCGCCTTGTAGGCAAATGGCAGCGCCTGCTCCGGGCGGCCCTGGCGCAGCTCGCCTTCGGCCGACCACATCTGATCCAGCGCGGCCTTCAACGTGGCGCGGGTCTGCGGATCGAGCAGGGTGGTCGCCTCGGCGTGGTCATGGGTGTGCCCGTATTCGGAAAGCACGTCGGTCTCGCTGCCGAACACCGGCGGGATATCTGCGTTGGCTGTACTGCCATGATCGTGGCCATGGTCGTCTTGCGCACCGGCCTGCGCGCCATGGTCGTGCTCGTGATCGTCGTCGTGGCCGTCTGCGGTCGGCGCATCGCTGGTGGGCAGGTCGCTGGTCGGCGGCGGCTTCGGCGCACCTTCGCTTTCCTCGCCCAGGAACTGGCCGTAGCGCAGGCGCAGGATGCGCTGGTCGACACCGATCGCATCGCTGCGCTTCACGAAGTCCTCGGCGGCCAGGCTGCGTCGCTGCCGGATCAGCGCTTCGGCATCGATGATGATCTGCCGCTGGCTGCGGAAATACGCAGGCAGGGTCTTCTTGATGCGGCCCTCGAGCTCTGCACCGAGCGCGACTTCGGCGCTGGGCAGGCGCAGGATCACGCTGCTGCTGCGCCCGGTCTGCGGCGTGGGTGCATGATTGTCGCGTACTTCCAGCTGGGCGATCACATCGTTGCCAGGCTGCGCGCCCAGCGCAGCCAGATCAAGGGTGTGGGCGAAACGCCGCGCGGTGGCTTCGCCGCTGCCGGCAAGCGTGACGCTGCGCTTCACGAAGGTGATGTTCTCACCGCTGCCCTGGGTAGTGGTGATCGACAGCGTTGCCTGCGCCGCGACACCGTAATCGTCGCTGGCCTCGAAGCGCAGTGCCCACTGCCGTTGCCCCGGCGTGCCCAGCACCAGGCTGGCCGTGGGCTCCAGTACGCGCACGCTGGGTGCACGGTCGGCCACCACATCCAGCCGATGCAGGCGGGTCTCTGCCAGCGCCGGTTCGCTCACCACGCGGTACAGCAGCGGCATACGTGCCACATCCTGCGCCTGCCACTGTCCTTCGCGCTCGATCAGTGGCAAGCGGCGACCATCGTGGAACTGCAGCCACGCCTTGTCCGGGGCGCGATCGAAGCGCAGGGACCAGGACAGCCGGCTGTCGGCGGCAACCTTCGCATCCAGCGCATTCTGGGTGAGCGTGGCCTGGCCGGTATAGGCCGGCGCGTCGATGCGCAGGCGGGTGGACTGCAGGCGCAGCGGGCCCGCAGCAGCAGCGCTGCCAGGCACCGGCGTGCGGACAGGCACGGAGCCGGGGCCGGAACGTGGCCAGCCGAATGCCAGCACAACAATGGCCAGGCCTGCGATCCAGCACAGCGCCAATGCCCCACGCGGCCAGCGTGGACGCAGCTCCGGCATCGCGCGTTCCAGCATGGCCAGCACATGCGTGCGCTGGCGCTGCTGCAGCGGATTGAGCGTGGCGGCATCGGCGAACAGCAGATCGGCACTGTCCTCGCTGGCACCGCTGCCATCGAGCTGGCGCTGCAGCCACTGCCGGTCCAGCTGGCGGACATGCGCAGTGGCGAAGGCCGCACACGCGAGCAGACTGACCGTGCCGACGACGCAGGCGGTATCGAAGCCTGCCAGACGCAGGGCCAGCACCGTGGCGGCCAGCGCCCATGGCAGGCCCAACAGCAGGGTGATGAGCGCACGGCGGCGGCGTGCGCGTTGCCAGGCGTGCTGCAGGGTGTTCATGCGGCCACCCTGCGCCGGGCGCTGCTGGCCATCCAGCGTTCCAGCGCGAACAGCAGCACGACGGCCAGCAACAGCCAAGGCGTGGGCTCACGCAGCGGTGGTGTTGCAGCAGGCAATGCGGCCCGCTGCGGTGCCTGGTCACGTGCATCGCCCAGGCGCGGGGCCGTAGGCGGCTGCAGCGCCAGCAGCAGGGCACGTGGCAGGCGCGGATCGCGCAGCGCAGGGTTGCTGGCGGCATTCCAGCCACCCGGCAGCGCCAGCAGATAGCCGTGGCCGATGCGTTGCTGCCACAGCAGCGGTGCGCCCTCGGCATCGCGCAGCAGGATGCGGGCGCTGGCAGCAGGCTTGCCGGCAGTCATGACACGACCGCCGCCGCGCAGCCACGCCTGCCAGTTCGCCGGCAGTGCATCGCTGCGGCTCCACACGCCGATCTCACCGCGCTCCGGCAGGGCATCCGCCGGCAGCGGAGCAAGCGGTGCCTGCACGCCCCACGCGCGCTGCAGTGCGTTCAACCAGCGCTGGGCAGTGGCCGAAGCATCGCTGTGCACGCGCAGGCGCGGCGACGTCGCGGCACTCGGTTGCGCAGTGACCGGCATCGGCTGCGTGTGCCACTGCACGTCGCGCGACAGCTGCAGGCGGGCACCATCCAGGCCGGGCAGGGGATCGGGAACGTGCACGGTCAATGCGGTGCCGACGGGCAGCTGCGCGTCCAGTTCGCGCAGCAGGCTGGGTAGGGAGGCGGTGGCTGCAGGGGGTGCCTGATCAATGGCGGGGAAGCCGGGTGCCAGCCAGTGCCAGTTGCCATCCTCGGCCGTTCCATGCAGGGTCGTAGCATCCAGTCCCGGCGCTACCACGGTCCATGCAGCGGGAGGCGCCGTCGGGCCAGTCAACACAGGTCGTGCCAGCAGCAGGGCCAGTGCGGCCAGCAACAGCAGGCGCACCAGCAGCAACGGCCAGTCATCGAAGCGGATGCGCTGGCGTGGCCGTATCTGCGCGCGCAGCCAGCGCAGCGCGGCGAAATCCAGTGGCGTGTACGGATGGCGGCGGGCCAGGTGGATCAGCAGCGGCAGCAACCCTGCAGCGAGCGCGGCCAGGCCGAGCGGGAACAGCAGGGTCATGCATCGCCCCCACGGCCAAACAGCGCCTGCAGCGCCTGGTCCAGCGGCTGGTCGAGCCAGCCGGTGGCACTGGCAATCCCGTTGGCCTGCAGGCGCGCATGCAATGCGCTGCGTGCGTCGGCGAAGCGCTGCAGGTAGTCAGCGCGGATCGCCGCGCCATCGCCCAGCAGTTCCTCGCCGGTCTCCGGGTCGCGGAAGCGGTGGCCGGCGTCGAACGGGAAGTCGCGCTCGTCGGCGGTGAGGATCTGCAGCAGTGTCACTTCGCGGCGCGCGCTGGCCAGTTGTTCCAGCAGCACGATGCCGGCATCGTCGAAGCCATCGCCGATTGCCAGCAGCAGGTCGCCCGGGCGCACGCGCTCCCACAGCGGCCGAAGGCGATCGGCCGCAGGCCAGGCGCCGCGCGCCTGCAGGGCATGCAGTTGCAGATGCACGCGATCACGCTGGCGTGCGCCGTTCGCCGCGGGGACCAGCTGCAGGCCATCGCCATTGATTGCCAGCAGGCCGAAACGGTCACCCTGCTGCAAGGCCAGCTCAACCAGGCACGCGGCCACGCCGCGCATATGGTCCAGACGCGAGTGCTGCGGTACCGCGCGATCCGCCTGATTGGCCGAAGCGGTGGCGTCTAGCAGCAGCCAGACCGTGATCGGGCTTTCCCGTTCGGACTCGCGCACGAAGAAGCGGTCCGAGCGTGCATACAGCTTCCAGTCGATCTGGCGGAGTTCGTCTCCCGGTTCGTAGGCACGGTACTGGGCGAATTCGAGGCCGGCACCGCGGCTGCGGCTGGCGTGCTGGCCGATGTCACTGGCACCGCTGGCCAGGCGCGGCCGCAACCGCAGCAGGCGCAGGCGCGCACGCAGTTCCGGCGGCAGGGTCAACGGCGTACCTGCGTTCACGCGTGGCTCAACCCGGGAAGGGCACGGCCTGCAGCAGCGCGGCGACCACGTCGTCGGCACGCTTCTGCTCGGCCTCGGCGGCGAACGACAGCAGCAGGCGATGGCGCATCACCGGCGCGGCCAGCGCCTGCACGTCCTCGCGGGTGGCGGCGAAACGGCCCTGCAGCAGTGCGCGTGCCTTCGCTGCCAGCACCAGCGACTGGCCGGCACGCGGGCCGGCGCCCCACTTCACCCATTGGTTGATCGCCGCCGGAGCACCGTCGCCGGGCCGGCTGGCGCGCACCAGGCGGGTGATCCAGGCCAGCACATCCGGGCTGACATGCACCTGGCGCACCGCGGCCTGCAGCGCGATCACCGCGTCGGCATCCATCACCTTCGGCACCGCGTCGGTGGCACCGCCGGTGGTCTGTTCCAGGATCTGCCGCTCCTCGTCTTCGCTGGGGTAATCCACCAGCACGTGCAGCAGGAAGCGGTCCAGCTGCGCTTCCGGCAGCGGGTAGGTTCCGGCCTGCTCGATCGGGTTCTGCGTGGCCAGCACGAAGAACGGCGCGGGCAGCGCGTAGGTGGTACCAGCGTAGCTGACCGTGCGTTCCTGCATCGCTTCCAGCAGTGCGGCCTGGGTCTTGGGCGGGGTGCGGTTGAGTTCGTCGGCCAGCAGCAGGTGGGTGAAGATCGGGCCCTGCTGGAAGCGGAAGTGGCGATGGCCGGTGCCGTGGTCTTCCTCCAGCAGCTCGGTGCCGAGGATGTCGCTGGGCATCAGGTCGGGGGTGAACTGCACGCGCCGGAACTGCAGCTCCAGTGCCTGGCCGAGCGAGCGCACCAGCAGGGTCTTGCCGAGCCCGGGTGCGCCTTCCAGCAGGCAGTGTCCGCCGGCCAGCAGGCCGATCAGCAGCTGCTCGACCACGGTGTTCTGGCCCACCACTGCGCGTGCGAGCGCGGCGCGCAGCTCATCCAGGCGCGGCAGCAGGGAATCGAGGTCGGGGGAGGTCATGGGCGTGCAGGTCCTATCAGTTGTTCAACGCGTACATCACGATGTTGACGCCGAAGCGGGTGTTGTCTTCGGCCAGGAAGCGCTTGTTGCGCCAGTCGTAGTCCCACTCGCAGCCGTAGTCCTTGTTGCTGTACAGCAGGCCCAGGCGGCCGTCGACCTCGATGCCCTTCAGGTAGTCGTGCACCAGGTCGTCGCCCCAGCCGTTGAGTTCGAAGCTGGTGGCAGGCGGGCCATCCGGGAAGCGGAAGAAACTGCGGTACAGCGGGTGGCTGTTGGGCAGCTTCTGCAATGCCCTGGGCCCGAACAGGCGACCCATCTGCGCCTCGAACGAGGTAGCGAACAGGCCGTCGATATCGTGGTTGCAGTCGTCGACGAAGACGAAGCCGCCATTGCGCACGTAGCGCACGAAGTTCTGCCGCTCGGCGGCGTTGAATTCCACCAGCGTGTGCCCGGCCAGGTAGCAGAACGGCGCTTCCAGCATGCGTGGGTCGGCCAGCGCCACCACGTGTTCCTGCGGGTCCACGCGCAGCGAGGTGTAGTCGATCAGCGAGGTGATCAGGTTGGACGGCATGCGCGCGTCCACGTCCCAGTCACCGGAGTCGTACTGAAGGCGGGTGAACCAGAAGTCGTAGCGCGAACTGCGCGGGCCTGCCTGTGCCCAGGCTGGCAGCGCCGCCGCCGAAGCGGCAGCGGCCAACCAGCGCAGGCAGGCCCGGCGATCCATCAGACCGCGTCGGACAGCGAAGTGAAGGTGAAATCGCGCAGCTTCATCGGCGGGATCATCATCACGTAGCTGGATTCATCACCGGCCACGCGCACCGGCTTGCCCAGCTCTTCGATGTTGTTGAGCATGATCACCGGCGATTCGTTGAAGCGGAAGTTCTTCACCGGATGCTTGATCTGGCCGTTCTCGATGTAGAAGGTGCCGTCGCGGGTCAGGCCGGTCAGCAGCACGGTCTGCGGATCGACCATGCGGATGTACCAGGTGCGGGTGACCAGGATGCCCTTCTGGGTGCCGCGAACCAGTTCGGCGGTGCTCTTGTCGCCACCGCTCATCAGCAGGTTGCCCGGCGACGCCTTGGCGGTCTTGCCCTGCTTCTGCGCCCAGAAGCGCGAGTAGTCCAGGTTGGCGATCCTGCCGTTCTCGATGATGGCCATGCGCTCGCGGGGCAGGCCCTCGTTGTCCCAGGGCAGCACCGGTGCGTCCGGATGCCAGGGGTCGGCGATCATGGTCACGCGCGGGTCGTAGACCTGCTCGCCCAGCTTGTTGCCGCCGCCCTTCTTGGACAGGAAGCTGCGGCCTTCATCGGCCGAGCGTGCGCTGAAGAAGTTCATCATGAAGCTGATCAGGCCGGCCGCCGCAGCCGGCTCCAGGATCACCGTGTACTTGCCCGGTTCCAGCGCTTTGGCTTCGGCCGATTCGGTGGCCTTGCGCATGGCGATGCGGATGTCCTGGTCCGCCTTGAAGTCAGCCGCATCCTTCAGGTTGCGGCCGACCCAGCCCGAACCACGGCCATCCTCGGTGCGCACGGTGCAGGTGTAATTGAAGTTGGTGGTGCGCTGGTAGGCGAAGTTGCCGTTGCTGTTGGCGGTGGCCTGGAAGCCCTGGCCGTCTTCGAGGAAGCCGGCGGCGATCAGGCCATGGCCACGGCACGGCGCGATTGAATCTGCGGCAACCTTGGCACGGAAAGCCGGATCGATCGCGGCAGTGGATTCGCTGAAGGTGGGGCTGGCGCGGTAGGTCTGCTTGCCGATGGCCGGCATGAACTCCGGGTTTTCCGGGGCCAGGCGGGCCAGGTCTTCGGCACGGCGCACCACGCGTTCCAGCGCGGCATCGTCGAACTCGTTGATCGAGGCCGTGCCGACGCGCTTGCCGAAGGCAACGGTGACCGCCAGTTCGGTGTTGTCGACGATGCCGCTGGTGGAGACATTGTTCAGTGCGAAACGGATGTTGCCGTCGATCGCGCCGGCCAGCACGGCGGTGCATTCGTCGGCCTTGGACAGGGCGATGACCTTGTCGAGGATGGCCTTGGCCTGGGCTTCGGTGAAGATACTCATGGTGTAAGGGCTCCTGACCGATCAGCCGAGGCTGCGTGCGGTGTTGATGACGTTGATGCCGTTGAAGCGCGCGGTGGACGAACCGTGCGAGACCGCCGAGACCTGGCCCGGCTGGCCCTTGCCGTCGAAGAACGAACCGCCCAGGCGGTAGTCACGCTCGTCGGCCACGGCGGTGCAGGCGTTCCAGAACTCCGGCGTGCGGATCTGGTAGGCCACGTCTTCCAGCATGCGGGTGATCTGGCCGTTCTTGATCTCGTAGAACAGCTGGCCGCCGAACTGCGCGTTGTAGCGCTGCTGGTCGATCGAGAACGAACCATCACCGATGATGTAGATGCCGTTCTCCACGTCCTTGATCAGGTCCGGCACGCTCAATGGCTTCTTGCCCGGTGCCATCGACACGTTGGCCATGCGCTGGAACTGCACGCTGGACCACGAGTCGGCATAGCAGCAGCCGTCGGATTCGGTCTTGCCGAGGATGTGGGCCTGGTCGCGGATGGTCTGGTAGTCCACCAGCTTGCCGTTGCTGATCAGGTCCCAGCGCTTGCACTTCACGCCTTCATCGTCGTACGCCACTGCGCCGAGGCTGCCCGGCTGGGTCTTGTCGGCGAAGATGTTGACCAGCTCGCTGCCGTACTGGAAATGCTGTTCGCGCTTGTCCAGGGTGGCGAAGCTGGTACCGGCGTAGTTGGCTTCGTAGCCGAGCACGCGATCCAGTTCCAGCGGGTGGCCGATCGATTCGTGGATGGTCAGCCAGGTGTGCGACGGGTCGAGCACCAGGTCGTACTTGCCCGGCTTCACCGACGGTGCCTTCAGCTTTTCCTGCGCCTGCCGGGCAGCGGCGATGGCGTCTTCCTTCATGTCGTAGGAAGAACTGTAGTTGACCACGCCATTGGGGCTGACCACCTTGCCGGCGGCGGCGCCGTCCAGGTACTCGTAGCCCAGGCCCATCGGCGAGGACAGGCCCGAACGAGTGCGGAACTTGCCGCTGGCCTTGTCGATGGCGGTGACCGTCATCGGCGCCCAGATGCGGTGCACGTCCTGGTCGATGTAGGAACCATCGGTGGAAGCGAAGTACTTCTGCTCGTTGACCAGGAACAGCATCGAATTGACGAAGCTGGCGCCAGCGCCCATTGCGGCGGCGTTGACGTCCAGCAGCAGCCCGACCTTGTCCTTGATCGGCACCTCCATCGCATTCTTGCGGATCGGCGTGCGCCAGCTCACCTCACCGACGCCCGGCGCCTTGGCCAGCTGCACCGGCGCGGTCTGCACGCCGGCATTGGCCTTGGCGATCGCCGCCGCCTGCTGCGCGGCCTTGGCCACATCGGCCGTACCCAGCGCATTGGTGGCGGCAAAGCCCCAGGCGCCGTTGACGATCACGCGGATGCCCACGCCGGTGGACTCGGTGTTCACCACGTTCTGCACCTTGTCCTCGCGGGTGATCACGAACTGCCGCAGGTAACGGCCGATGCGCACGTCGCAGTAGGTGGCGCCGGCCTGGCGGGCGGCGGCCAGCGCCGCATCGGCCAGGCGCTTCTTCAGCCCCAGGTCCAGCGAGCTCTGCAGCTGTTCGGCGGCGATCACCTTGCCGAAGAAGGAGGGCACGATCAGCCCGCCCGCGGTAAGCCCGGTCAGGGCCAGGAAGTCACGTCTTTGCAAGGCTGCTCTCCATGTCGAAGGATGGGTGGCTCAAGCGCCGAGACTGCGCGCGGTGTTGATGATGTTGATGCCGTTGAAGCGGGTGGTGGACGAACCGTGCGAGACCGCCGAGACCTGGCCGGGCTGGCCCTTGCCGTCGAAGAACGAACCGCCCAGGCGGAAGTCGCGTTCATCGCAGATGGCCGTGCAGGCATTCCAGAATTCCGGCGTTCGGATCTGGTAGGCCGCATCCTCGACCATGCCGGCGATCTTTCCGTCCTTGATCTGGTAGTACAGCTGGCCGCCGAACTGCGCGTTGTAGCGCTGCTGGTCGATCGAATACGAACCGCGGCCGTGGATCCAGATGCCGTTCTCCACGTCCTTGATCATGTCCTCGACGCTGAGCGGTTGCTTGCCCGGTGCCAGCGAGACATTGGCCATGCGCTGGAACTGCACGCTGGACCAGGAATCGGCATAGCTGCAGCCATGCGATGCATCGCGGCCGAGGATATGGGCCTCGTCGCGGGTGGCCTGGTAGTCAACCAGGATGCCGTCGCGCACCAGGTCCCAGCGCTGGGTCTTGACGCCTTCGTCGTCGTAGCCGACCGCACCGAGGCTACCCGGCTGGGTCTTGTCGGCGAAGAAGGTGACGATGTCGCTGCCCCAGCGGAAACCGGCATCGCGCTTGTCCAGCGTGGCGAAGCTGGTGCCGGCGTAGTTGGCTTCGTAGCCGAGCACGCGGTCCAGCTCCAGCGGGTGGCCGACGTTCTCGTGGATGGTCAGGAACAGGTTGGACGGGTCCAGCACCAGGTCGTACTTGCCGGGCTTCACCGACGGCGCCTTCAGCTTCTCGCGCGCGTGGCGGGCGGCGGCGATGGCGTCCTCGACCGGGTCGTAGGAATCGCGGTAGGCGGTGATGCCACCGGGCAGCTGCACCTTGCCACTCGCATCGCCATCGAGGAACTCGTAGCCCATGCCCATCGGCGAGGACAGGCCAGCGCGGGTACGGAACCTGCCGCTGGCCTTGTCGATGGCGGTGGTGGTGAACGGCAGCCAGATGCGGTGGATGTCCTGGTCGATGAACGAGCCGTCGCTGGAGGCGAAGTACTTCTGTTCGTTGACCAGGAACAGGGTGGAATTGATGTAGTCGGCACCCGCATTCAGCGCCGCGGCGTTGAGCGCCAGCAGCAGTTCGACCTTGTCCTGGATCGGCACCGCCATTGCGTTCCTGCGGATCGGGGTCTTCCAGCGCACCTCGCCGACCGACGGCGTCGGCGCCAGCTGCACCGGCCGGGTCTGGATGCTGGCGTTGGCGCGTGCGATTGCGGCCGCCTGCTCGACTGCGGCGCGCACGGCGGCCTCGGTCTGCTGATGGGTGGCGGCGAAGCCCCAGGCGCCGTTGACGATCACGCGCACGCCCACGCCGGACGACTCGCGGTTGGTCACATTGCCGACCTGGTGTTCGCGGGTGATGACCGACTGGTTGAGATAGCGGCCGATGCGGACATCGCAGTAGCTGGCCTTGGCAGTGCGTGCGGCGGCCAGCGCCACGTCCGCCAGGCGCCTGCGCTGGGCGGTATCGACCGGGGCGAGCAGCTGCTCGACGGCGATGGCACGGGAATGCGGCAGCAGCAGGCCCGCCAGGCCCAGACCGGAAAAAGCCAGGAACTCACGTCGTTGCACAGCGTTTCTCTCTCTCGCTTGCGTGCGGTTGGCAATGGGCCGGACCGATCACGTCAACTCCTCGACTTTCGCCAGCGCGGGGCGTGGGGACAAGTGACTGCAGTCATGGTTGGGGGTGTTTCGGCAGGGCTGCGCCCTGCACCTGCTCAGAGCAACGGCAACGGCCAAAGCCAGAGCCAGAGCGGCATTCCGTGGGATGGCGGGGCGGTGTGGGTGGGCAGGACACGCCGTAAACCCGTCCCTGGGGGCTCGATGGCGCCATCCATGGCGCCAACGGTCCTGCCCACCCACACCGCCCCACCTCTGACAGCTGGCCGGTGGCTGTTGGTGGGTGCCGACCGTTGGTCGGCACATCTGTCAGATATCGAATGAAATTCGGGGTCAGATCCGTTTTCCTGCGGAAAACGGATCTGAACCCAGGAGCCGTTCCAACAGATCGCAGAAAACTGTCGAAGGCGGGGTGGGTCCGGTTGCGGGGGTGTCCGCGGCATGGATGCCGCGGCCAAGCCCCCACGGACGGGTTTACGGCGTCCCCCGCAACCGGACCCACCCCGCCATCCCACAGGAAGCCCGCTGTTGCTGTTGCTTTGGCTGTTGCCGTTGCTCCGGCTTCTGCGGGTGCAGGGCGCAGCCCTGCCGAGCAACACCCCCTCGTGCACAATGGAGCCGACCCCGCCCGGACCCCGTCCTGATGTCGAGCAAGCCGAATTCAGAAGCCTGCGAGCGCAACCGCGAACCCATCGCCACCGCACTCGACCCGTGGATGGGCGACCGCCATCGGGTGCTGGAGATCGGCAGTGGCACCGGCCAGCATGCGGCCTTCTTCGCCGAGCGCTGGCCGTGGCTGCGCTGGCAGCCCAGCGATCACCCGGACCATCTGCCCGGCATCGAGGCCTGGCGCGCCGAGGCGGCGCTGCTGAACCTGCTGCCGCCGGCGGCGCTGCAGGTGGAACTGCCACCGGCGCCCGGGCTCAGCCTGCCACAGGGCAGCACGTTCGATGCGGCGTTCACTGCCAATACCCTGCACATCATGGGCTGGGAGCACGTGCAGGCGTTGTTTGCCGCGCTGCCGCCGCTGCTGCGCCACGGTGCGCTGCTGGCGGTCTACGGCCCGTTCAACTACGGCGGCCGCTACACCAGCGACAGCAACGCGCAGTTCGATGCGTGGCTGAAGGCACGTGACCCGCGCAGCGGCATCCGCGATGTGGAAGCCGTGCAGGCGCTGGCCGAGGACAACGGCTTCACCCGCCTGCGCGACGTGGCGATGCCGGCCAACAACCGCCTCCTGCTGTGGCGGTTTGGGTGATCAAGCCTCGGGGGCCATGCTGGAAAGGCGTGCTGCCGCAGCACGAAGTCCGTTGAAAATCGGTTCGGACACGTTTGAGGGGAAGTCATCCGGGAGCTGACGGGTGACCTGCTGGATGGCGGGCTCGACGGCCGCGATCAATGTCTTGATCCATGGTTCTGCACCATCGGCAACGCCGCAGGCGCGCGCGGTTTCATTCCAGTGCCGCCGTCGCACAAGGTGCAGTTTCCGGTGGCGGTTCTTGCCATGTACGGCCATGGCGAGCTGTGCGTTTCGTGGATCGAGTTGATTGGGTCCCCTGCCGAGGATGGGATATACCGACAGCACGTCGTAGACGGGCGTCAGGCGGAAGCGTCCACCGGCTTCCAGGTGAACACTGAAATTCTTGGCATGGCCGTCGGTTGCGGCCAGCATCCAGAAAAGAATCTGCGTCTTGAAGAAGATCGCGCGATCCTCGGGGTGTTCGGACTGTCGAAGCAGATCCATGATCGGAACGATACCGGGGCCGCCATCGGATTCATACTTTCTGGCAGCCGGCAGACCAAAGACCTGACACATGTCTTCCTGTGGCAGTCGCAGCCACCACCGGCGGTCGGCAGACAGGCGACGGTCAAACCGCTCGACAATGAGAGCACGTTGGTCGTTGAAGCGGCCCATCTGCGTCTCGGCCACGGGGATATCAAAGGCGGAAAGCAGATGCATGCACAGCCATTCATTCTCCACGGACTGATGCATGTCTGCCCGCATGTTGCCAACAATGCCAAGCGGCAGCTTGAAGATGTGAGTGGATGGTGTGTTGCCGGTAGGAATGCACCATTTGCCAGCATGCAGCAGAAGACCGGTCTTTTCCTGCGCACCGGCGATGGAAATGCGGAATGCATCATCACGGCTGGGTGCGCCAGGCAGGTTCCCTGTCGTCACCTGACGCAGGATCGTAGCGACACCTGCTTCGTCCAACACCTCGCACGTGATCTGCTGGATGTCTTCGGGTGGATGCGCAGGCGGCAACAGCTGCACTGCGCCGACACAATCCCGTCCAATGGCTTCAAGAAGATCGAACGTATCGCTGCCGCGCGTGGCGAACCGGTCGCGGATCCGGTTGCGTATGGCGACGTTATCGGGAAGAAGGTTATCGAAGTAGTCGTTGACGACGTTGCCCCGATGGCTCTCGCCATCTGGGAGCAGGGGTAGAGAGAGCGACAACGGTCGGGACTGGGGCGAGCTGATCCACTGGCTGACATACGACAACCGGGATGACCCGTTCCGGACATCATCCCAAAGTGCGACTTCCACACCATTCATC
The DNA here is from genome assembly GCF_059371575.1 of Stenotrophomonas sp. YJH_SMC_4. Lineage (NCBI taxonomy): Bacteria > Pseudomonadati > Pseudomonadota > Gammaproteobacteria > Lysobacterales > Lysobacteraceae > Stenotrophomonas > Stenotrophomonas sp. YJH_SMC_4. Next base: position 66,736 of record NZ_JCAFUR010000008.1, read on the forward strand.
CAGACCTGCAGCGTACCCATGGCTCACCACTCCAATGACGACGTGTTCTCCTGGGGACTTCGTTGCTGGAGGCTGACCTCCAGACCCAGCACCGCCCAGATCCGCATCAGGCGTTCAAAACTTGCCGATGCAGGGTCGCGTTCCAGCGCGCCCACTGCCTGGCGGCTGATCCCGAGTCGCTCCGCCAGCTGAGCCTGGCTCAGGCCCGCCTGGCGCCGGAAAGCACGCATCAGGGGCGCAAGTTGTTGGGCTGTCCTCACTGTGTGCAGCGGCCTGTCCATACCGGCAGTCCTCAAGGAAAGATGACCGTACGCCAACGCGTACGCAAAGGATAGGTTGCTTTACGACAAGCAACCTATCGCTTTCTCGCTGAGGAGGCAACCTATCGATTGCTATATCGCTATGCAACCTATAGGTTGCCTTTCCATGACGCAGCGCCGCGTCAAGCCACCTGCACGATGTGCAGCGCCTTCGGGTTGCGCCACTGCGCCAGCAGGGCAGCCTCGCGCGCCTTGGCCTGTTCGTAGTGCGCTTCCTTGACGTGGCCGAAGCCGCGGATGTGCTCGGGGATGCTGGCAATCTCCACCGCCAGCGCCAGGCGGTCGTCATCCAGGCCATCCAGCAGCACCTGCACGGTCGCCTCGTAGTCACCGATCAGCTTGCGCTCCATGCGGCGTTCCTCGGTGCGGCCGAACACGTCGAGTCGGCCGCCACGCAGGAACTTCAGCTTGGCCAGCAGGCTGAAGGCCTTGAACATCCACGGGCCGTATTCCTTCTTCAGCAACCGGCCCTGCTCGTCCTTCTTCGCGAACAGCGGCGGCGCCAGGTGGAAGCGCAACTGGTAATCGCCCTCGAACTGCTGCTGCAGGCGGCGCTGGAAGTCACCGCTGGTGTACAGGCGGGCCACTTCGTACTCGTCCTTGTAGGCCATCAGCTTGAACAGGTAGCGGGCGACGGTCTCGGTCAGCGCAGTGGAACCGCCGATGCGCTCGGCCTCGGTGGCGCGCACGCGTGCCACCAGATCACGGTAGCGCTTGGCATAGGCAGCGTCCTGGTAATCGACCAGGAAGGCGGCGCGACGCTCGATCATTTCGTCCAGCGAACGCGACAGGCGTGCGTCGTCCAGCGGCAGGAATGCCACGTCGCCACCGTGCGAGGGCAGGCCACGCAGCTCGCGTTCGTCGCCGGTGTTGCGCGGTGCCGTGGTCGCACCCCATTCATTGCCTTCCCACTCGCCCGGCGGCAGCGGGTGCAGCGGGCCGGGGGTGGACTCGGTATCGGTGTGGCGGTTGCGCACCAGGCCGGCGGCCTGCTGCACGGCCTGCGGGTCGACCACCGCCAGGCGGCCCCAGGCAAAGGCCTGCTGGTTCATCGCCACGGCGGCGCCATTGAGTTCGATGGCGCGCATCAGCGACTCGAACGACAGCGGCACCAGGCCCTGCTGCCAGGCGTAGCCGAGGATGAACAGGTTGGCGGCGATGGCATCGCCCAGCAGCGCGGTGGCCAGCTGGGTGGCATCGAGCAGCAGCGGCTCCTGGCCGCCCAAGGCTACGCGCACACCGGCGATGATGTCGGCGGCGGGGAACTGCATGTCCGGACGGGTGGTGAACGTGCCCGGCATCGCTTCGTAGGTGTTCAGCACCACCTGCGAACGGCCGGCGCGCACCTTCGAAAGCGCCCAGTAGTCGTTGACCACCACCATGTCGCAGCCCAGCACCAGGTCGGCTTCACCGGCGGCGATGCGCACGGCGTGGATGTCATCCGGGCGGCGTGCGATGCGGATGTGCGTGGTCACCGCGCCACCCTTCTGCGCCAGGCCGGTCTGGTCGAGCACGGTCGCGCCCTTGCCTTCCAGGTGGCCGGCCATGCCCAGCAGTGCACCGATGGTCACCACGCCGGTACCGCCGACGCCGGTGATCAGGATGTTCCAGGGTTGTTCCAGCGTGCCGCGGATGGTTGGTGCCGGCAGATTGTCCAGCAGCGTGGAGGCATCGCGCTTGCTGCCCTTGCGCGGCTGGCCACCGTGTACGGTGACGAAGCTCGGGCAGAAGCCGTTCACGCACGAATAGTCCTTGTTGCAGTTGGACTGGTCGATCTCGCGCTTGCGCCCGAACTCGGTTTCCTTCGGCAGCACCGACACGCAGAAGCTCTTCTTGCCGCAGTCGCCGCAACCCTCGCAGACCAGCGAATTGATCAGCACCCGCTTCTGCGGATCTTCCAGCTTGCCGCGCTTGCGGCGGCGACGCTTCTCGGTGGCGCAGGTCTGTTCGTAGATCAGGATCGAAACACCCTTCACTTCGCGCAGGCGCTTCTGCACCTCCTCCAGTTCGCTGCGGTCGTGGAACTCCACGTCGCTGGGGAAGTGCTCGCGCTGGCCGGTCCACTTGCCGATGTTGTCCGACAGCACCACGATGGTGTGGATGCCTTCGGCGCGCATCTGCCGTGCGATGTCGGGCACGCTCAGCGGGCCGTCCACCGGCTGGCCGCCGGTCATCGCCACCGCATCGTTGTAGAGGATCTTGTAGGTGATGTTGACGCCGGCCGCGACCGCCTGGCGGATCGCCAGCGAGCCGCTGTGGAAATAGGTGCCGTCGCCCAGGTTCTGGAACACGTGCGGGGTATCGGTGAACGGCGCCTGCCCGGCCCAGGTCACGCCTTCGCCGCCCATGTGGGTGAAGGTGTCGGTGCTGCGGTCCATCCAGGTCACCATGTAATGGCAACCGATGCCGGCCAGTGCCCGCGAGCCTTCCGGCACCTGGGTGGAGGTGTTGTGCGGGCAGCCCGAGCAGTAGTGCGGCACGCGCGGGAAGCTGGCGCGCGGCAACGCAAGCTCGGCTTCCTTCTGCTGCATCCACTGCAGGCGTTGTTCAATGGATTCGTTGTTGAAGAACTTCTGGATGCGGCGGCCGATCACGCCGGCGATGGTGGCCGGGGTCAGTTCGCCGGTGGACGGCAGGATCCATTCGCCACTCTCGTCGTACTTGCCGACGATGGACGGGCGCTGGCCCCAGCTGGCCGGCCAGTTGAAGAACTGTTCCTTCATCTGGCGCTCGATGAAGGCACGCTTCTCCTCCACCACGATGATGTCTTCCAGGCCCTGCGCGAAGCGCGCGATGCCCTGCGGTTCCAGCGGCCAGGTCATGCCGACCTTGTACACGCGGATGCCGATGTCGGCGCACGCGGCTTCGTCCAGGCCCAGGTACTCCAGCGCCTGCAGCACGTCCAGGTAGCTCTTGCCGGTGGTGACGATGCCCAGCCGCGCGCGCGGCGCATCCATCACCACCTTGTCGATGCCGTTGGCGCGGGCAAAGGCCTGCGCGGCCTTCACCGCATAGCGGTGCAGGCGCATTTCCTGGTCCAGCGGCGGGTCCGGCCAGCGGATGTTGAGGCCACCCGACGGCATCTCGAAGTCTTCCGGCAGCACGATGCGGCGCGCCATCGGATCGACCTGCACCGACGCCGACGATTCCACCGTCTCGGCGATCGTCTTGAAGCCGACCCAGCGGCCGGTATAGCGGCTCATCGCCCAGCCCAGCAGGCCCATGTCGAGGATGTCCTGCACGCCGGCCGGGTTCAGCACCGGCATCATCGCGCTGACGAACTCGTCCTCGCTGCCATGCGGCAGGGTCGAACTGCGGCAGGCATGGTCATCGGCGGCCAGTGCCAGCACGCCACCATGGCGCGAGGTGCCGGCCGCATTGGCATGCTTGAACACGTCGCCGCAGCGGTCCACGCCCGGTCCCTTGCCGTACCACATGCCGAACACGCCCTGCACGTTGGCGCCGGGGAACAGGTTGGTCTGCTGGGTGCCCCATACCATGGTGGCGCCCAGGTCCTCGTTCAGGCCGGGGGTGAACTTCACCTTGGCCGCTTCCAGATGCTTGCGCGCGCGCCACAGTTCCAGGTCGAAGCCACCCAGCGGGCTGCCACGGTAGCCACTGACGAAGCCAGCGCTGTCGATGCCTTCGGCGGCATCGCGCAGGCGCTGCATCAGCGGCAGCCGCACCAGTGCCTGCACGCCACTCAGGTAGATCCGCCCCTCGTTGCGGGTGTACTTGTGGTCGAGCGTGTAATCACGGTCGAGCAGGTCGGCGGAAGAGGGCGAAGTGAGTTGCGCGGTACTGGTCATGGCTGGCCCGGTAGGATCGGCTGGCACCGGCCGCGTGCAGGCACGCGGCGGGAAAGGCGCGAATTGTAGCAGCGGGGCCGTGGTGGGCCCGGCACTCGCGCCCGCGCCGCTGCTGGGGTTAGGATCGGGGCGAGAGAGGGAGGCTGCGGTTGTGCAGCCTGGGGAGAAGGGATGTCAGTTCCAGGAAAGATCCTGGCCAGCGTGCTGCTGGCCTCGGGAGCGGCCACGGCGTGGGCCGCGCCGGCCATGCCGGCACCACAGGAGTTCTACTTCGACAGCGACCTGGCGGCGGCACCGATGGTGGCGATGCAGGGCGAAGGCGATGAGCTGGTCACCCAGCTGGTGAGGCTGCGCGAGCGCGGCCGGCGCGCGGTGGAAGCCACCGTGCAGCTGGCTTCGGTGGCCAGCACCCAGGGCCGTGCCGAGCTGGCCGACCAGCTGTATGGCGAGGCCCTGAAGGAGGCGCCGGCACAGAGCAGCGCGGGCCGCAGCGTGCGTTGGAACTATGGCTGGGACCTGCTGCGCCAGGGCAAGCCGGAGGCGGCGCTGGAGCAATGGTTGTCGTCGGCCGGCAATGCGCGCAGCAAGCCCAGCTGGGTGCCACCCACGTACGCGCTGGCCCTATGGCGGATGGGGCAGAAGCAGGAGGCCGTGCAGTGGTATGCCGCAGCAGTGCGTACCGAGCCGTCGCAATGGAGCACCAGTGCCAATTACGCGCAGCTGCTGCCGCAGTGGCGCGAGGATGAGCGCGCGTCGTTGGCCGAAGTGCAGCAGGCCTGGGCGGCGGCCCCGCCTGCGTGGCCCTGAGGGAGGGGTTCGGCCGGGTTCACGGCGTCCCCCGCGAATCCACCCCGCCCGGCCAAGCGTGGCTTTTTGATGTTCACAGCCAACCAGCCGCCACGAGGGGCTGCGCCGTTCGCGGGAAACCTCAATCGTCCGCGGAAACCGTCCGCCCCGATGCCCACGCCCGCAGCGCCTCGACCTGCTCGGCCATCAGCACCGACAGCGGCCGCGTCGCACGGATCTCGTTCATCAGCAGCTCGGTATCCAGCGGCCGCCCTTCGGCGTGCGCCGCATACAGCCCGGCCACGATCGCCTGCTCGATCTCCGCACCTGAGAAACCATTCGCCGCGGCCGCCAGCGCCGGCAGCGCGAAGTCGTCGGCATTGAGCTGGCGCCGACCCAGGTGCAGCCGCAGCAGTTCCACGCGCACCTCCGGCGAAGGCAGGTCAACGAAGAAGATCTCGTCGAAGCGGCCCTTGCGCAGCAGCTCGGCAGGCAGCTCGTGCACCTGGTTGGCAGTGGCCACGATGAACACCGGTGCCTTGCGCTCGGCCATCCAGGTCAGCAGATGGCCCAGCACGCGGCGTGACACGCCACCGTCCTCGCCACCGCTGGCCAGGCCCTTCTCGATTTCATCCATCCACAGCACGCAGGGCGCCAGCTGCTCGGCCGAGGCCAAGGCCTGGCGCAGGTTGGCCTCGGTCTCGCCGTGGTACTTGTTGTACAGCGCGCCCACGTCCAGGCGCAGCAGCGGTACGCCGAAACCGGCGGCGGTGGCCTTGGCCAGCATCGACTTGCCGCAACCCTGCACGCCCAGCAGCAGCATGCCGCGCGGTGGGTCCAGCCCGGCCGGTGCCGAGCCAGCGATGAACGCCACACGCCGCTGGTTGATCCAGCGCTTGAGCCGGTTGGCGCCGGCCACGTCGCCGAACCGCGCGCTGTCATGCTCGAAGAACAGGTGGCCGCTGCGGTTGAGCAGCTCGAACTTCAGCCGTGCCAGCTGCGGCAGGTCGTCGTCGCGCAGCGCGCCGTCGGCGTAGATCAGCTGCCGGGCGATGCGCCGGGCGTCGACCAGGCTCAGGCCCTGCAGGTTCTTCAGGATCTTCTTCACCGCCTCGCTGTCGACTTCGACGCGGCGGCCGCCGTGTTCGCGGGCGTAGGCATCGGCCTCCTCGCGCAGCATCTTCAGCAGGGCGTTGGCATCGGGCAGGCGCGGGTTGAAGCGGACCGCCAGCGCTTCCAGCTCGGCCGGCAGTTCGACCTTGGCGCCGATCAGCACCAGCACGTGCGGTTCGCTGTGACGGCGCTGGATCAGGTCGCGCAGGGCGCGCTGGTGGCTGGCATAGCCCAGGTAGGGGTGGAAATCGAGCAGCAGGTAGACCCCGCGCTGCCCGGCCTGGCGGATCATCTGCAGGGCCGCGCTGGCGTCGGGTGGCCCGGCCGGCGGATCTTCGCTGTCCAGGTCGATGCGGCGCAGGCCCTCGGTGATCGACCACCGGTGCAGCGCCCGCCAGACGTGCATCAGCGTCTGCCGGAACAGGTCGACGATGCGACCCTCGTCCTGGGTCTCGATCACGATCAGGGGGGTGTTGGCGCGGATCAGTGCGCTCAGGTCCTGCAGCTCGCTCATGCCGGTTCGATCCTTCGGGGGCGCCACGATAGCAAAGGCGATGGCCGCAGGTTCAGCGCGGTGCTACCTCCCGTCACCACCGCCGGTGTACGCTCGGGGCACGTACCCGGAAGCGAGGCTGGCATGAAGACGATCCTGGTGGCCGGTTCCAAGGGCGGGGTGGGCAAGACCACCGTCGCCACCCACCTGGCCGCGTACGCGGCATTGCAGGGCAGGGCCACGGTGATCGCCGACGCCGACCCTCAGGGCTCCAGCACCCGCTGGGCGCAACGGCGGGCCGGGCTGGAAAGCGCGGTGCTCCCCATTGATGTGTATCGGAAGAAGCAGTGGGCGCAGAAGCTGCCCGATGGCACCGAAACCGTCATCATCGATGCACCGGCGGGTGCGTTGGCCGACGATATCCCCCATTTCCTTGACGCTGCCGACGCGGTGGTGGTGCCGGTGCTGCCCTCGGCGCTCGACATCGAAGCCATCGTCGGCTTCCTCAACAGCCTGGCCCAGAACCCGCGGGTGCACAGCCGCAAGCTGCCGGTGGGGCTGGTCCTCAACCGCACCAAGCCCTGGACCCAGACCTCGCAGCAGGCGTTGCAGATGCTGGCCGAATGGCCGTACCCGGTGGTCGCGCAGCTGCGTGACAGCCAGAGCTACGTGGTCATGACCGGCCTCGGCCGCAGCCTGTTCGACTACCGCTCGGCCCAGGTGCGGGAGCATCAGGCCGACTGGGAGCCGCTGCTGTCCTGGCTCAAGCCTTGATGCCTGCGTCACTCTTCCTGCTGCATCCTCTTCTTCATGGAAACCCGCGATGCGTGAACTGATCCTGCTGCGCCATGCCCATGCCGAACCGGCTACCCCCGGCCAGGCCGACCTCGACCGGCCGTTGTCGCCGGTGGGGCTCGCCGAAGCCGAAGCCGCCGGCAAGTGGCTGAAGGAGAACAACCTGCTGCCGGACTGCGTGCTGTGCTCACCGGCGCGGCGTACCCGCGAAACCCTGGAAGCCGTGCTCGGCACCATCGGTTACGTGGAAAAGCGCCTGGAAGACCGCATCTACGAAGCCACCCCCGGCACCCTGGCGGCATTGGTGGACGACCGCCGTGATCTCGACCGGGTGCTGATCGTCGGCCACAACCCGGGCCTGGAGCGGCTGGTGGCGTTGATGACCGAGGGCACCAGCAGCGACTACCGCGGCATGCCGCCGGCCGGCATCGCCGTGCTCGGCTTCCCGCGCGAGGCCTCGATCGAGCCAGGCGTGGCCAGCCTGAACGCATTCTGGTGGCCGTGATCCGATGAGCCTGGCGCGGCGCAGCCGCTATCTGCTGCCCGCGCTGCTGGCACTCGGCCCGGCCTGGGCGGCCGTGCCCACGCCGACCACCCTGCCACCGGTGGTCGCCGAAGCGCACCGGGTAATGCGCCTGGATACCCAGCGTTCGCAGATCGGCTTCGAGGTGCGCACCCGTTTCGGGCAGCGAATCGAAGGCCTGTTCCCGCACTTCGAAGGGCGCATCGAGATCCTCTCCGACGGCCGCCACCAGGTGCACCTGAAGATGTTCACGCGCTCGGTCGAGATCCCCGGCAAGGCGCGCTATACCGGGTGGATGCGCGGCGAGGAGTTCTTCGATGCCGGCCGCCATCCGGTGGTCGAGTTCGACTCGCTGCCGTACTGGCCGGAAACCGTGGAGAGCGGTGGCGACATCAACGGCCGGCTGACCCTGCGCGGGATCAGCCACCCCGAGACACTGAAGGTCGAGAAGGCGGAGTGCGCCCGACCCGGCTATGATTGCGACGTCGTCAGCCGCGGTACCGTGCAGCGAGGCCGGTATGGCATGGACAGCTGGCAGCTTGCCTTGAGTGACCGAGTGACTTTCGTATTGCGTGCGCGCCTGAGCGAGGCGCCGAAACCGTGAACTTCCTGCTGCGTGTACTGGCGCTGGCAACCGTGTTGCTGGGCAGCGGTTGTGCATCGCTGTCGAATGCCGAGCGCGACCGCGCCGAGGCGATCGCCGTGCAGGCACGTTCGACCGTGGTCGACTGCCAGCGTGCAGACCGCTGTGCACAGGATTCGCCGCTGCGGGCGCTGGCCGGCCGGGCATTCACCGAATCCACCCCGGAACGACCGCGCCACTACGCCACCCTGCTCGATGAGGGCGAGGGCGCCCTGGTCGCACGCCTGAACCTGCTGCGCAGCGCCACCCGCAGCATCGACCTGCAGACCTACATCTTCGACAAGGACGACAGCGCCCGTCTGGTCATCGACGAACTGCTGGCCGCATCGCGGCGCGGGGTGAAGGTGCGGCTGCTGATCGACCAGCTCTCGGCGATCTCCGACCTGCAGATCCTCGGCGCCCTGTCCGGCGCCCACCAGAACTTCCAGCTGCGGGTCTACAACCCGACCTTCGGCAAGGCCCGGCTGAACTACTTCGACTATGCCGGCAGCGTGCTGTGCTGCTTCCGCCGGTTCAACCAGCGCATGCACAACAAGCTGCTGGTGATCGACGATGCGATCGGCGTGGTCGGTGGCCGCAACTACCAGGACGACTATTACGACTGGGACCGCGAGTACAACTTCCGCGACCGCGATGTACTGATCGCCGGCCCGGAAGCACGTGCGATGGCGGCCAACTTCGACGCGTTCTGGCGCGCACACCGCAGCGTGCCGGCCGAGCGCCTCAACGACGTGGGCCGTACGTTGCTGCGCGAGGGCGTGCCAACGCTGCCGCCGGCCAGCTTCCGCCGCCCGGAACGGGTACAGCGGGTCAGTGCCGAAGCCAACGACACCGAGTTCGTCACCCGTTCCTTCGTCGATACCGCGCTACCGGTGGCTTCGGTGCGCTACGTGGCCGACCTGCCACGCAAGCATCGTCGCGAGAAGGCCGATGCACCGCTGGCCGGCCAGCATGTGACCGAGCCCCAGCTGGATGCGCTGATCGCCAGTGCGCAGAAGGAAGTGATCCTGCAGACGCCGTACCTGGTGCTGTCCAAGCCGGCGCAGAAGCTGTTCCGTGAACTGCGCAAGCGCCCGCAGCCACCGCGCGTGGTGGTGTCCAGCAACAGCCTGGCGGCGACCGACAACCCGATCGTGTATGCGTTGTCGTACAAGTACAAGCGGCGCAACATGCGCGAACTGGGCTTCAACATCTTCGAATACAAGCCGTTCCCGCTGGACGCGCCGGTTGACTACCGCAACCTGCTGCCCGACCCGATCGCTGCGCCCGGGGGGGGAGACGAGGGCGGTCGCAATCCGCTGATCGGTGGCAGTGCTGCCGGCAGCAACGCACGCGGTGGCAGCAGCAGTGGTTCGGATGCCGGCAGCAGGCAGGGCCCGTTGAATCGCCACAGCGATGGTGCCTACGACAACGCACGCGCACGCCGTCGCGCCGCCGGCAGCGAGGTGGAAACGCGCCTGCTGCGCACCGAGACGCGGCCGTCGTTCCTGGGCAGCAAGGCGGTCAACAAGCCGTTGCCGGTCACCCGCAAGGGCGCGCGCATGGGCCTGCACGCCAAGTCGCTGGTGGTCGACCGCCGCATCGGCGTGGTCGGCACCCACAACTTCGATCCGCGCAGCGAGAACTACAACACCGAAGGCGCGGTGATCATCGACGACCCGGTTTTTGCCGAGGAACTGGCGCAGAGCATCCTGCGTGACACCCACCCACAGAACTCCTGGACGGTGGCGCCACGGGCCAAGCCACCGGTGCTGTCGGGGCTGAACTACAGCGTCGGCAAGGCCTCCGAAGCGCTGCCCATCCTTGATTTCTGGCCCTGGCGCTACGCCACCGACTACGAGTTCAAGCCCGGCCCGGAGTGCCCGCAGCCGCTGCCGCGGCAGGATCCTGATTTCCATCGCTGCTACGTCGCCGTCGGCGACTTCCCCGAAGTCAACGTCGGCCCGAAGTGGCTGCTGGTGCGCATGCTGACCGCATTCGGCGCCGGTCTCGTTCCCATCCTCTGAAGGTACCCGCATGGCCCAGGTGTTCCGCGAAGCCGTTTCCATCGAGCAGCTCAACGCGCTCAGCCGCAACACGGCGATTGAATCCCTGGGCATCGTCTTCAGTGCCGCCGGCGAGGACTGGCTGCAGGCCACCATGCCGGTGGATGAGCGCACCCGCCAGCCCTACGGCATCCTGCACGGCGGTGCCTCGGTGGTGCTGGCCGAGACCCTGGGCAGCAGCGCCGGCAACCTGTGCGTGGATACCGGCAAGCAGGTCTGCGTGGGCCTGGAGATCAATGCCAACCACGTGCGTGCCGTGCGCTCGGGCACGGTCACCGGCACCGCCCGCGCGCTGCACGTCGGCCGCAGCACCCAGCTGTGGGAGATCCGCATCGAGGACGAGCAGGGCCGCCTGGTATGCATCTCGCGGCTGACCCTGGCGGTGGTGGCTGCCGGTCACGGCTGAGCCCCCCTGGGGCTCGTTGACGGCAGCGGAACCCAGCGTTCCCCGCCGATTGCCCCGGTCGATGGCGGTTATGGCCTAAATCGGCTGGCAGCGATGACGGCCCTCCGGTATCGTGCGCGGATGACTTCCCCCACTCCGGCCCCCCGTGGCGGCGTGGCGCGTGTGTGCCGTTACCTGTACCGCGTACCGCTGCTGTTGGTCCACATCATCGTGTTCCTGCCGCTCATCCTGATCGGCATGCTTCCGCCGTGGAGCGAACTGCGCGTGGGCGAGGCGACCTTCGGCGCCAAGGTGGTCAACTGGTGGCAGGGCGGGCTGATGTGGATCTTCGGCTTCCGCCTGGTGCAGGTCGGCGCGCCGCTGCCCGGTGCCGTGCTGTTCGTGGCCAACCATGTCAGCTGGGTGGATATCTGCATCCTGCACAGCCAGCGCATGATGGGCTTCGTCGCCAAGCGCGAGATCGCCAGCTGGCCGCTGGTGGGTTGGCTGGCCGCGCGCGGCCAGACCATCTTCCACCAGCGTGGCAACACCGAATCGCTCGGTGGCGTGATGCAGGTGATGGCCGACCGCCTGCGCGAGGGCAAGGCCGTGGGCGTGTTCCCGGAAGGGCGGACCCGCGGCGGTCACGAAGTGGGCCCGTTCCACGCCCGCATCTTCCAGGCCGCGGTCGAGACCGGCGTGCCGGTGCAGCCGGTGGCCCTGGTGTACGGGGCGAAGGGCGACGCGCAGACCATCGTCGCGTTCGGTCCGAACGAGAGCTTCTTTGCCAATTTCCTGCGCCTGCTCGGCGAGCCGGCGCGACGTGCGGAAGTGCACTTCCTGGCGCCGATCGGTGCACAGGACCTGGAAGGCCGTCGGCGCATCGCGGAAACCTCGCGCGCGCGCATCGTGGCGGCCATGAGCGCCGGGTGAGGCTGCGGTGGCCCTGATCCCGCCACCTGTCCTGGACGCCGGTACGCCGACGCTGCATGCGGCTGACTATCAGCCGCCGCGCTGGCTGCGCAATCCGCACCTGCAGTCGATGCTCAGCTCCAGCCGCATGCGCCTGCAGCGCGGCCTGCTGCTGCTGGCGGCCACCGGTGCGGTCAGCGAAGAGCTGATCCTCGATGGTGGTGATGGCGTGCGCCTGCAGGGCTGGCACAGCCATGTCGAAGGCCGCGAGCCCAAGGGCATCGCGCTGCTGCTGCATGGCTGGGAAGGCAGTGCCGAATCCAGCTACATGCGCATGGCCGCCGCGCGCATGATCGAGCAGGGCTTCGACGTGGTGCGGCTGAACTTCCGCGACCACGGCAACACCCATCACCTGAACCCCGGCATCTTCCACTCCAATCTCATCGATGAAGTGGTGCACGCCGCGGGCGATATCGCCCAGCGCTGGCCGCAGCTGCCGCTGGTGGCCGCCGGTTATTCGCTGGGTGGCAACTTCGTGCTGCGCCTGGCCCTGCGCGCACCGGCGGCCGGCGTGCCGCTGCTGCGCGTCGCCTCGGTGTGCCCGGTGCTGGACCCGGCGCTGACGATGGAGAGCATCGAGAACGGCCCGGCGATGTACGACTGGTACTTCCGCCGCAAGTGGGCCGGCTCGCTGCGCCGCAAGCGCGATCTGTTCCCCGAGCTGAGCGACTGCGACGACCGCGTGCTGAAGCTGGACATCCGCGCGCTGACCGCCTGGCTGGTCGAGCGCCACACCAGCTTCGGTTCGCTGCAGGCCTATTTCGACGGCTACTCGATCGCCGGCGACCGCCTGTCGACCCTGCAGGTACCGGCCGACATCCTGATGGCGCAGGACGACCCGGTGATTCCGTACGCGACCTTCAGCAACTGGCAGCTGCCGGGCCAGGCGCGCCTGGAAACCGCCTGCTGGGGCGGCCACTGCGGGTTCATCGAAAACTGGCGCGGCGACGGCTTCTCCGAGCGCTGGGTCGCCCAGCGCCTGCAGCGGGTCCTGCAGGCCTGAACCGGCGACAGCGCGCAGCCCGCTACAATGCGGCTTTGCACTTGAACCGGACTGCCATGCAAGACCAGATCATCCAAGCGTTGCGCCAGAACCAGGCCGACCAGGCCGTGCAGCTGGCCCAGGCGTGGACCCGTGACGAACCCGGCCAGGCCAACGCCCACCGCTGGCTGGCGCTTGCGCTGCAGCAGCAGGGCAACGCCGAGGAGGCGATGGAGGCCCTGCAGCAGGCGCTGCGGCTGGCCCCGGACGACGCCCAGCTGCACCTGCAGCATGCCGGCCTGCTGCTGGCACTGCGCCAGTTCGAGGGTGCCGACGAAGCACTGGTGCGCACCACCGGCCTCGATCCGAACTCGTTCTCCGCCTATCTGATGCAGGCGCACTTGGCAATCGGCCGCAATGACTTCGACGAAGCGCAGCGCATCTCCACCCTGGCCGCGCGCGTGGAGCCGGATCATCCGGAACTGCTGACCATCGACGGCATGGTTGCACTGCGCCGCGGTGACGCCGACCGTGCACTGGCGCTGCTGTCGGCTGCCAGCAAGGCACTGCCGGACGATACCCGCGTGCTGTACGCACTGGGCTTTGCCTACCTGGGCAAGGACATGCTGGCGTTTGCAGAGCAGTCGTTCCGCCGCGTGCTGGAACTCAATCCGTCGCTGTCCTCGCTGCATGGGCTGGTGGTGCAGCTGGCACTGCGCCAGGGCAACGTACCTGCCGCCGCCGAAGCCATGCAGGTGGCCCTGCAGCAGCCGGAGATGGACGTACCGTCGATGCGCCGCCTGGCGGGTGAACTGTCGCTGCGCAATGGCCAGCCGCTGCAGGCCCTGGACTACCTGCTGCCGCTGCTGGAGACGCAGCCGGAAGACCGCCAGGTGCTGCAGCTGCTGTTGATGTCATGGCAGCGCCTGGGGCGCGAGGATGAAGCACGTGCGCGCCTGGATGCGGTACTGGATACCGATGACCAGCTGCACGATGTGTGGCTGGCACGCCTGGCCATCGAGCAGGTGGGCAGCGAAAGCGCCGTGACCGCGGTCGAGCGCTGGATGGCGGCGATGCCCGCGCATCTGCCGGCCCTGGAGGCGCGCCTGCGCCTGCATGACATGGTCGGCGAACATGCTCAGGCCGAAGCGATCGCCGAACGCATCGTCAGCCTGGAACCGGGCCGCGTCAGCGGCGAGACCCGGCTGGTCGAAGGCCTGCTGCAGCGCGATCCCGCCGCCGCCGTGGCCCGCGTGCAGGCGCTGATCGAGCTGGCGCCGGAAGAGCATCGCGCCGACCTGCGGACGTGGATGGGCGAGATCCAGGACCGCGCCGGGCAGCCGCAGGACGCCCTGCGCACCTGGCTGTCGCTGCAGGCTGACCAGGCGCCGCAGCGCTTGCCACTGCCGCCACAGGCCAAGTCCCCGCCGAGCTGGCCGGACAAGGGCAGCATCGACGGCGATGCCAGCTCCGCGCCAATCTTCCTCTGGGGCCCGCCGGGTTCGGGCGTTGAGCGGGTGGCGACCGGCCTGGCTGCTGCCAGCCCGGTGCTGCGCAGCGACCGCTACACCAACACGCCGCCCGATGATGCGTTCCAGAACTACAACACGCTGCAGGACCTGGCCTCAGGCGTGCTGACGCCGGAGCGGCTGGTGCAGCGCTGGCGTGAACAGCTGCCGGCACGTGGCCTGCAGAGCGACACCGTGATCGACTGGCTGCTGTGGTGGGACAACGCCCTGCTGTGGGCGCTGCGCCCGCAGCTGCCGCAGGGCCGCCTGGTGCTGGTGCTGCGCGACCCGCGCGACATGCTGCTGGACTGGGTGGCCTACGGTGCCGCCGCGCCGCTGGCGATGACGTCGCTGGCCGAAGCCAGTGAATGGCTGACCCGCGCGCTGACCCAGATCGCCACGCTGCATGAGGACGACCTGTACCCGCACGTGCTGCTGCGCATCGACCAGATCGGCAACGATCCGCAGGCGATGGCCGAACTGCTGGGCCGCCTGTTCGAGCGGCCGATGCCGCCGGCGGCACAGCTGGGAGCCCCGCGCCTGCCGGCCGGCCACTGGCGCAACTACCGCGACGTGATGAGCGCCGCCTTCGCCCAGCTCAACCCGGTTGCGGTGCGTCTGGGTTACCCGGAAGAGTGAGGAGAGTCCGATGCAGTTGACCAGCCACAGCCTGACCAACGGCGCACCGATCGATCGTGAGTTCGCCGCGGGCGACGCCAACGGTTTCGCCCCGGACCGCAACCCGCACCTGGCCTGGAGCGGGGCGCCGGCCGGCACCCGTTCGTTCCTGCTGGTATGCGTGGACCCGGACGTACCGACCGTGCCGGAGACGGTTGGCCGCAGCGACATGAGCGTGCCGCGCGACCAGCCGCGCTGCGATTTCGTGCACTGGGTGATGGCCGATATCCCGGCCACGGTGCAGGAGATCGCCGCTGGCAGCTGCAGCGACGGCTTCGTGGTGAAGGGCAAGCCCGCACCCGCCGGCCCGGCCGGCAGCCGCCAGGGCCTGAACGACTTCACCGGCTGGTTCGCGGGCAACCCGGACATGGCCGGTGATTACCTGGGCTATGACGGCCCGTATCCGCCGTTCAACGACGAGCGCATGCACCGCTATTTCTTCCGGGTATTCGCGCTGGACGTGGCGTCGCTGGACCTGCCGCAGCGCTTCACCGCCGCCGACGCGTACCGCGCCATGCACGGCCACGTGCTGGCCGAAGCCGCACTGCACGGCACCTACACGTTGAACCCGGCGCTGGGCTGAGCAGCACACAGGGTAGAGCCGGCCGCGGGCCGGCTGCTGCAGGCAACGGCGGCAACACAGGGAAGATGCCGGCCAGCGGCCGGCGCTACCTTCCATCCGCTTGCAGCGCCGCCGGTTCGAACACTGCGGTGTCGCCCCTCGCGTTGCGCAGCACCAGCGCGCCGCGGTCGTCAAGCGCAAGCGTCGGTGCCGAGCCTTCGCCGTGCATCAGCTTTCCGGCGAGCTTCTGCTGCGTGGGCAGTCTCTGATCGATGCAGAGCGCTGTGGTCTGCACGCCGTTGCGCAGGATCAGCAGGTTGCCCTGCAGCCGGTACTCGTTGCTGACGTGGTTGCACAGGTTCAACTCGCTCATGAAACCGGACTGGAAGCGCAGTGTGTAGGGCGCGCGACCGCGGATGAACAACGCGTCGATGCGCTTTCCTTGCGCGTTGGTGGCACGCACCAGTTGCCACAGGTGCGCTTCAAGCTGATCGGTGCTGGGCGTGCTGGGCGTGCTGGCAGCGGCCACATTCGCGGACATGACGATCAGCGCAGCAATGATGAGGACGGGGACGTGCTTCATGCCGATCTCCCGATGCATCCGGGTAGTGCCGGTCGCTGGCCGGCAGCATCCGTGTGTTGGCAGTGCCGCGCAGGGCAGCCGGCCAGCGGCCGGCCCTACCGACCATGAAGAAGGGCGGCCTCTCGGCCGCCCTTCCATCGTTTTATTTCTTCTCGATGGCCGACTCGACCACCATGTCCAGCACGTACGCCTGCGACGGCGCATCGGCCGGCGGGTTCTTCACCTCGTAGCGCTTCACGCGCACCACATTGCGCACGCCGTCTTCGTGGGTGTAACCCTCGATGTTGCCGTAGAAGTTCTCGAACTTGCCCGGCTCGCCCTGCTTCAGGCCCTTGTCGTCGAATTTCACTTCGCGCACCTGCAGGCACTGGTAGTCCGGGATCAGCGGGTGCGAGCACTTCTCGGTCTTCGCAGCCACTTCCAGGAACACGGTTTCGCCGGCGCCGCCGTAGCGGGTTTCAGCGGTCGGTTCCGGGTTGAACACCAGCACGTCGCCCTTGGCGGTGGTCAGGGTCAGCTTGCCATCGGCATCCTGCTCGGCCTTCAGCTCGCCCTGCAGGCGGCTCGACACGGCCTCGTCCAGCGCCATCAGCGCCTTGTCGGTGCAGGCCATCATGGTCGAGGCCATCGCACTGACCGTCAGCTTGCCGTCGGCCAGGGTGTAGCCGCCACCCATGTGGTTGCAGGCGTTGCTGACCGACAGGCGGCCATCAGCGAAGTCCAGGGTGACCGGCTTGTCTTCGCGGGCGAACAGCGCGTCGATGCGCTTGCCGTCGGCGCCGGTGGCCTGCTGCAGCAGCCAGTGCTGGCTCTGCAGGCGCTGCGCATCCAGGTGCGCCAGCGTCTGCTGGTCTGCTGCCTTGGCCGCGGCCGGGGCCACGTCGTCGCCGCCGGTGCCGGCCGGTGCCGGGGTCTGGCTGCAGGCGGCCATCAGGGCCAGCGGGAGGAGCAGGGTGAGCTTGCGGTTCATGGTGATTCTCCTTGGGGAACCGTGGGGGAAACGGGGTAGGGCCGGCAACGGGGTTGCCATGCCCCGGTGCTGTTCAGCTGCCGGAAGGCAGCCACAGCAGCAGTGCCGCGCCCAGCGCGATGCGGTAGATGGCGAAGGCGGTGAACCTGTGCGACTTGATGTAGCCCATCAGCCACTTCACTACGACGAAGCCGGTGACGGCCGCGGCAAGGAAGGCCACGCCCACGTCGGTCCAGTTCTCGCTGCCCAGCTGCCCAGCCTTGGCCATTTCCAGGAAGGTGTAGGCGCTGGCGGCGAACATGGTGGGAATGCCGACCAGGAACACGAACTCGGCGGCGGCCGCGCGGCGGCTCAGGCCCAGCAGCATGGCCAGGAAGATGGCCGAGGCCGAGCGCGAGGTGCCGGGGAACACGCCGGCCACGACCTGCGCCAGGCCGACGCCGATCGCCACCGTCCAGGTCACCTGGTCGCGGTCGGGCAGGCGCGCGGTGTAGGCCTCCACCAGCAGCATCCAGACGCCACCGATGATCAGCGCCCAGGCCACCGGGCTGACCGTTTCCGGCAGCGACCAGCCGGCCTTGCGTACCACCAGGCCGACCACCGCGGTGACCAGGAACGCCGCGCCCAGCTTGAACACGTACTCGCGGTTCCCGCGCTGGTTGAAGCCGGTGGCCAGCTGCAGCAGGCGCTGGCGGAACACCAGTACCACGGCCACGATGGCGCCGGCCTGGATGACGATGTTGAAGAAGTCCGAACGGGCACCCAGCCAGTGCTGGGCGATGAGCAGGTGGCCGGTGCTGGAGATCGGCAGGAACTCGGTCAAGCCTTCGAGGATGCCCAGCAGCAGGGCGGAGAGCAGGTCGGACATGGACGGTGCGTGCACGCGCGGCGGAAGGAAGAAGGGCGAGAGGATAGACGATCCGTGCTGCACCAAACGGGTGCGTCTGGTGGTTGGTGCACTCGTTTGGTGCGCCGCGTTCTCCACCCGCACGGGGCGGCCTTCATGAAATCAATGACTTGCGGCATCTGAAAAGTTGGCACGGTCGTTGCTCTACCTCAGCAGGCATTCATCCCCATCCGAGGTCGTACCGATGTCCGTGGAAAACGTTGAGAAGCTGATCAAGGACAACCAGATCGAATTCGTCGATCTGCGCTTTGTCGACATGCGTGGTGTCGAGCAGCACGTGACCTTCCCGGTCAGCATCGTCGAACCGTCGCTGTTCGAAGAAGGCAAGATGTTCGATGGCAGCTCGATCGCCGGCTGGAAGGGCATCAACGAGTCGGACATGGTGCTGCTGCCGGATACCGCCAGCGCCTACGTCGACCCGTTCTACGCCGATCCGACCATCGTGATCAGCTGCGACATCCTCGACCCGGCCACCATGCAGCCGTATGGCCGTTGCCCGCGCGGCATCGCCAAGCGCGCCGAGGCCTACCTGAAGTCCTCCGGCATTGCCGAAACCGCGTTCTTCGGCCCGGAGCCGGAATTCTTCATCTTCGACTCGGTCCGTTTCGCCAATGAAATGGGCAACACTTTCTTCAAGGTCGATTCCGAAGAAGCCGCCTGGAACAGCGGCGCCAAGTACGACGGCGCCAACAGCGGTTACCGTCCGGGCGTGAAGGGTGGCTATTTCCCGGTTCCGCCGACCGACACCCTGCACGACCTGCGCGCCGAGATGTGCAAGACCCTGGAACAGGTCGGCATCGAAGTGGAAGTGCAGCACCACGAAGTGGCCACCGCCGGCCAGTGCGAGATCGGCACCAAGTTCAGCACCCTGGTGCAGAAGGCCGACGAACTGCTGCGCATGAAGTACGTGATCAAGAACGTCGCGCACCGCAACGGCAAGACCGTCACCTTCATGCCCAAGCCGATCGTCGGCGACAACGGCAGCGGCATGCACGTGCACCAGTCGCTGTCCAAGGGCGGCACCAACCTGTTCTCCGGTGACGGCTACGGCGGCCTGAGCCAGCTGGCGCTGTGGTACATCGGCGGCATCTTCAAGCACGCCAAGGCCATCAATGCCTTCGCCAACTCGGGCACCAACAGCTACAAGCGCCTGGTGCCGGGCTTCGAAGCGCCGGTGATGCTGGCCTATTCGGCCCGCAACCGTTCGGCATCGTGCCGCATTCCGTGGGTCTCCAACCCGAAGGCGCGCCGTATCGAAATGCGCTTCCCGGACCCGATCCAGTCCGGCTACCTCACCTTCACTGCGCTGATGATGGCCGGCCTGGACGGCATCAAGAACCAGATCGACCCGGGCGCACCGAGCGACAAGGACCTGTACGACCTGCCGCCGGAAGAAGAGAAGCTGATCCCGCAGGTCTGCTCCTCGCTGGACCAGGCGCTGGAAGCGCTGGACAAGGACCGCGAGTTCCTGAAGGCCGGTGGCGTGATGAGCGATGACTTCATCGACGGCTACATCGCGCTGAAGATGCAGGAAGTGACCAAGTTCCGCGCGGCCACCCACCCGCTGGAATACCAGCTGTACTACGCCAGCTGACCGGATGCGATGGCGGTGGGCTTCCCCCTCCCACCCGCCGCCATCGCTTCCGTTTTCGCGGCTGGGGAGCCGCAAGGCGGGCGCAGGCCCGCCGTTGTAGAGCGGACTGTCAGTCCGCTGCATTGGAACGCGGGCCATTGGCCCGCTTATCCAGGGGCAAGAGAAAGACCGGATACGCGACCAGGGCCGCCCTCCCTCCCGCGTCGGTCGTGCAAGGAGAGAGGCACGGCCGTCCCGGCCCTGTACGTGTCCGGTGCAACAGCCACGGCCATCACAGTGATGGCCGCTGGTTGCCTGATGCCAACGCGCGCTGGCGCGCTGGCCCCATCCACCCTCGGGACATGCGCATGAAACTGATCTCCGCCATCATCCGGCCGTTCAAGCTCGACGAGGTCCGCGAGGCCCTGTCCGATGCAGGCGTGTCGGGCATCACCGTGACCGAAGTGAAAGGCTTCGGCCGCCAGAAGGGCCACACCGAGCTGTATCGCGGCGCCGAGTACGTCGTCGACTTCCTGCCCAAGATCAAGATCGAAACCGTGGTCACCGACGAGCGTGCCGATGCGGTGATCGAAGCGATCCAATCGTCGGCAGGCACCGGCAAGATCGGTGACGGCAAGATCTTCGTCACCGCCGTCGAACAGGTCATCCGTATCCGCACCGGCGAAATCGGTGCCGACGCGCTGTAACCCCCTTCCGGAGACTCCCCCATGAAGATGCGCCTTCTCACCGGGTGGCAAGCCCGGTTCCATATCGTGTGCCTGTTGATGCTGCTCAGCGCGCTGGCCGCGGGTGCCTGGCCAGGCAATGCCCACGCCCAGGCGCAGGTGTCGCCGCTGCCGAGCGAAAGCGTGGCCGTTGAACCGCTGCAGGACCCTGCAGCTGCAGCCGCTGCGCCGGCCGTGGCCGAAGCGACCGCCGCCTATGATCATGGCGACGTGGCCTGGATGCTCACCTCCACCCTGCTGGTGCTGCTGATGGTCGTGCCGGGCCTGGCCCTGTTCTACGGCGGCCTGGTGCGTTCGAAGAACGTGCTGTCGGTGCTCAGCCAGATCCTGGTGGTGTTCTCGCTGGTGCTGCTGCTGTGGGTGGCCTACGGCTACAGCGCGGTGTTCAGCGCGGGCAATCCGTTCTTCGGTTCGTTCACCGAGTTCGCCTTCCTCAAGGGCTTCACCCCCGAGTCGGTCGGCAACACGCCGATCAAGGGACTGCCGGACTATCTGTTCGTCGCGTTCCAGTCGACCTTTGCCGGCATCACCACCGCGCTGATCGTCGGTGCCTTCGCCGAGCGCATCAAGTTCCGCGCGGTGCTGCTGTTCTCGGCGCTGTGGTTCACCCTCAGCTACATTCCGATGGCACATATCGTCTGGGGTGGCGGTTACCTGGGCGAGCTGGGCGCGATCGATTTCGCCGGCGGCACCGTGGTCCACATCAATGCGGGCGTTGCCGGCCTGGTGGCTGCCTGGTTTGTCGGCAAGCGCCTGGGCTACGGCCAGACCGCGCTGAAGCCGCACAACGTGCCGTTCACCTACATCGGCGCGATGCTGCTGTGGGTGGGCTGGTTCGGCTTCAATGCCGGTTCCGCTGCCGCCGCCGATACCGTGGCCTCGCTGGCCTTCCTCAACACCGTGCTGGCCACCGCCGCCGCCGTGCTCGGCTGGACGCTGGTGGAAGCAATCAGCAAGGGCAAGCCATCGGCACTGGGTGCTGCTTCGGGTGCGGTGGCCGGCCTGGTCGGCATCACCCCGGCCTGCGGTACCGTCGGTCCGCTCGGCGCGATCGTGATCGGTTTCGTGGCCGGCGTGGTCTGCGTCTGGGGCGTCACGGGCCTCAAGCGCCTGCTGAAAGTGGACGACACCGCCGACGTGTTCGGTGTGCATGGTGTCGGCGGCATCGTCGGCGCAATCCTTACCGGCGTGTTCAGTGCACAGTCGCTGGGTGGTACCAAGGCGGATCTGGATATCGCGCACCAGGTCTGGGTGCAGGTGGTCAGCGTCGGCCTCACCGTGGTGTGGTCGGCGGTGGTGACCGCGGTCATCTTGCTGGTGGTCAAGGTCGTGGTCGGCCTGCGCGTGACCGAAGAGGCCGAACGCACCGGCCTGGATGTGACTTCGCACGGCGAATCCGCCTACGAGGCCTGAAGTAGCGGTGCATGGACGGGGTGGGTGCCGACCGTTGGTCGGCACTTCCACTGTCCTCGTTCTGGTAGGTGCCAAGCTTGCTTGGCACGGGGTCTGGGTCTGCTCTGGTGGGTGCCGACCGTTGGTCGGCACAGCCGGAGTGGCGCATCCACGCCTGGCGTGGACCTACCGAATCTTCCTTGTGACATGCATCATCGCGCCTGATCGCGCACAATCAGGCCATGCACCTGATCCGCACTGTCCTGATGCTCTCGGCCTGCCTGCTGCTGGCTGCCTGTGCCTCCGCGCCGCAGGAAACCCGCAACCCGCTCGCCACCTGGGTGCCATCACCCAACCAGAACGCGCGCACGCCGGTCATCATCGTCATCCACCACACCGAGCAGAAGTCGGTGCAGCAGAGCCTGCATACGCTGCGTACCGCCAACAGCGGTGGGCCGGTCAGTGCGCACTACCTGATCGGCGCCGATGGCCGACGTTACCAGCTGGTCGCCGATGAGCGCCGTGCATGGCACGCCGGTGCCGGGCGCTGGGGCACCATCACCGATCTCAATTCGGCCTCGATCGGCATCGAGCTCGACAACGATGGCCGCAGCCCGTTCAGCCAGGCGCAGATCGAATCATTGATCTTGCTGCTGCGCGATCTCACCACTCGCCTGAACATCCCGCCGCGTCAGGTCATCGCCCATGCCGACCTGGCGCCGACGCGCAAGCAGGATCCGAGCCGCTTCTTCCCTTGGCAGCAGCTGGCCGAGGCCGGCTTCGGGGTGTGGCCGCGCGCCGCCGACGGCGCGGCACCGGAAGGCTTCGACGCGTGGAATGCGCTGGCCCGCTTCGGCTATCCACTGGACAACCGCGAAGCCACCGTCGCCGCCTTCCACCGCCGCTTCCGCGGCCGCGACGACCTGCCGAAGACGCTGGATGCCGAAGACGCGCGCATCCTGCATTCGCTGCTGCTGCAGACGCCGTGACCCCGCGCATGAACGCTTGGCCCCGCGCCGGGTTGCCGCCCAGCGGCCGGCCCGCCACCATGGCGGCATGATTGATTCCGCTACCTTCTTCAAGCGCAAGCACTGGACCCTGTTGGCAGCGGCGGTGCTCGCCGGTTGCGCCACCACCGCTCCCCGCACCGGATCTGAAGTGCCGACGCCGGTCACGCCGCCCGCGGCCACCTATGCCAAGGCTGCATGGAGCGCGCTGCCACCCGTCTCCGACAGCGATCTGCAGGCCGGTTTCGTCGCCTGGCGCTGCAGCTGCACCCGCCTGAAGAACGATGCGGTCTGGGCCAAACCCTGCGCCACCGCCGCAGCGGTGTCAGACAAGGACCCGGCCGCGATCCGCCAGTTCCTGCAGCGCGACCTTGATGTCTATGCGCTGCGTGCCGGTGGCCACCAGGCCGACGGACTGATTACCGGCTACTACGAGCCGATCTATGCCGGCAGCCTGACCCGCACCGACAAGGCGACGGTGCCGGTCTACGGCACTCCCGATGATCTGGTGGTGGTGCAGCTGGACAGCCTCTACCCGGAACTGAAGGGCAAGCGCCTGCGCGGTCGCGTCGAAGGCAAGGTGCTCAAGCCCTACGACGACGCCGGTACCATCGCGGCCAAGGGCGCCAAGGCGCCGGTGCTGGCCTGGCTGACCGACCCGATGGACCTGCAGCTGCTGCAGATCCAGGGCTCCGGCCGCGTGCGCCTGGCCGATGGCAAGCAGGTGCGGCTGGCCTACGCCGAGCAGAACGGCCACCCCTACCGCGCCATCGGGCGCTGGCTGGTGGACCAGGGCCAGCTGAAGAAGGAAGACGTCACCATGGACGCGATCCGCGCCTGGGCCCGGGCCAATCCCGCGCGCGTGCCGGAACTGCTGCGCAGCAATCCCAGCTATGTGTTCTTCGTGCGCAATCCGGACAGCCCGGAAGGCCCGCGCGGTTCACTGAACGTGCCGCTCACCGCCGGCTACAGCGTGGCGGTGGACCGCAGCGTGGTGCCGCTGGGCAGCCTGCTGTGGCTCTCCACCACGCGCCCGGACGGCACCCCGGTGGTGCGCCCGGTGGCCGCGCAGGACACCGGCGGCGCCATCGCCGGTGAGGTGCGCGCCGACCTTTACTGGGGCAGCGGCGATGCCGCCGGCAAGCTGGCCGGCGACATGAAGCAGAAGGGCAATATCTGGATGCTGTGGCCGAAGGGCGTGCCCCTGCCGAACTGAAGCAGCAGGGGTCGGATCCCTTTCCAAAGGGAAGGGCTCTGACCCCGGATGCCTGATAATGGCGCCATTCCGAACTTTCCGGCCGCGCCTGCGGCCAGGACCCCTGCAATGACCTACGCAAAGCACAACGCAAAACCCGGCGCGAAGTCCGCCGCAAAGAAGTACTACAAGCACTGGGCCGAATCGGGCCTGGGCAAGGGCAACGTGCTGATGGAAGCCCGTGGCGAGAAGATCGTGCGCCAGGTGGAAATCTACGGCACCAGGATGGTCTGGGCCGACGAGCACGCCCACAGCGATGACCGTTTCCTGCTGGCCGACCAGCCGGTGTCGTTCCTGGATTTCGACGAGGACGACGAAATCTCCGCGCGTGAATTCGAAGCCGCCTGGAAGAAGGCACGGGAAGCCACCGGCTACCCGGTGTAATCCCCACGGCTCCCACCCTTGTAGCGCCGAGCCTTGCTCGACGCTGCAAAAGCGGGCATGTGAAATGTTATATGATTACATTTCACAGCAGCCGCCCCTTCCCATGAAGACTCCCACCCTTGTGGCCGCCCTCGCGGCCGCTCCGTTCGCCCCTGAAGCTTTCGCACAGTCCGCCGATGCCGCGCTCACCCTCGGCAAGGTGCAGGTGCACCAGCATGGCGAAGGCCAGCTCAGCGCGCACCAGGTGCTGACTTCGGTGGACGTGCTCGGCGCGGACCAGATCGAAGACCGCAACGTCTCGCACAGCTGGGAGCTGCTGGGGCAGATGCCCGGCATCCAGCTCACCGAAACGCGGCAGGGTGCCGAATCGGGCAAGGTCAGCTTCCGCGCCTTCAACGGCGAGGGCTACCTCAACGCCATCAAGACCCTCATCGACGGCATCCCCAGCAACGTCAACAGCGGCAACCAGCGCTTCATCGACATGCTGTTTCCGCTGGACATCAGCTACATCGAAGTAGTGCGCGGTACCAACGATCCGCGCTATGGCCTGCACAACATCGGCGGCAACGTGAACTTCGGTACGCGCCAGGGTGGCAGCTACACCGATGCGCGCCTGGCCTACGGCAGCTACAACACCCGTGATGCACAGCTGGCGGTTGGCCGCGAAGCCAATGGCTTCGCGCAGAACTACTTTGTCGGCACCCAGGCCAGCGATGGTTATCGCGACCACGACACCTCCAGGAAGTACTCGCTGGGCGGCAAGTGGTTCTTCGGCACGCTGGACGAAGGGCTGCGCGTGGGCCTGACGGCGCGCGCCTACCACCATGAGGCCGACGAACCGGGCTTCATGACCGCCGGGGAACTGCGCACGCACCGCCGTGGCAGCGAGCTGCGCAACGGCAACGACGGTGATGACCGCGACATGCGCCAGCTTGCCGCGCACCTGGATATGAAGCTGTCCGACGCACTCACCTTCGGCACGCGGCTGTACTACAACCGCTACGAAGACGACCGCCGCGTGACCTTCAGCAACCTGCCCACCGGCAACCTGCCGCGCCAGCGCCGCGTGTGGGATGAGCGCCAGACTGGCCTGCTCAGCACCCTGACCTGGCAGGCCAGTTCCGCGCTTACTGTCGAGGGCGGCCTGAACTACGAGCAGCAGGACAACGGCTATATCCGCGAGCGCTACGCCTACGCCGAACCGACCGATTACAGCCAGCCGCCGGCGCGCGTGCAGAACGACGACCGCCACAGCTTCGACAACTGGGGCGCCTACGTGCAGGCCATCTACCTGCCCGCCGAGGCGTGGAAGATCGTGCCGGCCTATCGTATCGATCGCTTCAGTGGCAGCACGCACCTGATGAACGGCGTCCGCGGACGCCTGCAGGACTACGGCAGCATCGGTCAGCCCAAGCTGAGCGTCATCCACAGCCTGGGCCAGACCACCCACGTCTATGCCAACTGGGGCCGCACCTTCCAGGTGCTGACCGGCTCCACCGCACCGGCCTATCTCACT
This sequence comes from Stenotrophomonas sp. YJH_SMC_4, assembly GCF_059371575.1. Classification (NCBI taxonomy): domain Bacteria; kingdom Pseudomonadati; phylum Pseudomonadota; class Gammaproteobacteria; order Lysobacterales; family Lysobacteraceae; genus Stenotrophomonas; species Stenotrophomonas sp. YJH_SMC_4. Next base: position 92,683 of record NZ_JCAFUR010000008.1, read on the forward strand.
CCGGGGCAGGCGCCGCTGCAGCCGTCCACCAATACCGGCATGGAGCTGGGCCTGAAGTTCCTGCCGTTCCAGGGCGCCCAGGCGCGCCTGGCGGTGTGGCAGCAGGACGCGGAAAACGAGGTATCCAACATGCCGGCCACTGGCACCACGGTCACCCTGGGCAAGACCCGCCGACGCGGCGTGGATGCGCAGCTGAGCCTGCAACTGGGCGACGACTGGACGGTATGGGCCTCGCACGCCTACCAGGAAGCGAAGATCACCCGCGACGACCGCGATGCCGGCATTTCCCTGCAGGGCCGCGAAGTGGCTGCCACCCCGCGCCATATCAGCAATCTGGGTGTGGATTACCGCGCCGCTGATGCGCTGCGGCTGGGCCTGCAGGCGCGTGCACAGGGCGATTACTACCTGGAAGAACGCAACGTGGCCGGCAAGTTCGGTGGCTTCGCCGTGCTCGACCTCAGTGCTGCCTATCAGCTCACCCCGCGTTTCAGCGTGGACCTGCAGCTGAAGAACGTTACCGGCCGCGAGTACGCCTACGCCTGGTACGACAGCTTCTTCTGGGACAGCGCCCGCCCGATGTTCTCGCCGGCCCCGGGCCGCAGCGTGTTCGTCGGCCTGAACATGAAGCTGTAACCGGCCACGCATCTGGTAGTGGTCGAGCTTGCTCGACCTGCGGCAGGGGTCAGAGCCCTTTCCTGACGGAATGGGATCCGACCCCGGACCCCGCAGCGCAAGGGGTCAGATCCCTTTCCCCGAGGAAAGGGCTCTGACCCCGAACCCCCGTTTTGCACTACATTGGTGCAATGTCCGACCCCGCACCCCCGCCGTCCCTCGATGCCCTGGGCACGCCGCTGGCCTGGGCCGGGGCCGATGGCTGCATTGCCGGCTGCAATCCGGCCTTCGCCCGCTGGCTGGGCGTCAGCGTCCGGCGCCTGCTGGGTCGGCCGCTGGCCGCACTGGAAGTGCAGGGCGAAGCCCTGGCCCATTTCCTGGCCCGCGATGAGCGCGACAGCCTGCGCTTGAACCGGCTGGCGCTGGCGGTGCCCGGAGAGACGCCGCGCTTCGCCGAGGGCTGGATGAGCCGCCGCGACGATGGCGGCTGGCTGCTGGAGGCGCATCCGGTCGATGAGTTCCCAGGACTCGATCCCACCCAGGCGCTGCCCAGCGCGCTCAGCGCGGCGCTGAAGGGGCTGGCCCACGAGCTGCGCAACCCGCTGGCCGGGCTGAAGGGCGCGGCCCAGCTGCTGGCCCGCCGCGCGGCGCAGCGCGACGCCAGCGAACGTGAGCTGATCGAACTGATCGGCTCGGAGATCGAGCGCCTCAACGGCCTGCTCGACCAGCTGCTGTCGCCGGCCCCGGCGGCGCCGCATGCCGAACTGAACATCCATGCCGCGCTGGAACGCGTGCTGCGCCTGGCCGAGAGCGAAGCCGGCTGGGCGGTGCGCCTGCAGCGTGACTACGACCCCAGCATCCCCGAATTCCATGGTGACGCCGACCGCCTTACCCAGGCGGTCTGGAACCTGGTGCGCAACGCGATCCAGGCCGGCGCCGGCAACATCACCCTGCGTACCCGCGTGGAGCATGGCGTGCGCATTGCCGAGCAGCTGCACACGCTGGCGTTGCGCCTGGAAATCGCCGACGACGGCCGTGGCGTTCCCGAGGAACTGGCTGAACACCTGTTCCTGCCCTTGGTCAGTGGCCGTGCCGAAGGCACTGGCCTGGGTCTGGCGCTGGCCCAGCAGGTGGCGCGCGAGCATCGCGGCACGCTGACCTACCGCTCGCGCCCGGGCCATACCGTGTTCACCCTGCTGCTGCCGATCGTCAGCGGCCCCGCCCCGGCCGAGGAGGCCCCGCGCGATGTCTGAGTCTTCTTCGTCCCCGCAGTGCATCTGGGTGGTCGATGACGATCGGGCCGTGCGCTTCGTGCTGTGCACCGCGCTACGCGAGGCGGGCTACCAGGTCGTCGATTTCGACAGCGCCGCACCCGCCCTGCAGGCGTTGAGCGAAGGCCCGCCACCGGCGCTGCTGTTCACCGATGTGCGCATGCCCGGCGACGATGGCCTGGTGTTGCTGGACAAGCTCAAGGCCGCGCTGCCGCAGCTGCCGGTGGTGGTGATGTCGGCCTATACCGATGTAGCCAGCACGGCCGGCGCGTTCCGCGGTGGCGCGCATGAATTCCTGTCCAAGCCGTTCGATCTGGACGATGCGGTGGCACTGGCGCAACGGGTGCTGCCGGCCGTCGCACCGGCATTGGCGGCGGCCACACCTGCGGCCGAAGCGCATAGCGACCAACCGCCGCAACTGGTGGGCGATACCCCGCCGATGCGCGCGCTGTTCCGCGCCATCGGTCGCCTGGCGCAGGCACCGCTGGCGGTGCTGATCACCGGCGAGACCGGCACCGGCAAGGAGCTGGTGGCCAATGCGCTGCATCGCGAATCACCGCGCGCGCAGGGGCCCTTCGTCGCGCTCAATACCGCTGCAATCCCGTCCGAGCTGCTGGAAAGCGAGTTGTTCGGCCACGAAGCCGGCGCCTTCACCGGCGCGCAGCGCCGCCATATCGGCCGCTTCGAGCAGGCCGATGGCGGCACACTGTTCCTGGATGAGATCGGCGACATGCCGCTGCCGTTGCAGACCCGGCTGCTGCGCGTGCTGGCGCAGGGCGAGTTCTTCCGCGTCGGTGGCCGTGAACTGATCCGCGTCGACGTGCGCGTGGTCGCCGCCACCCACCAGGACCTGGAAGGGCTGGTTGCACAAGGAAAGTTCCGCGCCGACCTGCTGCACCGCCTCGACGTGGTGCGCCTGCAGCTGCCACCGCTGCGCGAGCGCCGCGAGGACATCGCACAGCTGGCCAGTACGTTCCTGGCCGCCGCCGCGCGCAAGCTGGATACGCCGCCGAAGCGGCTGACCGCGGCCGCACTGCAGGCGCTGCGCGAACACGACTGGCCGGGCAACGTGCGCGAACTGGAAAACATGTGCTGGCGGATGGCGGCGTTGGCGGCCGCCGACACCATCGGCGTGGCCGACGTCGATACCGCGCTCAACCGTACGCGCGGTCGTCGCAGCAGCACCACCAGCGCCGATCCGGGGCAGTGGGAAGCGCTGCTGGCCGAATGGGCACGCCGTCAGCTGGCCGAAGGCGTGGAAGGGCTGCACGCGCAGGTGCGCGAGCGGGTCGACCATGCCCTGCTGGAGGCCGCGCTGCAGATCACCCACGGCCGCCGTGCCGAAGCCGCGGCCCGCCTGGGCCTTGGCCGCAATACCCTTACCCGCAAGCTGGGCGCCGGACGCCGCCGCGGGGGCCATTGAACGGCCCCTGCACGCGATCCTCGCGCCCGCTTGCCGAACTGTTGATCGTTCATGGACGATGCAACGCTTAGTGTCATCTGCAAGGAGTCTTTGATGCGTCTGTCCTTTGCCATCCTGCCGTTGTCCGCCGCCGTGCTGCTGTCTGCCTGCGGCAGCGCGCCGAAAAAGACCGAACCTACTCCGCCGCCGCCGACCGTGGTCAGCGCAGCGAAGCAGGGCGAGGCCAATCTTGCGCCGGCCTCGGCCAGCATTGTCAGTGGCCGCATTGCACTGATGGTGGAGCCCGGCGGTATCCACATCACCGGCCTGATCGGTGGCCTGCAGCCGATGCAGCAGGCCGGCTTCCACATCCACGAGCGCGGCGACTGCAGTGCGGTGGATGCCAGCAGTGCCGGCAATCACTTCAATCCCGGTGGCGCTGTGCATGGCCGCGCCGGCACCGGCAAGCACCACCTGGGCGACATGGACAATCTGCGTGCCGACGCCCAGGGCCGCGCCAACGTCGATATCCACCTCAAGGGCGTTACCCTTGGCGGAGGCGCCGCCACCGATATCGCCGGACGTGCACTGGTCGTGCATGCCAACGCCGACGACTATCGCAGCCAGCCCGCCGGCAATGCCGGCGTCCGCATCGCCTGTGGCGTGATCCGGGTTGTCCGCTGATCACTGCAGGCATCATCCAGGGAGAGATTCCATGCGCTTGATCCACACTTCGCTGTTCGCAGCCATTGCTGCGCTGGGCCTGGCGGCCTGCAACCAGCAGCCGGCCGCGCCGCAGGCTGAAACCCCGCCGGCCGCGCCGGCCGACGGTGCCACCACCGAACCGGCTGCAACGCCGGCCCCGGCGGCTGCACCGGCTGCCGATGCTACGGCCAGCGCCGAGCTGGCACCGACCCAGGGCAACGAGACCAAGGGCAGCGTCACCTTCAAGGTGGTCGATGGCAAGGTCCACGTGACCGGCCAGATCAGCGGCCTGAAGCCGGGCAGCGAGCACGGCTTCCACATTCACGAGAAGGGCGACTGCAGCGCTCCGGACGGCATGAGTGCCGGTGGCCACTTCAACCCGGGCAAGCAGGACCACGGCAACGTCGCCACCGATCCGCACCACGGCGGCGACATGCCCAACATCAAGGCCGACGACAAGGGCGTGGCCACCATCGACGGCCCGGTGTCGAGCAACGTCAACATCGGCAAGGGTGATGACTTCGACATCATCGGCCGTGGCCTGATCGTCCACGCCGATGCGGATGACTACAAGACCCAGCCGACCGGCAATGCCGGCGCGCGCCTGGCGTGCGCGGTGATCCAGAAGGCGCCGTAAGCGCGCTTTTGCTGGAAATGGAAAACGCCGGCGCAAGCCGGCGTTTTTCTTGATCGGTCGTGCCGGCCGCTGGCCGGCAATCGCAAATGCGGAGGTTGCCGGCCAGCGGCCGGCACTACCCGTCTTCAGCGCGCCAGCAGTTCGCGCGCGTCCTGGCCGGCCTCGCAGTGCACGAACAGCACTGCGGCTATTTCTGCTGAAACGGAAAACGCCGGCGCAAGCCGGCGTTTTTCCTGATCGGTAGTGCCGGCCGCTGGCCGGCAATCGTAGATCCGGATGTTGCCGGCCAGCGGCCGGCACTACCCGCCTTCAGCGCGCCAGCAGCTCGCGCGCGTCCTGGCCGGCCTCGCAGTGCACGAACAGTACCGGCACGCCATGCGCTTCCAGCACCGCGGCCATCTGCCGCTGGCGCATCAGGAACTGCTCGTAGATGCCCTTCAGGCGGTCGCAATCGTTCTTGCCGTGATCGTAGTGCGCGCACCAGCCGGCCGGATCGAACAGCGCCATGCGTGCTTCGCCATGCGTGTAACGCAGCAGCGGCTCGGGCGCGGCGTTGAGCCATTCGTCTTCACCGGGGGCCATGATCGCGGTCTCGATCAGCGGCCACAGCGCAGCCAGGCCCTGGTTGTCGTACTGCATCGACATCATCGCGGCCAGATCATTCACAGTGAAATAGCGCGCGTGCTCGATGCGGGCACCGAAGGTGTTCTGCGCCATCAACGCGGTGTCGGCATGGGCCATGCCGTTGGCCAGCAGCGTGTCTTCCAGCGCCTCGGCCACCGCATTGGTCGTCGCCACGTCGCTGCCGGTCAGCAGGAACGGCACCACGCGCAGGCCGCCGCCCACCAGGCTGGCGTCGGCCTGGAACGGTAGCGGCACGTCGCCCTGGGCGTCGGTACCAAAGGCCAGCAGGCGCGGGCCCTGGTTGCGGCCCGGGGCACGCATCTGCAGTTCTTCCAGGCGGCGGTGGATCGGCCAGCCCGGGCGCAGCACCTCGGCCGGGTCGAAATGGGCGGCGGCGAACACCAGGTCCAGCTCGGCCACCTGCGGCACCAGCTTGGACAGGTCGCGGCCGACGCGATCGGCCAGTTCACCGGCCTGTTCGGCGCTGAGTACCGCCTGGCGGGGGATTTCACCGCCGGCCAGTTCCAGGGCCAGCACGCCAAGGGCATTCATCGCGGGGTCGGGTTTGCTCATGGTTCCACGGTTGGCCCATCACAGGGCGGCAGCTACACTTGGCTCCATTATGCCTGCTCCGCCGTGCAGGCCATGTTGCAGACACCCTCATCCATGCCAGGTATCTCCATGCCCAACGCTCGTCCCGTCGCCATCCTCGGTGGCGTCCGCATTCCGTTCTGCCGCCAGAACACCGCGTATTCGGATGTCGGCAACCTCGGCATGTCGGTCCGTACGCTGGGCGCGCTGGTCGAACGGTTCGGCCTGCACGGCCAGCAGCTGGGTGAAGTGGCGATGGGTGCGGTGATCAAGCACTCCAGCGACTGGAACCTGGGCCGTGAAGCCACGCTGTCGTCCGGCCTGTCGCCGCTGACCCCGGGCATCACACTGCAGCGCGCCTGTGGCACCTCGCTGGACAGCATCATCACCGTCGCCAACAAGATCGCGCTGGGCCAGATCGAATCGGGCATCGGCGGCGGTTCGGACACCACCTCCGACGTGCCGATCGTCTACGGCAAGAAGCTGCGCGCGCGCCTGCTGGCCGCCAACCGTGCCAAGAGCACTGGCGACAAGATCCGCGCGCTCACTTCCGGCTTCAAGTTCTCCGAGCTCAAGCCCGAGTTCCCGGGCGTGGCCGAGCCGCGCACCGGCAAGAGCATGGGCGACCACTGCGAGGACATGGCCAAGGAATGGAACATCTCGCGCGACTCGCAGGACGAGTGGGCGGTGTCCTCGCACAAGAAGCTGGCCGCTGCCTATGAGCGCGGTTTCTTCAACGATCTGATCGCACCGTTCCGTGGCGTCGAGCGCGACAACATACTGCGTCCGGATACCTCGCTGGAAAAGCTGGCCACGCTAAAGCCGGCCTTCGACAAGGTCTCCGGCCGTGGCACCCTGACCGCCGCCAACTCCACGCCGTTGACCGATGGCGCCGCCGCGGTGCTGCTGGCCAGTGAAGAGTGGGCGCGTGCGCACGGCCATGAGCCGCAGGCGTACCTGCGCGATGCGCACGTCTCTGCGGTGGACTTCGTGCATGGCGAAGGCCTGCTGATGGCACCGACCGTGGCCGTGCCGGAGATGCTCAAGCGCAATGGCCTGACCCTGCAGGACTTCGACATCTACGAGATCCACGAGGCCTTCGCTGCACAGGTGCTGTGCACCCTGCGTGCGTGGGAGAGCGAGGATTACTGCCGCAACCGCCTGGGCCTGGATGCGCCGATGGGCCGTATCGACCCGGACAAGATCAACCTGCTGGGCTCGTCGCTGGCCACCGGCCATCCGTTCGCCGCCACCGGTGCACGTGTGATTGCTACCGCAGCCAAGCAGCTGGCCGAACGCGGCGGTGGCCGCGCGCTGGTGTCGATCTGCACCGCCGGCGGCATGGGCGTGGTGGCGATCGTCGAACGCTGAGCATCACGGTAGTGCCGGCCGCTGGCCGGCAGCGCTGGTACGAAAACGCCGCCCAATGGGCGGCGTTTTTTTTGTTGCTCCGGTGGGTGCCGACCGTTGGTCGGCACGCCTCACGGCAACCGCGGGTTGCCGAACTCGTCGCGCTCTTCATTGGCGTCATACACCGGCGGCTGCACCGCGATCGGCTGCTCTTCCACCGTGGCACGTAGCGGCGCCTCGCTGCCGCGCACCAGCGCCACGCTGTCCTCGCCGCGCTGCAGTCGCAGCGCATTGGCCAGGCACTGCGCGGCCAGCGCGTGCTCGCCACGCTGCGCGAACAGTTCGCCCAGCGCTTCCCACGCCGGGGCACCGGCGCCGGCGGCGATGGCCTCGTGCAGGAACGTATCGGCGGCATCCCACTGCTGCTGGGCCAGGGCCACGCGGCCCTGCGCCAGATGCAGTGCGGCCGAGCCATCATGCACATTGCGCCAGCGCGCCAGGTTGGCCTGGCGGGTGGCCAGGCGCTCGGCCGGCAGGCGGCCGTACAGCGCCACCAGTTCGTCGTCCCAGCGCTGGTCCAGCGCCTGTTCCAGCGCCAGCAGCGCCGGCTCATCCCAGTTCAGGGCCACCGCACGGCTGGCATAGGCGCCCACCACGTCCGGGGTCGGCCGCAGCGCCTTCGGCGTGGCTTCCCACTGTGCGGCCAGTGCGTTGACGTCGGCCGCTTCCAGCAGCGCCTGTGCGGCCAGGCGGGCTTCCAGTTCGCTGTTTGATTCGGCCGGCAGTACCTTGCTCTGGCGCAGCGCACCCAGCTGGCCATAGGCCTCGTGTGCGCGGCCGGCACGCGCCAGCGCTTCGGTACGCAGCCACAGGCCGCGCGGCGGCAGCGGCTGGATCGCCGCCACGTCCAATGCGTTGATCGCATCCACCGGCAGATCGCGCGCCAGCAGCTGTTCGGCGCGCAGCAGCGCCTGCAGGGTGGCATCGCTCTCGCCAAGACGCTGCAGCAGCGCTTCACCGGCGGGGCCGTCGGCACGTGCCTGTGCGCTGCGCACGGCATTGGCCAGCGCCACCGCGCTCACTTCCGGGTCCTTGGCAGCGCCATCCAGCAGCTTCTCGGCACGCTGCCACTGGCCGTGCTCGTAGGCCTGCAGGCCGTCGATCAGGCGCACCCGGCCCTGCTTGCGGCGGTAGCGGCCCCAGGCGCGGAACGGTGCGGCAATCAGGCTCCACAGCAGCCACAGCACCAGCACTGCGATCACCGACAGCAGCGCCACCTTCGGCAGGTTGCTGTGGTAGTCGTAACCGCCGTAGCGCAGGGTTACTTCACCGAAACGGTTGAGGTCATCGGCGCCCAGCCATTGCGCGGCCACCACGCCGATGGCCACCGCCAGCAACAGCACAACCAGGGATTGCAGGGGTTTCATGCGGGACTACCTCCGGTCGGTCTGGGTGCGCAGTTGCTGCAGGGTGCTGCCAAGCACGGTGTTGCTGGCCTGCAGCGGAAGCTCGCGCAAGGCCTTCAGTTCAGCACGTTGCGCGCGCAGGGCCGGTGAATCCGGCCAACGCCGCTGTGCCCAGTGCTCCACGCGTTCCAGTGCGGTATCGCGGCCCGTGCGGTCGCCGCGTTCGATCGCGGCGCGCGCCAGGGTCAGTTCCAGCTGCAGGGCGTCGTCGGCATTGCGACGTTCGGCGGCGGTCAGCGGGCCATTCTGGCGGCTCGGGGTGATGTCCACGAACGGGGCCAGCGTCGATTGCCACCACGGTTTTGCGGTGTCGGTCGCAGCGTTGCCGGTCACCTGCGACGGCAGCCCCTGCAGTGCCCTGGCCAAGGCATCCAGCCGCTGCAGCGACCGCACGCGCGGGCCGGCGCCCAGCGCATCCAGTGCATCGCGCTCCTGCACCAATGCCTGGCGCAGGTTCAGGCCATCGCTGTCGGGCAGATCGGCCAGCGCGGTGGCGGCCTGTGCATACAGGCGGCGCGCGCCTTCCACGTCGTCGGCATAATTCAGCCGCTGCGCCGCCTGGGTCAGCAGCAGTTCGGCCTCATCGCGCTGTACCGCCTGGCGGCCTTGGTTGGCGCTGTCGGCCAGCTTGGCCAGGTTCTCTTCCAGCAGCGCACTGCGCTGCGAAAGGCCCAGCATCTCGTCGCGCAGCACGCGGTTGGTGGTCGCCGCATCCTGCAGGCGCTGGCTGGTCGCGCGCTGGTCGCGGCGCAGTGCATCCAGCGTCGCCTCCAGGCCCTGCAGCTGCACGGCCATGGTCTGTGCCTGCGCTTCCTGTTCGTGCTGTTGCTGCTGCCAGACGTACCAGCCGGCATAGCCGCCCACGCCAAGCACGACCACCCCGGCCAGCGGCAGCAGCCAGCGCGCGGGGCGACGGGGCGGGGAAACGGGCGGAGTCTCGTTCATGGGGCTTCCTTGTCGGCAACGTCGCCGGTCAGGATCCGGCAGGCCGCGTTGTGCACAGCATCACTGTTGCCGACCACAGCGGCAAGCGTGACCCACGTCCCTGTTCAGGTCGCTGCCGGGACGGTGAGCGTGGCGTGTGCAGCGGCCACCAGCTGTGCCGTGGTGGGCCCGGCCGCGCGCACCACGCGCTGCAGCCCCAGTGCATGCGCCTGATCGCCCAGCCGTTCGCTGGCCACGACGACGGTGGCCTGGGTCTGCAGGCGTTGCTGCAATGCCGGCGGAAGCTGCTGCCAGAAATGCAGCAACGCCTCACCACTGCTCGCCGCCAACACCCACGGCTGCGCTGAATGCGCCAATCGAACCAGCGTGCGGGGCGACAGGCGCAGCAGGCGGCGCTGGTAGACATCGGCACGTTCGATCGTGGCGCCTGCGGCCTGCAGGTGTGCAGCAATCAGCCCGCGTCCGCCGGGCGCGGTGACCAGTCCGATGCGCAGGCCCCGCGCCTCGGCCAGCACCGGCAGCGCCAGCAGGCCCTCGCTGTCCATCCGCTGCGGTGCATGCACCTCGCCGACGCCCTGCGCCCGCAGTGCGCGCGCGGTGCCTTCGCCCACGGTCAGCCACGGGCTGCGTTGCGCCTCGGCCAGTGGCAGCAGGGTGGCGGCCGCGGTCACGGCGGCCGGGCTGGTGAACACCACCCGATCGCAGTTCAGCGCGCGTTGCAGCTGACGCACCACTGGCATGCCGTTCAAGCGCTGCAGGCGCCAGGGTGGCAGGGCCACCACATGCCCGCCCAGCCCAGCAACGGCGCGGCGCAGTGCGGAATTCTGGCCCTGCGGTCGCAGCGAAATGAAGGTCCAGCCCGGCTCGGAACCGGCGGCGCCAGTGGGTATCGTATGGTCGGCCATTGCCTGCATTATGCGGGCCCTTCGTTGTCGTGGTCTCTGCTCCGATGTCCGTTGATGCTCTGACTTCCTCGCTGGCCGCCCTGCAGGACGTGCTGGACTGCATGCCGGCGGTGCGCGCCATGCAGATCCAGCTCGACGGCTATGCCGACGGCGTGCTGCGCATCACCGCGCCGCTGGCCGCCAACGTCAACGACAAGGGCAACGCCTTCGGTGGCAGCCTGGCCTCGGTGCTGACCCTGTCCGGCTGGGCGCTGGTCAGCCTGCGCCTGCGCCTGGCCGGCCACGATGCCGAGGTCTACGTGGCCGACAGCAACCTGCGCTACCTGGCCCCGGTCTACGAAGACCTGCACGCCCACGCCGAAGCGGCCGAGGCCACCGGCTGGGACGCCTTCCTGAACACCTTCCGCCAGCGCCGCAAGGCCCGCATCAGCATCATCGCCACCCAGCCCGGTGCCGATGGCAAGCCTGCCGCCGAGTTCAGCGGTCGCTTTGTTGCCTTCGCCAAAGGGTAGGATGGCAGGCTGACGTTCTGGGGAAACCACCGATGCGCCGCCTCATCCAGTTCCTGATGTGTTCCCTGCTGCTGGTCAGCGCCGTGGCTTCGGCCGACGACCTGAGCCGCAAGCAGCGCAAGCTGCTGGAAGAGACCCAGATCGCCTACGGCGCCACCATCCGCTGGGGCAGCATGGACGATGCCATCGGCTATCTGGACCCCAAGCTGCGCAAGGAAAAGCCGCCCACCGAGTTCGAGCTCAACCGCTACGCGCAGCTGCGCGTGTCGTCTTACCGCGAGCGCAGCAGCGCGGCGCTGGAAGGCGGCCTGGTCGAGCGCCGGGTCGAAATCGGGGTGATCAACCAGAACACCCAGGCCGAACGCACCGTGATGGTGGTCGAGCGCTGGCGCTGGGATCCGGAGGCCAAGCGCTGGTGGCAGACCGCCGGCCTGCCGGACCTGTGGAAGGGGCAGTGACGGGCCGCGTCCGGCTTGTGCGACAATCGGCGCCCGCTTAATCGACCCGTGACCTGAGTGAATTACGAAGAGTTGCTGGCCTTTGCAGGCCGAAACCCGATGCTGTCCGCGGCCCTGGTCGGCCTGACCGTGGCCATCATCGTCACCGAGATCCGCCGCCTGTTCCGGGGCTTCAAGGGCATCAAGCCCGCCGAACTGACCCAGCTGATGAACGCGGGCGGCACGGTGGTGGTCGACCTGTCGGCCAGCGGTGACTTCGAGAAGGGCCACATTGCCGGCAGCCGCAACGCCCAGGCCAGTGCCTTCGGCCCGGACCACAAGCTGGTGGCCAACGCCAAGCAGTCGCCGGTGGTGCTGGTGTGCCGCAGCGGCAACGCCTCGGAAACCGCCGCCAAGGCGCTGAAGAAGGCCGGCTTCGAGAAGGTCTACGTGCTCGACGGCGGCATTCCCGCCTGGCAGCAGGCCGAACTGCCGCTGGTCAAGGGCCGCAACTGATTGCCGCAGGTGGCGGATCCGGCCTTGTATGGGCCTGATCCCGCCCCCATCGCAGTAATTCGACCATCGTTTTCATTGCATTCATTGGAGTTACTGGAAATGTCCGAAGAGATCACCAACGGCGCTGCTGCGCCGGTCGATGCCGCCACCGGCCCCGCTTTCACCGTCGAGAAGATCTACGTCAAGGACGTCTCCTTCGAGTCGCCGAACGCCCCGACCATCTTCAATGACCAGGTGCAGCCGGAGCTGCAGCTGAACCTGAACCAGCAGGTGCAGCGCCTGGGTGAGAACGCCTTCGAAGTCGTGCTGGCCGTGACCCTGACCTGCCAGGCCGGTGAGCGCACCGCCTACGTGGCCGAAGTGAAGCAGGCCGGCGTGTTCGGCCTGGTCGGCCTGGACCCGCAGTCGATCGACGTGCTGCTCGGCACCCAGTGCCCGAATATCCTGTTCCCGTACGTGCGCCAGCTGATCAGCGACCTGATCCAGGCCGGCGGCTTCCCGCCGTTCTTCCTGCAGCCGATCAACTTCGAAGGCCTGTACGCAGAAACCCTGCGCCAGCGCCAGGAGCAGGGCGACGCACCGTCGCTGGCTGACTCCGAGCCGGCTGGCAACGCCTGATTCCTGCCGCGACGTCACGGATGAGCACTACCGCTGACAAGATCGCCGTGCTTGGCGCCGGTTCCTGGGGAACCGCGCTGGCCAGCCTGCTCGCACGGCACGGTCATCCGACCGTGCTGTGGGGGCGCGATGCTGCCGTGGTCGAAGCCATCGACCAGCGCCACGAGAACCCGCGTTACCTGCCGGGCATCCCGCTGCCGGACAGCCTGCGTGCTACCACTGACCTGGCGTCGGCGGTGGAGGGCGCGGCCTGGATCCTGGTGGTGACCCCCTCGCATGCCTTCGGCGAAACCGTGCGTGCGCTGGCGCCGCTGCGTCCTGCCGGTGCCGGCGTGGCCTGGGCCACCAAGGGCTTCGAACCCGGTTCGGGCCGCTTCCTGCATGAAGTGGCGCGCGAAGTGCTGGGTGAGGACGTGCCGCTGGCCGTCGTCACCGGGCCGTCGTTCGCCAAGGAAGTCACCCAGGGCCTGCCGACCGCGATCACCGTGCACGGCGACGTGCCCGAGTTCGCGCAGACGGTGGCCGAGGCGATGCATGGCCCGGCGTTCCGCGCCTACACCGGCGACGACATGGTCGGTGCCGAGCTGGGCGGTGCGATGAAGAACGTGCTGGCCGTGGCCACCGGCGTGGCCGATGGCATGCAGCTGGGCCTCAACGCCCGTGCCGGCCTGATCACCCGTGGCCTCAACGAGATGCTGCGCCTGGCCGCTGCCATCGGTGCCAAGCCGGAAACGCTGATGGGCCTGGCGGGCCTGGGCGATCTGGTGCTGACCTGTACCGGCGACCTGTCGCGCAACCGCCGCCTGGGCCTGGCCCTGGGCCGTGGCCAGACGCTGCAGGATGCCGTGCGCGAAATCGGCCAGGTGGTCGAATCGGTGCAGACCGCCGACGAAGTGATGCGACAGGCGCGCCGCCATGGCATCGACCTGCCGATCTCCGACCGCGTGCGCGCCGTGCTGCACGGCGAGCAGACGCCGGAAGAAGGCCTGCGCGCACTGCTGGCGCGGGAACAGAAACCGGAATACCCGGACACGCTGTTCAAGTGAATCGAAAACCCCGGCCACGCGCCGGGGTTTTCTGTGCGCGCCCCATCCACGCATAGCGTGGATCTAGGACGGAGCCCGCTTCTGGTAGCTGCCAACCTTGGTTGGTGCCCGGTAGCGCCGGGCCATGCCCGGCGGCATTCATCACCGCGCGCGCGGCCGCGCGTTGCTGTTGTCCATGTCCGAGAAGATCAACCACGGCCCATCCCCCTCACGCTTCAGCGTCAGCGTGAACTTGCCGGTATCTCCCACGTTGTTGCCGTAGCTGTACGCACCGATGATGTAGCCCGTATTCCCCTCCACCGCATACGCCAACGCACGCAGCCGCAACGGGCTGCCGCCCTGGCCGGCATACGCGGCCTCGATCGCACTGCGGCCGCGCACCGGCGGCTGGTTGCTCTGCAGCACAAAGCCATCCTCGGCGAACAGCCCACCCAATGCCTTGGCATCACCCGTGTGCCACGCCTGCTCGTAGTCGCGCAGTACACGGTCCAGCGGTGCGGGCAGCGCGATATCGGGAAGCGGCTGTGCGGGCTTCGCGCCTTCTGCATCGTGGGCAATTGCCGGCGATGCCATCAGCAGGGCACTGCAGAAGATCATGGCGAGTCGTGTGCGGCGCATGCGTCCAGGCCCTGGCGATGATGGGAAGGCTTCAGACGCATCCTAGCGCGCCGCTGGTTAGAATCACGCGGCCGCCGATTTGGTGGATGCAGCGCAGATCAGACAAGGACACGGAATGAAGATGCGAATCACAGGGATGGCGATGATGGCCGCGCTGCTGGCAGCCTGCGGACAGGCACCGGAGAAGACTGGCGAGACTGCACCTGCTGTGGCGCCGGCACCGACCACCGAAGCACCGGCCGCTACCGCCACGGTGGTGGAGAAGGAACCGTCCGCCGAAGACGGTGTGGACCCCTCGGTGTGGGACAACGAAGGCGAACCGGAAGACCCGAGCGCCGGCGGGGAACTCACCTGCGCGGACAACCCGCTGGCGACGCATTTCTTCACCCTGGTGGGCGGCAATACCGTGGACGACTGCGGCCGCAAGGATCCGAAGGTGCTGGCCGCGTTCAACGCCCTGATGAAGAACACGGCCGCAGCCGAATCCGCTGACAAGGAGATTCCATCGCTGCGCGAACGCCTGTTGAGCGGGCCCAGCGGTCCTGGCGAACTGGTAGTGCTGCAGGGTGAGCCGTGGTGGTTCTATACCGCCTGCCAGGCCCACGACTGCCCCGGCACCGCGTTGGCGATGCTGTATTCGCCCGATCAGTCGAAGATAGTTGGCCGTCTTACCGCGCGCTGCCGTGTATGGTGGCTGGGCGAGCCGACGGCGGAACAACGTGCGCAGATCGAACAGCGCCAGCCACTGCAGGATGCCGCGTTGAAGGAAGACAGCGCACTCTGCGAGTGATGTGGCGCGCGCCGCAGCGCCGGGCCGTGCCCGGCGTTGCAGTGAGCGTTGTTCCCCGTATCACCCTTCCGGCCGCATGCGTGCGCTGACCTGTGCTGTCAGCGACAGACTGACCATCATCAGGCCCTCCATCACCCGGTCGCCCACGTACTCCTCGTCGGGTCCGTTCTGGCGCACGCGCTCGGCAGCCAGCAGCATTTCCAGCGCCACGCGCAGGCCGGTCAATGCGCAGTCCGCGTCGGCCAAGGCCACGCGGCGGCCGGGCATCTGATGACGTTCCGGCCAGGGCTGGCCGTCGGCGGCGGCGCCCTTGCCAATGCGGTCGAGGGTGGCGATGAAACCGTGCGGATCGTGCGGGTGCGGTGCTTCCGAAGGCGCGTCCGCGTTGGCGGGCACGTACTGCGCGCGTAGTCGGGAGGATTCGGGGGTGCTCATGGCAAAGGCTCCGTGCAGGACAGACGGCAGCCGCCACGCAAAGGTGGCGGGCGGAGACGTGGCTCGAAAACCGGGCGCTTGTTGAAACCGGCAGGCACAGGGCCTCCACGCTCCGCCCGCCATAGCCGGCAGACGGATTGCCCGCCGGCGCCACGAGGGGTGACGCCGGCGGGCAAGCGTTGTCAAACAAGCGCACGGGTTTTCGAAGCCCGGCCATCCTTTTTCGATGGCACGTCATCTGTACGCGTGCTGCTGCGCGGTGCCAATCAGAACAGTTGCATTCAACGCTTGATCAAAGACGCTTTTGGCATTTTTGCATGCTGTTAAGCCGTCGCAGACGCAGGCGCCGCAACGTCCGTAGCGGCATGAGGAATATGCGACATGGGTCGAAGTTGATGACGTGGCGTACGGGTACCCCACCAGGCCGATGACGACAGTGCGGGGCGAAGAACGCAAATCGACTTCGGCGCACTCCGGTGTGTCAGTGCTCTTCGCGTCTCTCGTACCAGGCTTGAGTACGGTTCACGATCCGCACCACAGACAACATGACCGGCACCTCGATCAGTACACCCACCACCGTCGCCAGCGCCGCCCCCGAATGCACGCCGAACAGTCCTACGGCTGTGGCTACCGCCAGTTCGAAGAAATTGCTGGCACCAATCAACGCCGAAGGGCCGGCCACGCAATGCGCCACGCCCAGGCGGCGGTTGAGCAGGTAGGCCAGGCCTGAAGTGAAGTAGACCTGGATCAGGATCGGCACCGCAATCAGTGCGATCACCAGCGGCTGCTCCACGATCTGTCGGCCCTGGAAGCCGAACAGCAGGACCAGTGTGAGCAGCAGCGCGCACAGCGAGACGGGCGCCAGCTTGCGAAGCACCCGCTGCAACGCCGCCTCGCCACGATGCAACAGGATCCAGTGCCGCAGCAACGCCGCCACCAGCACCGGCACCACGATGTAGAGGCCCACCGACAGCAGCAGCGTATCCCAGGGCACGGTGATCGCCGACAGGCCCAGCAGCAGTGCAACCACCGGCGCGTAGGCAACCACCATGATCGCGTCGTTCAACGCCACCTGGCTCAGGGTGAAGTTGGCATCACCGCGGCACAGGTTGCTCCAAACGAACACCATGGCGGTGCAGGGCGCGGCTGCCAGCAGGATCAACCCGGCGACGTAGCTGTCGATCTGCCCCGCCGGCAGCCAGTCGATGAAGGCATGGCGCAGGAACAGCCAGCCCAGCAGCGCCATCGAGAACGGCTTGACCGCCCAGTTGATGAACAGTGTTACCCCGATGCCCTTCCAGTGTTGCTGCAACTGGCGCATCGCGCGGAAGTCGACCTTCAGCAACATCGGGATGATCATCAGCCAGATCAGCGCGGCAACCGGCAGGTTGACCTTGGCCACTTCGGCGGAGGCCAGCACCGCGAAGGCACCGGGTAGGAAGTGGCCCAGCAGCGTGCCGACCGCAATGCAAAGCCCGACCCAGAGCGTCAGGTAGCGCTCGAACAGATTCATGGGGGTAGTCACGGCATGCGATCAGTCGGCTGCAGCTGTCCGATCCGATCCAGCGTGTGCTGCAGCGCGTCGCGGTCGGACCACAATGATTCGGGCAAGGCGAGCAATGTACGCAGGCGCGCTTTCACGATGGCATGGGCCAGCGCGAACGCCGCGGCTTTGTCGGCATCGCTGCCCGCCACGGCCGCTGGATCGGGCAGGCCCCAGTGGCTGCGGATGAAGTCACCGAACACCACCGGGCAGGCCTCCGCTGCGGCTGAGTCGCATACGGTGATGACCAGATTCATGGGCGCTGCATCCACGAACTCATCCCACGACTTGCTGCGCAGCCCTTCAATGGGCATTCCTTCGGCCTGCAACTGGGCCAGCGCGAATGGATTGACCTGACCGGTGGGCTGGCTGCCGGCACTGAAGGCGGTGAAGCGATCGCCGCCCCATGCACGCAGGGTGGCTTCGGCAAGCACGCTGCGGGCGCTGTTGCCGGTGCAGAGGAACAGGACATTGCGCTTCATGTGGCTTCCATGATCAGTGAGCGGCTTGGACATGCAAAGCGCGCTGGCCGGGCAGAGACGGGTGAACTCGGCAGAGCTGCGGATCGGCGCCGCAACGTGGGCGCGATCGCATCCGGCATAACCGTGCCGCGCTAACCACGGACCTGCCGACGTTGTCAGCAGCACCAGTTCCCTGACCTGCATGCGGCGGGCCATGTTTTCGGCCGCTGACAGCAGTGCGCGCCCAAGGCCGTTACTGCGCCGGTCATCGGACACCACCAGAGAGCGCAGCAGGGCCGAGGCGCCGAAGATCTGCAATCCAACGGCGCCCACGGGAACGCCATCGAGGTCTGCGACGAGAAACACCACCTCGCTGCTTTCCAGGTCGGCCACGGGCAACTGCCCCTGCTGCAGAAGGTCTCGGATGGAGTCCAGGTCGTCGCGCGTGCCGGCACGAATCACAGGGTCGGGTTTCATCTCAGCACCCGCATGCCGGTTCGCTCACCGCGCACCGCTCATCCGGGGAGCCCGCGCAGCAGTTGTGCGTCAGGTACTGGATCAAGCTGTTCATCGCATCGAAGTTGGCGCGGTAGCAGACGTGGCGGCCTTGGCTTTCGCTCTCCACCAGCCCGGCCTGCACCAGCTCCTTCAGGTGGAAGCTGAGCGTGGCTGGGGGCACCTGCAGGGCCGTGGCGATGTCGCCCGCCATGCGCCCTGCCGGGCCAGCCTCCACCAGCAGGCGGAAGGCAGCCAGGCGGGTGGCATGGCCGAGGGCGGTGAGGGCGGTGATTGCATTTAACGTTTCCATATTTCTAGAATAATCGAATGAATAAGCCAATCACAAGCCCTGACCTGCCCAATCTGGTGGAATCGTCATTGCCCCAGCCCAATCATCACCAGCTCGCCGCGGCAGATCTGGGGCCACCACGCATCCTCCTGCTCTACGGCTCGCTTCGGCCGCAGTCGTTCAGCCGCAAGCTGGCACTGGAAGCCGAGCGATTGCTGCGCCACCTGGGGTGCGAAACCCGCGTGTTCGATCCGCATGCGCTGCCCATGCTGGACAGCGTGGACATGAGCCACCCCGAAGTGCAGCGCTTGCGTGCTTGGTCGCAGTGGTCGGAAGGCCAGGTCTGGGTCAGCCCCGAGCGGCATGGCACGGTCACCGGCGTGTTCAAGAACCAGATCGACTGGTTGCCGCTGGAAGATGGCAGCGTGCGGCCCACGCAGGGCAGGACGCTGGCGCTGCTGCAGGTGAGTGGCGGCTCGCAGTCGTTCAATACGGTCAACACGTTGCGTGTGCTCGGCCGTTGGATGCGCATGCTGACCATCCCCAACCAGTCGTCAGTGGCCAAGGCCTGGCAGGAATTCGATGACGACGGCCGGATGAAACCCTCGCCGTACTACGATCGGGTGGTGGATGTGATGGAAGAGCTGGTGAAGTTCACGCTGCTGACGCGTGGCAGGACGGACTACCTGGTGGACCGTTACAGCGAGAGGAAGGGCGATGCGCATGCCGCTGCATTGGCGCGGGCGGCGGGCGCTGCGGCTTCCTGACTTCCGGTACGCAAACGCTTTCCACTACCCACTTCTACTTGCTTGCGCGCCGCGCGCCTTTCTCGTCTTCGTCCTTTGCATCGCCACGGCTCTGCGCGAACTCCGGGAACGTCTTCGCGATCGAATCCTTGTCCGGCAGGATGTAGAACACACCGCCCTTCTCGAACGTGGACTGCACGATCTGCTCGTAGAACGCGGGCGAGACGTTGATGCAGCCGTGGGTGACGCGGTTGTCGTCCGGCGTCGGCGTTGCCAGCCGTTGGGCGCGTTTCTCTTTCGGGGTGCCTGGCGGCAGCGGGTGCATCGAGACGGCGGAATCGTAGTCCACCCACAGCACGCGCCCGGCATCGTCGGAGGGGCCGTAGCCACCAATGAAGCGGCCGGCAGGGGTGGTGCGGTCATGGCCGGGAATCGCGCTCAGTGCGAGCTTGGCAACACCAGGGGCCGAGTGATCACCGATGGCCGAACCGAACAGCGCCGGTGCCGCGCCGCGCAGCTTACCGTCGCCGCCGAAGATCAGGACCTGCGCGGCGGCCTTGTCCATGATTGCGAACGGGTAGCCCTGGTTGTCCTTGCTGGCAACCACCCAGCCGGCCAGCTCGATCACTGTTTCGGACACGCTCTGGTCGGGTGGAAGTTCATCAACGGCAGCAATTCGCTGTTCAGGCGCTTCCTTGTCCTTGCCCTTGGCGCTGGCTGCGCCGCTGCACGCAACGGCCAGTGCCATCGCCAGTGCGGCATGGAGGACGCGGCGTGCAGGGGAGGAGGAGGTACGAATGGGACGGCTCCTTGCAATGCAATCCTGGGTGGAAGGATGCCAGTGGCCGGCGAAGGCCACTGGTTCCCGATACAGAGGTGGATCAATTCAAAGGATGAGGGAGCTATCAGCCGCGCGGCTTGCGACCGGCCGGTGCCCTTTCAAGCTGCTGTACGCGGCCTTCGATCTGGTCCAGACGCTGGTTGGCCTGCTGCGCCGACTGGTTGGCGGACTCGGCACTCTGGGCAGCGCCCTGCACCTTTACGTCGAGCTGATCGAGGCGCGAGTTGATGGTTGCGAACTCGTCCTTGTAGGTGGCGCAAGCGCCGAGGCTTACGGTGGCCACGATGGCGACGGTGATGGCGCGTGCTGCGTTGATGTGCTGCTTGGTCAGTTTCATTTCCAACTCCCTCCTTCGTCTGGGGAAGCTGGAATATAGCGGCGTTTGTTCCCGGCGCCAGCCCGTGCTTTCAGCTGGAATTTGAGTACGTGGATGGGCTGTGAAGGCCTGTAGATCAACAAACCTTAACAAGCGGGATCAAGCGAACTGATCTGCATCGGCGAAGCGCCTTGTGCCTGTTAAACGTTACCCATTCACCTGCATGAAGCCGGCATCACGGCATGCGCGTCTGCGTGCTTCCGCCTGCTCCGCACGCAGGTTGCCATCCACTTGCTTCCAGCAGCGCTGCAGCGTTCCCAGGCTGGACATCCAGCAGTTCGGCGACGCCGCTGCGCGTGTCGGCCGCGCGCGCAACATAGGCATGGGCGATGCGGTAGCCG
This sequence comes from Stenotrophomonas sp. YJH_SMC_4, assembly GCF_059371575.1. Lineage (NCBI taxonomy): Bacteria > Pseudomonadati > Pseudomonadota > Gammaproteobacteria > Lysobacterales > Lysobacteraceae > Stenotrophomonas > Stenotrophomonas sp. YJH_SMC_4. The sequence continues at coordinate 113,258 of NZ_JCAFUR010000008.1, forward strand.
ATCCAGTAGCCGAGATCTCCGCGGCGCGCATCGTCGCCGGGACCGTTGTACAGCCACCTCGAAAGATCGGTACCCATGCTGTCCTGCAGGAACGCGCGCTCCAGCGCACACTCGCGACCCTGTGTCCAACGTTGCAGATGCGCGTTGGCCGGTTGCCCGGAGATCCGTTCGGCCACGTATTCGGCGCCCCCTTCCAGCAGGGTCTGATAGAGCAGGGTGGGCTGCTCGATGTCCACGCGTGCACCGGGCTGTTGCACGTGCACATACTCATGCGCGATCAGATGCACGAAGCGGTCACCTACGTCGGTCTGCATCCAGTCGGCGTTGCACAGTGCTTCCAGTCCGATGACCACACCTGCTTCGGTAGTCACGCCACCACTGTTGCCGCGGCCCACCAGTACGGTGACCGGGGGAAAGCGCGCAGACGGCAACAGGGCGCCAAGTCGATCGACGGCAGCGGCGACGCGCGTGCGGATCGATGGCAATGCGGTCGCGCAGGTTCTCGCTTTCGCAAACAATGCCGGCTTGTCCTGGATGGCCCTGGCCAGCCGCTCCATCGAGCCGATACGGCGGTCGGTGAAGCTGCGCAGGGCATCCGTACCCGCATCCAGATAGCCGTGTTGCAGATCATCGGCGCTTGGGCGCCCTTGGTTGGCGTCCAGCACCTTGAAGAAGCGCGTGACATCGTCTGTCTGTACGACGATGTGCCCGGTAGCAACGATGCGCTCAGCCGCCTGTGCCTGCGGCAGCGCAACCGGCGAGGCGATCAGGATCAGTGCCCGCATCAAGCATCGAGCGTGGTGCGCGTAAGAAGCCGACAGCGGTCCCATGCGGAGTTCCCTGAACGCCAGCCTTATTTATACACCAGTCAGTTCAATATTCAGGGTTGATTAGACCCCCTAACGGATAATTCACACCTGTCGACCGCCTCTTCTCTCTCCCCCTCCCGGGAGGCGGCCGACGAAACCAAAATAATTAAAGGTGTGTCCCGATGAACAAGAATTCGCTGCTTGCCCTGGGTCTTCTGGCTGCTCTGCCGTTCGCTGCATCGGCAACCGATGGCCTGTCGTACAACTACGTTGAAGGCGGCTACGTGAACACCGATGCCAAGGGCGGCGACGCCGACGGCTGGAAGGTGAAGGGTTCCGTGGCGGTGCACCCGAACTTCCACATCTTCGGCGACTACAGCGCGCAGGAGACCGACAAGTTCAAGAATGACGTCGACCAGTGGCGCATCGGCGCCGGCTACAACTACGGCATCGCACCGAACACCGACCTGGTGGCTCGCGTTGCGTACCAGAAGTTCGACATGAAGCATGGCCTGGACTTCAACGGCTACTCGACCGAAGTTGGCGTGCGCACCGCGTTCAACCCGTACGTGGAAGGCTACGTGATGGCCGGCTACGAGGACTACACCAAGAAGCACGGCATCAACCCGGACGGCGAGTTCTATGGCCGTGTCGGCGCCACCGCCAAGTTCAACCAGAACTGGGGCCTGAGTGGCGAAGTGAAGCTGGCCAAGGCCGGCGACCGCGAGTGGTTCGTGGGCCCGCGCTTCACCTGGTAACAAACGCCTGTCGTTAGTGCGTGTTGTGCTGGCGTGTGACTCTCTCTCTCTCCCACACGCCAACCGAAGCCCGGCCTCGCGCCGGGCTTCACTTTTATGGGCCCCGTGGCGCCACAATGCGGCATGGGCGACCCTTCCTCTCTTGCAGGCACCGGCACGACCTACCAGGAGCATCTGGCGCCTGCGCCGCTGCGCGGCCACTTTGGCCAGCTGTGGCAGAGCCAGCTTCCTGCCGATGCCGATGGACACATCACCGTATTGCCCGATGGCTGCGTGGATATCCTCTGGCGCGACGGTGCGCTGTTCGTCGTCGGCCCGGACCGCGTGGCCGCGCACCCGGCGCTGGCACCCGGTGCGCAGGTGCTGGGCGCACGCTTCCGTCCCGGCCAGGCATTGGCCGCGCTGGGCCTGCCCTTGGCCGGGATCATCGGCCAGGCCGTGCCACTGGCCGACCTGAAGGGCGCGTGGGTGAACAAGGCGGCGGCCTCCATTGGCGACACCGCGCCTGCACAGCGCCTGCAGCGAATGGCGCACTGCCTGCAACAGCACATGGGTGCGGCCGCGCTCGATACGCCGGCGCGGCGCGCCCATGTCCTGTTCCAGGCGCTCGCCGCGGGTAATGCCACGCTGGATACGCTGGCGGCGCATTTGGGCCTGAGCCCGCGCAGCCTGCGGCGTTTCAGCCAGTCGCAGTTCGGCTACGGCGCCAAGACGCTGGAGCGGATCCTGCGGCTGCAACGTTTCCTGCGCCACAGCCGTGCGCTGCCGCAGCACTCGCTGGCGATGCTGGCCGCTGATGCCGGCTATGCCGACCAGGCCCATCTCAGCCGCGAGGCGCGTGAACTGGCGGGCATGACCGCCAGCGAGCTGCGCCTGGAGTGGGGACAATGATGGCCGTTTTGTTCAAGACCACTGTGCTGCATTGATCGATGCTGGGCTCCCACCACGGAGCCTCGCCATGAATCCTGCCGCGCCCCACGATGCCGAACGCCGCATCGACAACATCGAATTCAACGTCGCCGACATTGCCCGTAGCAAGCGCTTCTACGGCGAGGTGTTCGGCTGGCATTTCACGGACTACGGCACGGCCTACACCGAGTTCGACGACGGCCGTCTGAAAGGTGGCTTCGTGGCCGACGCGCCGGTGCGTGCCCACGGGGGGCCGCTGGTGATCCTCTACTGCGCGGACCTGGCCGATGCGCAGCAACGCGTAGTGGCCGCCGGTGGCGAGGTAGTGCAGGCGGTGTTCGCCTTCCCGGGTGGTCGCCGCTTCCACTTCCGCGATCTGGATGGCTACGAACTGGCGGTCTGGAGTGATGTGGACTGAGGCCTTCGTAGCTTCGCCGGTGGACGGAACGAGAACCGCTCCGTCCCCGGTCAGGCGGTTCCGCTATGATCGCCCGCACATCGCCACACGCGATGCGTCCGCCTCAAGCCAGCAGGAACCGCCGTGAACTCCCAGCCCGCACCGATCACCGCCGTCAACCATACGCTCGACAACGAGCCGCAGCAGATCACCGCGCCACTGACCCATTCGGCGGCGTTTCTGGTGCTGAAGGTGAAGGATGACGAGGCGTCGATCGCCAAGGCACGCGAGGTGCTGGCCAGCACCGACGACCTGATCAAGAACACCGCCATCCGCGAGATCGAACGCACCTTCACCTGCAACGTGGCCATCGGCCACCGCGTGTGGCAGCCGCTGGTGGGCACCACGCCGCCGCGCGAGTTGCAGCCGTTCCGCGAGATCAAGGGCGCGACCCACACGGCCGTGTCCACGCCGGGCGACCTGCTGTACCACATCCGTGCACGCACGATGGATCTGATCGTGGCGTTCGAGCGCAACCTGCTGATGGCCTTTGGCGATGCGGTGGAGACGGTCGATGACGTGGCCGGCTTCCGCTATTTCGATGGCCGCGACCTGCTCGATTTCGTCGACGGCACCGCCAACCCGGAAGGGCTGTCACTGCCGGAAGCCACCATCGTGGGTGAAGAGGATCCGGAACATGCCGGCGGCAGTTACGTGGTGGTGCAGAAGTACCTGCACAACCTCGATGCCTGGCGCGCGCAGAAGACCGAGGCGCAGGAAGCAATCATCGGTCGTACCAAGCACGACAACATCGAGCTGGACGATGCGCCGGCCGATGCGCAGAAGTCGCACAAGACGCTGTGCACCATCGAGGATGCCGACGGCGAGCACGAGATCCTGCGCGACAACATGCCGTTCGCCAACCCGGGTCGCGGCGAGTACGGCACCTACTTCATCGGCTACACGCGCCGCCTGTGGGTGATCGAGAAGATGCTCGAGCGCATGTTCATCGGCAATCCCGCACCGCTGCACGACCGCATCCTCGACTTCTCCACCGCCACCACCGGCGTGACCTTCTTCGCGCCCTCGCGCAAGGTGCTGGCCGACCTGGGCGACTGATCGCGCCGAGTAGCAGCGGCCGCCATCTGCCTGTCATCTACCGCGCCGACCATCAGCCGTTGGATGAGAGCGCAGGGGCGGGCGATGGCGATGGCAAGGAACACAACCGGTGCACGCCGCTGGTGGCGGCCACTGGCCGCGTTGTTCGGTGCGCTGGCACTGGGGAGCGCCGGGGTGTCCGCGCAGGAAGCTCCTGCACACTGGATGGCCTATGCCGCCGCCGTGGGGGGGCAGCTGCAGCAGCGCCTGCAGCAGGAGCAGGACCCGCAGGCGCAGCGCGTGCTGGAATGGCTGCAGGCACATCCGGACGCGCCGACGCCGTTGCCGGTGAGCGTGTGGATCGCGGCGGATGGCCGCATTTCGAAGCTGGAATTCGACAGCCTGGGTGATACCCAGGTCGACGCCGCCCTGCGCGCGACCCTGCAGAGTGCACCCCTGCAGGCCGCGCCACCGGCCGACATGCGCCAGCCGCTGCGGCTGGGTTTGGTGCTTACCCAGTAGATCCACGCCATGCGTGGATGTTCTGGGTAGATGCCGACCTTGGTCGGCACGCACGCCAACCAAGGTTGGCGACTACCGGTAGCCCAGCCACGTATGGCGTGGCTCTACCGGGTTGCCACCTGTGGCTCGCGAGCGGCGGCGCTCCATGCGCGCAGGCCGAACACGGCCAGGCCGAGGAAGAACACGTACAGCGCGGCGGTCACGTGCAGCGACTTGAACAGGTACGCACCCACATAGACCACGTCCACTGCGATCCACACCCACCAGCAGGCCACGTGGCGGCGTGCCTGCCACCATTGCCCGACCAGGCTCAGACCGGTCAGCAGCGCATCCAACCACGGCAGGGCAGCGTCGGTGAAGCTGTGCATGGCCGCACCCAGCGCCACGCCACCGCACAGGCCGATGGACAGGTCGCGCAGCAGCGTGCCGCGCGCCAGCGGCACGATGCGGATGCTGCCCTCATCGGCGGCATGCTGTCGCCAGTTGAGCCAGCCATAGACCAGGAAACCACCGAAGGCGACCTGCAGCAGGGTGTCCGAGTACAGCTTGGCCTCGGCGAACACCAGGCCATACAGCGCCACCGACAGCAGGCCCACCGGCCACGCCGCCAGCCGGCGCCGGGCCATCAGCCAGACGCCGAGGATGCTGCACAGTGCGGCGGTCCACTCGAGCATCACGCCGCTCACAGCGCGAACGTCACCGACAGGCGGGCCTGTCGCGGTGCGCCGGGGAACAGGTAGTAGTCACCGCCGCTGCTGCCGGTATCGCGCCAGTAGAAGCGGTTGAACACGTTGTCCACCGACAGGTTCCAGGTCACTGCGCGCTCGCGCAGGCGATGCTGGAAACGCAGGCCAGCGTCGAACACTGAATAGTCGGGTGCGCGCACGCCACCGTCGGCGCGGGCCACGTTGGCACCGGCATAGCGCCAGCCGCCGGTCACGTCCAGGCCTTGCACGAACGGCAGCGCATAGGCCAGGTGCACGCTGGCGCGCACCTTCGGCACGTTCACCAGCTGATGGCCTTCATAGGCCGGCGTGCCGGTGTCGCGCGCGCGCGCCTGCAGCACGCTGGCGCTGGCCACGATCTGCAGCGCATCGGTCAGCTGGCCGTTGGCGGTCAGCTCCAGGCCGGTGTGGGTCTGCGTGCCTTCCTCGACGAAGGTGTAGCCGACGTCGCTGCTGTCGGGCTTGGCGTACTGGTACGGCTGCGAAATGCGGAACACGGCCGCGCCCAGGGTCAGCGCTTCGACCGGCACGTACTTCACGCCCACTTCCAGCTGCCGCGACTGCACCGACGGCAGGAAGGTGTCGGCGTTGCTGGTCCAGAACGGCGCTTCCTGGCCCAGCGAAATGCCGCGCACGTAGCTGGCATAGGCATTGAGCTGGTCGGTGGCCTTCCACACCACCGCAGTCTGCGGCAGGAAGCGCGACAGGCGGCTGTGCCGCTGCGGGGTGCCACGCTTGTCGTAGGCGCGCTCATCGAGGCGCACGAAGCGGCCACCGGCCAGCCACTGCCAGTCATCGCCGAAGCTGATCCGGTCCAGCGCGAAGAACGCGGTCTGGCGGCTGTCCAGGCGCTGTGCGGACGGTCCCGGCATCTTCGGCGACGGCGCGAATACCGGCACCGGTGCTTCGTGGATGTTGCTGGTGCCGACGTACTCGTTGACGCTCGGGCGCTTGTCCACGGTGCGCCGGAAGTAGTCGGCACCGACGGTCAGCTCATGGCCGACGCTGCCGGTCTCGAAGCGGCCACGCAGCTCGGCACGGGCCTGCTGGTTGCGACGGGTGTCGTCCGGGCTGCGGTAGTCGTAGACGTCATAGTCGCCGTTGGGCGCGAAGTAGTTGCCCGGCACGCTGCCATCGGCGCACAGCACGGCGTAGTAGCAGCCGTAGGCGAAGGCGACGTTGTCATCGATCACCGAACGGCTGTGGCCGACCGAGATGCGCGACTGCCAGGCCTCGTTGAAGTCGTAGGTATGCAGCGCGGTGATGTTGGTGCTGGCGATATCCACCGGGCGCTGCCACGGCTGGTAACCCAGCAGGTGTTCGCGGTCGACGCCACGCGGCAGGTCGCGTGCGCCCAGCAGTTGGTAGCCGGACACCGAACGCTGCGAGCTGGTCTGGTAATTGGCATCCACTTCCAGCTTGCCGCGCTCGCCAATGAGCCAGTCGGCGGCCAGCGAGTAGAAGTTGCGGCGACCGTCGGCGTGCTCGACATAGGAGTTGCTGGAATCCCATGCGGCATTCAGGCGCAGGCCGAAACGCGGGGTGATCCAGTGGCCGACATCGACGGCGACGTAGCGCGAGCCTTCCGAATCGGTACCGAGCGTGGCGGTGCGCACTTCGGCCGGGCGCTTGCCGATGTAGTTGATGATGCCGCCCGGCGCCATCACGCCTGCGGCCAGGCCGGCTTCGCCCTTGAGGATTTCAACCGACTGCACGTTCTCCAGCGCCAGGCGCTGTTCGCCGGCGATGGACAGGCCGTTGAAGCGGTAGCCGGTGGCGGCGTCCAGGGCAAAGCCACGGATGGCGACGTTCTGGTAGTAACCCACCGGCGCATACGCATCACCCAGCGAGGCATCGTTGCTGGCCAGCTCGGACAGCGAACGCACCTGGCGACGGTCCAGGTAATCGCGCTCAAGCACGTTCACCGAGGCCGGCGTGTCCTTCCAGCTGCCGCCACCGAAGGCGTTCACGCGTGAGGTATCGGCCTTCGGTTTGCCGGCCTGCACGCGTACCGCCGCCAGTTCGGTGGGCGAGCGCTCGGCGCCGGTGGCAGCCGCATCAGGGGACGCATCGGCCTCGCTGGCGTGCAGTGGCAGCGCAGCGCAGAGGGCGAGGGAGAGCAGGGTGGGGCGCAGGCAGCGGTTCATTCGGTTCGTCTTCGGACAACAAGGGAGACGAAGCGACGGCGCGCAGGTGCACAGGGCCCATGATGGGGGTGTGGCTGCGGCTCAAAGCTCCCTACGCCGGTGCAAACCGGATCAGGTTCCAAGGGACTCTCTCAGCCTGGCAGATCCAGGCACCCCCGCTTCAGGTGACCATTTCACTACAAATGGTACGGATTTGCGAGCCGGCGTCCTTCAGGCTGCGGGGTCCAGGCTGCGGGGTCAGATCCCTTTCCGCAGGAAAGGGATCTGACCCCAATGGTGCGCCAACCGGGTCACGCCGCCGCGTGCAGCGCCTGCAGCAGTGCCTGTCCCGGCGCGCTGTGGAACCACGCCGGATGCCCCAGCATGAAGGGCTGCCACGCGACGTCGGCATTGGCGGTCGAGCCGGTGACGCCTTCGAAGTACTCCACTTCGGACAGTGCGAAGTCGAAATGAACCATCGGCAGCAGGTCGGCCAGCAGGTGCACGCGTGCCGCCGACAGCGGCAGCACCTGGCGATAGCCGTCGAGCAGGGCCAGCGCGATATCGATGCGCACCGTCTCCATGCCGCGCTCCAGTTCCAGCCACGCCACCGCGTTGCGCTCGATCGCCGTGGCGAGGTCGAACAGCGCACTGGTGGGCGAGGCCAGGCCAAAATCCAGCACGGTACTGATCTGCCCATCGCGCCACAGCAGGTTGGAAACGTGCCAGTCGTTGTGCGCCCACAATCGTGGCTCATCGCGCAGGCGCTCGGCCAGGCCGGCATGCCACGGCAGCACGTCGCGCTGCAGCTGCGCTTCCCATGGAATGCGCGCGAGATAGCGGGCCAGCCCGGGACGCTCGTGCAGCCCTGCCTTGATGGCCGCGATCGGATCGTCGGCACGGATCAGATCGTCGCGCGCGACCAGCACATGGGTGCTGCGTTGGGGCGCGTGGTAGCTGGCGGCGGCCCGGTGCAGCTGCGCGAGTGTGCGCCCGGCTCCGCGGGCCTGCGCGACATCGGTCAGCAGCGACCACGACACGGCGTCGCGGTACAGGTCCTCGCCGACGCCGATCGCATGCAGCTCGAACGTCCATTCGCCATGTTCGGCCGCAGTGTGGCCATCGGCCGCTGGCAGCACCTGCACCACCGGTACGCCCGCTGCGGCGAGATGGGCGATGAAGTGGTGCTCTTCTTCCAGGCAGGCCGCACTGCGCACGCTGTGGTGATGGCGCTTGACGAACACCGCGCCGTTCGCGCCGTTGACGATGGCGGCAGCCGACAGCGGCCGCGGGCTGTGCCAGCGCGGTTCGCTGCCGATGTGCAGCTGCGGGTAGCGCTGGCGCAGCCACGCGATGTCCGCCGCGCTGATCGGTGGCCAGTCGGCAGCGACCTCGTCGTTGTTGAGGCCCTGCACGCGGTGGGAGGAAGAAGTCATGCCGCAGCCCCAGTGGGGAAAGTCACATCCAAGGCTGCGCATTCAACGCCATGCACGCGGCCAACGCAAACGGGCGGGTCATCGACCCGCCCGTCCGTGCATCGGCATGGAAGATGCCGCGCTGCTTACCAGCCGCGATGGCGACCGCGGTCGTGGTAGTAGCGGTTGTCGTAGTAGCGCTCGCGTTGCCAGCGACGGTCATCACCGCGGTCGTAGTAGCCGCTGCGGTAGTAGCCACGGTCGTAACGGCGATCGTAGCGGTCGTCGTAACGGTGATTGTCGTAGTAACGGCGGTCGCGGCGGTCGGAGGTGGTCAGGTTGCCGATCGCGCCGCCGGCCACGGCGCCGCCGACGGTGGCAGCCGGATCACCGTTGGAGAGCAGGTTGCCGGCCACGCCACCGACCACGGCGCCGACCAGGGTGCGCTTGTCCTTCCTCGACATCGCGCTGGCATCGCTGACCACGGCGATACCGGCCACCAGTGCCAGGGCCATCGCCAGACCACGGAAGCTGAGTGTGGAAGTACTGAGCATGTTCGTTCTCCTGTGAGGTGCATGCCACGCTGGGCAGGGAGGGCGCGGGCGCCCCGGCTGCCGTGGAGACCACGCTGGCGTTCCAACATTGCCGGAACATTGCCTGGTCCACCGTGCGGCTTGCGCATTCATCTAGCGGCAGGCGGCATGAAGCAAGGCTGAAAGCGGCCTCGGCCGCTCAGCTGGCAGAATGGGAAAAGGCCACGCGGACGTGGCCCTCCCTTCTCTGCCAAGGCGTTGCGGGCTTAGACGCCCATCGCCTTCTGTGCCTGCCGGGCCTGCTCCTGCTGGGCGTCCTGCTGCTGGTGCAGCACGTTAGGCGCGCCCTGCACGGCACCGCTGCTGAGCGCGATGCTCTGCTCGCTGGCGGCTCGGGCCTCCACCGCCACGCGGCTGGCCGCCGGGTCACCGATCGTGCCCTGCACGGCAAACAGGCGTTCACCGTTCGGGCTGGGCACCACCGTGTCGATGCGCTGCAGGCCGGCGGCATGCGCCTCCTTGGTCAGGGCCGCCGCGGCGCTTTCCAGCGCGTGGCGATCCTTGAAGGTGCCGGCCGGCAACAGTTCCAGACCCTTGCTGGCCTGGATGAAGAGCGGATTGCGCGGGTGCCGTTCGTCGTTCAGCAGCGGGCGCTCGCGGGCTTCCTTGATGGCCTCCAGCGTCTTCGCCCCGACAATGCCGTCGGCCACCAGGCCGTTGTCCTTCTGCAGCTGGCGCACCGCCGCGTCGGTGTTGCGGCCGAAGCGGCCATCCTCGACCAGCGGCTTGCCGTCGGCACCGACGTAGCCCAGGTGGCCCAGCTGTTCCTGCACTTTGCGCACGCCTTCGCTGTGCGCGCCCTGCTTGTACAGTTCGGCGTGCGGCGTGGCAGCGGCCTTGTGCTCGGCGGCAGGCTTGCCCTGGGTCTGCTCGTGCGACGGGGTGCGGTTTTCCAGCAGGTCGCGCGCCTTGGACAGCGGATCGGAGGCGTACAGCTTCCAGTTCGGGTGGTCCTTCACCTGCTTGAGGTAGTCCTCGACCGGCATGGTGTGCACGCCCTTGCTGCCGGAGGACTGGCTGATCAGCAGCTTGTCGGTGTTGGGGTCGCGCACCACCATCACGATGTGGTCGATGCCGTTCCAGTGCTCGTGGCGGGTCCTGGCCGTATCCAGACCGATGATCATGCCTTCCTTCAGCGCACCGGGCTTGAGGATCGCGTCGCGGTCAAGCAGCACGCCGGACTGGTCGAATGCCTTGCGCACGATGCCGCCGGAACCGAGGTTGCCCAGGTCGATGCGATCGGCCTTGCTGAAGACCGCATGCCCGGCCTTCTGGTTGATCTCGTCCATGGTGCGGTTCTGCAGCGTGCCGACCCAGCCGGAGCAGTCGATGTAACCCTGCTCCACGTTCTTGCCGGTCTTGCCCGGTACGTACAGCGCGTGACCCGGAATGTTGATGGCGTACTTCACGTGGTCGTACTTCACGCCGGCCTCGTAGGCGGCGTGCAGTTCGATGCCCGGCTTCGGCGCGGTAGCCGCCGCTGTGGTTGCCGCCAGCGTGGCTGCACCCGCCGCCACGGCTGCGCTGGCCTGTGCAGGCGCTGCCGGGGCCTGGCTTTGGCCCGGCGCCACTGTCTGCGGGGCGATGTTCTTTTCCGGAATGCTGATCGCCGCGTACTTGTGGATGTAGTAGCTGGAGAACGCCCGCGCCAGTTCGCCATCGTTCATGCCGCGCATCTCGGCCAGGGTGTGGCCGGTCAGCGCCTTCGCGTCGGAACCGATCTGGTTCAGCACGTTGCGGCGCATGTTGATCTCTTCGCCGTGGCCGTTGCGGACCACGCCGAAGGTGCCGGTGGCAATCGCGGTCTGCACCGAGCCATAGCCGGCGCTGCCCTGCTGGTGGGCCAGGTACAGGTCCAGGCCGGTCGGCGTACTGCCTCCGGACAGGTACGGGTGGCCGGTGCGCTCGTTGCGGCGTGCCATCGAGTCCAGGTTGTCCTGGTACATCTTTGCGGCCGCTTCGGTGTTGCGGGTCGGGTCGAACTCGTGGCCGGTCAGGTGGTACTGGCGCGCGGAGCCGGGCACGAACTGGAACAGGCCCTTGGCGCCGGACGAGGTGTTGTGGGCGCGCTCGTTGAAGGTGCCGCCGGTCTCGATGTGCGCGAAGCGCATGAAGTCATCGACCGGAAGGCCTTTCTGCCGGGCGACCTGCTCGACGATGTCCAGGACTTCCTTTCTGCTGTAGTCATGCTGTGCCATGACGTTTTCCTCGGGGTTGATGGAGCGGCGCATGCCGCGAATCGCCAACCGGACTCATCCGTGAGTCAAGAACATGTCGGTCAACAGGAAACCCGCGCGTGGGCGGGTGCTATCAGGGCGCGACGTACTGCTGGGTCGCGCTGTCGAAGGTGTAGTGCACGGCGTCGCCGGCACCCAGCGCACGGGTCTTGCCGGGGCCTTCGATGGTGGTGCCCTTGAAGGTCACGGTCAGTCGCGGCAGGCCGTTGCCGTCGGCAGCGAAGGCCAGTTCGCCATCGCGGTCGGTGCAGGGCATTACGTTGCCTTCGTCGCAGGCGGCGCTGTTGTCCTCGCCCGTACGCACCGAGCCGACATAGCGCCAGACCTTGCTGTCCACGTCGTCTTCGCTGCGCTTGGGGTTGAACAGCAGCAGTGCATAGCCGGTGCTGCTGATGCCGCGGTCGAAGCTGCTGGTCGGCACCGCCAGCAGCAGGCGACCGTCGGCGGTGCGATGTTCAAGCGGCTTGCGCCGGGTATCGACATCGTCGGCCTTGTCGTACGCGCCCAGCGCGCCGATGGTCCATTCCTGGCCGCGGAACTTCCATGGCTTCTTCGCGTCGGCGCCGGCCAGCACGAAAGTGGCCTCGGCGAGGTTGGCGCGATCATCCGGACCGGCCGGCGACTGCTCGCCCGGCTTGCCGTAGTGCTCGCGGGTATCCCAGGAGAAACCCGTGTAATACGTGGTGCCATCGAGGGTGAAGGTGTGGCCGAACCAGAAGGTCGCCACGCTGCCGTTCTGGACCTCGTAGGAGGTCGCGCCATCACCGTCCACCTGGTAGGTGAAATACATCACGGTCGGCGCGTCGGGCGGGGTGACGGCGGTGTCGGGAGAGGTGTTCTGCATCGGGGCAACATCCTGTCGGGGCGCATCGGCAGCCTGCACGGGGGCGCCAGGCTGGGAGGACGAGGGGGCCGGATCGGCGGCGCTGCAGGCCGCAGCGGAAAGAGAGACGAGCAGGCACGCCGCGAATGCGCGCAGGGGCCGCAACGGCAGGGTCCAACATGGCTCGGGGGGGTGATGCATGCGCCTCTCCATGGTCAGCGTTGCCGGGCCAGACGGCCGGCAGGAAACCGCACCCCATCCACCTGGGACGGGAGCGAGGACATGAGCCGGTCGATTCCTTCGACCTCGCATTGAAAACCCATGCCGGGTCATCTTGGCACAGAACGGCGGCCGGTCAAAGAGGGCGGTGACAGATGCCCTTACAGTGTGATCTGGTTCTCAGATCTTGCCGTCGCGCAGGTAGTCGAACAATTCGGCGTCGCCCTTCAGGCCCAGTTTGAGCATGGCGTCGCCTTTCTGCCGGCTGATGGTGCTGACGCTCTTGTGCAGCTGCAGCGAGATCTCCTTCACCGTCATGCCGGTGCCGAGCAGCCGCAGCACTTCCACCTCGCGTGGCGACAACGGCTTGCCGTCGCCCTCGCGCATGCGCCAGCTGCCCGCAGCCTCGACCCGCTCACGCAGGCTCCGGCTGATGTAGGGCTGGCCCCGATAGACCGCCTGGATGGCCTGCGGCAGTTCGTCCATCGACGAGCTCTTGTCGACCAGGCCGAGCACGCCGCTGTCGAGCACCATGCGCAGGATCGCCAGGTTGTTGGAGACGCTGAGCATCAGCACCGGCAGGTCGGGGAAGCGGCGGCGGATCATGCCGATCATGGCGAAGCCGTCGGCCTGTGGGCTGCCCGGCATGGAATAGTCGGTCACCAGCAGGTCGCAGGGTTGGCTGCCGAGCAGGGCCATCAGCGCCTGCGCGCTGTCAGCCTCGCCGACCACGCGGCCGACCCCGCTCGATTCGATGACGGCGCGGGTACCGATACGGACCACAGGGTGGTCGTCTGCGATGATGATGCGCAAGCTCATTGCTCTAGTATGGCCACCGGGCAAGCCGGGCCGCGACCATCGCGGCCCTGTCAGGATTCTAGGAGATCGACGCCGATGCGTAGCTGGGCTGTTCGCGGGCTGGTCCTGCTGCTGGCCGTGCTGGTGCTGCCCGTGGCGCTGGCACAGGCAGTGCCCGGGCTGTTGCCGCTCAGTCCCCTGCAGCGCGAGTACCTCGCCGCCCATCCAAGCATCGTCGTGGGCCAGTATGACAGCGGCTGGCCGCCGTTCGAGTCCCTCCGTGATGGCCAGCAGGTTGGCCTGGGGCCGGATTATCTGTCGCTTCTCGCCCGTCAGCTGGGTGTGAAGGTCGAGGCGAGGCGTTATTCCGACTGGACATCCGTGCTGGATGCGGCCTGTCGTGGCGAGATCGACGTGGTAATGAATGTCGGTCTCAGTGCCGACCGCACCCGGTGCATGGTCTATACCGCTGCCTATGGCGAGGCGCCGTTGGCGCTGGTGGGGAGGCCGGGCGATCTGCGTGCTTCGAACATGCCCGACCTGGACGGATTGCGGGTGGTCATCGAGCAGGATTTCCTGACCGGACCGCAGGTGCGGGCACGTTTCCCGCGTGCGGTGCAGCTTGTCGCAAACAGCTCATTGGCTGCGCTGCAGATGGTCAGAGACGACAAAGCTGATGTCTACATAGGCAATGCCTACGTTGCCACCGAACTGATCGTACGCCAGCACCTGCAGGGTGTCGTCCTGCTGCGTCCGAGCGACCTGCCTCCCGAACGGATGCACTTCGGCGTTCCCAACAGCAAGCAACCGCTGGCCGAAGCGCTGGACCTGGCGCTGGCCGCGACCAGCCAGGCCCAGCGCGATGCACTGGCACAACGCTGGCTGCCCCTGCCGCAGTGGTCGGCATCGGCGCAGCTGGCGCTCAGCCAGGCCGAGAAGCGGGTTCTGCAACAGCCGTTGAAGATCGGCTTCGCGCCAAACGCCGCCCCACTGTCGTTCGCCGACGAGGATGGCAGGCCCAGCGGCCTGGCCAGCGAGTACCTGGCGCGGCTGATGCAGGCCGGTGCCAACCTGCAGGCGCAGAACAGCCATGACTGGTACGAGGTGCGCGAGAAGGCGCGCCGCGGCGAGCTGCAGGCGGTGATGGGCATTCCGGTCGATTCGCACTATCTGGGCCCGGACTGGGTGTACAGCCAACCCTTCATCAGCGTGCCGAACGTGATCGTCAGCCGCCACGACAGCCCGGCGCTGCTGGGCCTGTCCGACCTCCAGGACAAGCGCGTACTGCTGTCGGATCCGGAGCGCGTACGCGGTTACGTGCTGCAGCAGGCGCCGCAGGCCAGGATCGTCGCCGCGCGCAGCGCCGAACAGGCCATGCAACGCCTGATCGATGGCGAGGCCGACGCCTACGTGGGCAATCTGGCCCTGGTCGACCACCTGCTGCGCACGCGTTTCCCGGGGCGCCTGCAGGTTGCCGCGCCCGCGGGCTTCAACGACCAGCTGGCACTGGCCGTGGAGCGCCGGCATGCGGCGCTCGCCACGACCTTCGATCGCTTGCTGCTGCAGATGACGCCACGCGAGCGCGAAGCGCTGCGCGGCGACTGGCTGGCGGTGGAGTACCACAACGGCATCGACTGGCGAAGCACGCTGCGCTGGGGTGTACCGCTGCTGCTGGTGCTGCTGACCGCGCTGCTGGTGCATGGCATCGGCTACTGGCGCCTGCGCCGCGAGGTGGCCGGGCGCCGCCAGCTGGAGCAGCGCCTGGCCGAAGTGACCGACAACCTGCCTGCCGTGGTCTACCAGGCCCGTCGCGAGGTTGATGGCACGCTCCGCTTCCCGTTCATTGCCGGTGACCTCCAGGCGCTGTTCGGGATCACCCGACAGCAGGCTGAGCAGGACGCCACGATGTTGCTGGAGCGCGTCGAAGAGGACGATCGCGCGCGCATCCTGCAGGCGGTCGAACAGGCCGCGCACCAGTTCGCACCGCTCATGCTGGAATTCCGCCTGCGGGGCAATGGAGCAGGCCCGCGTTGGGTGCGCACCCAGGCGCAACCCTATGCCGCCGAAGCCGGTGTGGTGACCTGGAGTGGCTACTGGGTGGATGCCAGCGAGGCTCGTGCACAAGCGGATGCCCTGACCGCAGCCAAGGCCGAGGCCGAGCAGGCGGCCGAGGCGAAATCCCGCTTCCTGGCCACCATGAGCCATGAGATCCGCACGCCGATGAGTGGCGTGCTGGGGATGCTGGAAGTGCTGGCGCACTCACCGCTGGATGCAGAACAGAAACGCATCCTTGGCGTGATCGAGGATTCGGCGCAGATGCTCCGGCAGATCCTTGACGACATCCTTGACTACTCGCGGCTGGAGGCCAACGCATTGCGGCTGGAGCCGGTACCGCAGCCGCTGCGGCCGTTGCTGGAAAGCGTGTGCCGGTTGTTGTCGGCGCAGGCCAGTGCACGTGGGCTGGACCTGCACGTGCAGATTGATCCGCAGCTGGCAGCCGCGCACGAAGTGGATGGCGTGCGCCTGCGCCAGATCGTGTTCAACCTGCTCAGCAACGCCATCAAGTTCACCGTGCGCGGCGAAGTGCGGCTGCAGCTGGAAGTGCTGGGGCCGACCGCCGAAGACGGCAGCCAGCCGCTGTGCCTGAGCGTCACCGATACCGGCATCGGCATCGCACCGGAACAGCTGCAGCACCTGTTTGCGCCGTTTGCCCAGGCCGGTGCGTACATCCAGCGCGACCATGGTGGAACCGGCCTGGGCCTGAGCATCTGCCAGCGCTTGGTGCAGATGATGGACGGCGAGCTGGAACTGCACAGCACGCTGGGCGAGGGCACCCGCGCCGAGGTGCGGCTGTCGCTGGTGGAAGCCGGCAGCAGTGATGTTGAAGCGCTGGTCGCCGAGCAGGAACAGGCGGCGCTGCTGCCGCCGGCGCTGCGCCAGGCACGCGTGCTGGTGATCGAAGATCATCCGACCAACCAGGCGATGATGGCCTGGCGGCTGCAGCAGCTGGGTGTACCGCATGTGCTGGTCGGCGATGGCCAGCAGGGGCTGGATCGCCTGGCATCGGAGCACTTTGATCTGGTCATTACCGATTGCCGGATGCCGGTACTGGATGGTTTCGCCTTCACCCGCCTGCTGCGCGAACGCGAAGGCCGCAACGGCCAGCCGCGGCTGACCGTACTGGCGCTGACCGCCAGCGTGCTGGACGACGATGCACGTCGTTGCCGTGAAGCCGGGATGGATGAGGTGCTGGCCAAGCCATTGTCATTGGCGACACTGCGCGCGGCACTGCTGCGCTGGTTGCCGCAGGCGCAGGGGCAACGGTTCGAGGAGCCGCTGGCCGAGTCCGCTGCCGTCGATGACAGGACGCTGCCCGATCTGGACAGCCTGCAGCGGCGCTTCGGCTCACGCGCGGTCGCCGAGCAGTTGCGCGACAGCCTGCTGCAGGCCAGTGCAGGTGACCTGGCCGCTGTGCAGCGCGCGCTGGAGGCCGGCGACCGTGAGGCTGCCGCGCTGCACCTGCATCGCCAGGCCGGTGGCTTGGGCGCGGTGGGAGCGACGGTGCTGGCTGCGCAGGCCAATGCCCTGGTCGAGCGCCTGCAGGATGCGGCCGAGACCGATCCGGTGCCGTTGTTCACCGCGGTGGCGGCATTCGTGGCGCGGCTGCAACAGCAGTTGCAGCGCCTGGCTCACTGAGCCGACTGCTGCTGCAGGTAGGCGATCACCAGCGCACGGCGTTCGGCGCTGGGGAAGGCGTTGTACATGCGTGTGCCCGGTACAACATGGGTGGGTGACTGCAGGAACGCATCCAGGGTCTGCGCGGACCAGGTGATGTCGGCGCGGCGCATGCCGTCGGAATAGCCGTAGTCGGGCAGGCTGCCGGCGCGACGGCCGATCACGCCGTGCAGGTTCGGGCCGAAGCGGTGGATGCCGCCAGGCTGCACGGTGTGGCAGCCGGCACACAACTCGAACGCGCGTTGCATGGCCTGCTGCTGCGCCTGTTCCGGCGGGGCGGGCGCTGCAGGCGGGCGCTGGCAGGCCGTGGCGGCCAGGGCCACGGCAACAGCGATGAGCAGGAATGATGCACGCATGGGCGGGCAGGATAGCGGTGTGTGGCAAGCGACGGGCTGCGACGCTCGGTCGCAGCCTGTGGCGTTCACATGCCCGAGTAGTTCGGGCCGCCGCCGCCCTGCGGGGTCACCCACACGATGTTCTGGCTGGGGTCCTTGATGTCGCAGGTCTTGCAGTGCACGCAGTTCTGCGCGTTGATCTGCAGGCGCGCGCTGTCGGCTTCGCCGACGAACTCGTACACGCCGGCCGGGCAGTAGCGCGCTTCCGGGCCTGCGTACTCGGCCAGGTTCACCTTCACCGGAATGCTCGGGTCCTTCAGCGTCAGGTGGCTGGGCTGGTTCTCGTCGTGGTTGGTGCTGCTCAGGAACACCGAGCTGAGCCGGTCGAAGGTCAGCACGCCATCCGGCTTCGGGTAGGCGATGCGGGTGTGCTTGGCGGCCGGTTCCAGGCAGGCGTGGTCGGGCTGGGTGCGGTGCAGGGTCCACGGCGGGTTGCGCACGCCCAGCTTGGGAAGCAGCCACTGCTCCACGCCGGTCATCAGCGTGGCCACGGTCTGGCCCTTCTTGAACCACTGCTTGAAGTTCTTGGCCTGCTGCAGTTCGGTGAACAGCCAGCTGGCTTCGAACGCCGTCGGGTAGGCACTCAGTTCATCGTGCTGGCGGTCGGCGGCCAGTGCATCGAACGCGGCGTCGGCGCACAGCATGCCGGTCTTGATCGCGGCGTGGCTGCCCTTGATGCGGCTGGCGTTGAGGTAGCCGGCCTCGCAGCCGACCAGCGCGCCACCGGGGAACACCGTCTTCGGCAGCGACAACAGGCCACCGGCGGTGATCGCACGCGCGCCGTAACCGATGCGGGTGCCACCCTCCAGGTGCTTGCGGATGGACGGATGGGTCTTGAAACGCTGGAACTCTTCAAACGGGCTCAGCCACGGGTTCCTGTAGTCCAGGCCGACCACGTAGCCGATGGCGACCTTGCCGCCGTCGGCGTGGTACAGGAACGCGCCGCCGTAGGTGTCGCTGTCCAGCGGCCAGCCAGCAGCATGCACCACCAGGCCCGGCTCATGCTTGGCCGGGTCGATCTGCCACAGTTCCTTGATGCCGATGCCGTAGGCCTGCGGGTCCTTGCCTTCGTCAAGTTTGTAGCGAGCGATCAGCTGGCGGCCCAGGTGGCCGCGTGCGCCTTCGGCGAAGATTGTGTACCTGGCGTGCAGCGCCATGCCGCGCTCGAAGGCCGGGCCGATGCTGCCGTCCTTCTCGATGCCCATGTCGCCGGTCGCCACGCCGATCACTTCACCGTTGTCGCCATACAGCACTTCGGCGGCGGCGAAGCCCGGGAAGATCGCCACTTCCAGCGCCTCGGCCTGCTGCGCCAGCCAGCGGGTCACTTCGCCCAGGCTGATGATGTAGTTGCCTTCGTTGTGGAAGCACTCCGGCAGCAGCGCGTTGGGCGTGCTGCGTGCGCCGGTTTCGCTGAGGAACAGGAATTCGTCGCGGGTGACCTTCTGCTTCAGCGGTGCGCCACGCTCGGCCCAGTCCGGGAACAGTTCGGTCAGCGCGCGCGGATCCATCACCGCGCCGGACAGCACGTGCGCGCCTGGTTCGGACCCCTTCTCCAGCACGCACACCGACAACTCGCGGCCGGCTTCGATCGCGCGCTGGCGCAGGCGGATCGCGGTGGCCAGGCCGGCGGGGCCGGCGCCGACGATCACCACGTCGAATTCCATTACTTCACGCGGGGGCAGGGCGTTGGCTTCAGCGCTCATCGATTGCATGACTCGTGGGTAGGGCCGGCATCGGGGCCACCGGCGGTGCCTGGGAATCGCGCGTGCAGCCACGGGCGAAACGGTTGTTTGAATGTGTCAGGGTACCGGGACGCGCGTGATCGAGCTAGATCGCCGATGTTCACACCCGGATTGCTGCAATGCAGCGTAGGGCCGCGGCTCTGGTGGGTGCCGACCTTGGTCGGCACGCTCTGCCCGGATGACCGACAATGGCCCGGTCCTGACTGCGCGTGAGTGCCATGGCTTTGCATCCGTACGATCTGTTCGATGTCCGTTCCCTGCTCAACGAGGAAGAGCGCGCGGTGCAGGAGAGCGTCGCCCGTTTCACCAACGAGTGCGTGCTGCCGATCATCGGCGATGCCTTCGACCAGGCCCGCTTCCCCGATGAACTGGTGCCGGAGATCGCGTCACTGGGCCTGCTCGGTGCCACCCTGCCGACCGAGTACGGCGGTGGTGGCCTCGGCGCGGTCAGCTACGGCCTGATCTGCCAGGAGCTGGAGCGCGGCGATTCGGGCCTGCGCAGCTTCGTCTCGGTGCAGAGCTCGCTGTGCATGTACCCGATCTACGCCTATGGCAGCGAGGAACAGCGCCAGCAGTGGCTGCCGGCGATGGCGCGCGGCGAACTGATCGGCTGCTTCGGCCTGACCGAGGCGCATGGGGGTTCCGATCCGGCCAGCATGAAGACCCGCGCGGTGCGCGACGGCAGCGACTGGCGCATCAGCGGCAGCAAGATGTGGATCACCAGCGGCCCGGTGGCCGACCTGGCCATCGTCTGGGCGCAGACCGAGGACGGCATCCAGGGTTTCGTGCTGGAAAAGGGCATGGCCGGCTTCACCACGCAGGAGATCAAGCACAAGATGAGCCTGCGCGCATCGCTGACCGGGGCGCTGTTCTTCGATGACGTGCGCGTGCCTGACAGCCACCGGCTGCCGAACGTGAAGGGCCTGAAGGGGCCGCTGGGCTGCCTGACCCAGGCCCGCTATGGCATCAGCTGGGGCCCCATCGGTGCGGCGATTGCCTGCCTGGATGAAGCACTGGGTTATGCCAAGGAGCGCGTATTGTTCGGTCGCCCGCTGGCGGCCACGCAGAGCGCGCAGATCAAGCTGGCCGAGATGGCCCGCCGCATCACCACCGCGCAGCTGCTGGCCCTGCAGCTGGGCCGCCTGAAGGAAGCCGGCCAGCTGCAGCCGCAGCAGGTCAGCCTGGCCAAGTGGAACAACTGCCGCATGGCGATCGACATCGCCCGCGAATGCCGTGACCTGCTGGGTGGCGCCGGCATCACCACCGAACACGTGGCGATCCGCCACGCGCTGAACCTCGAATCGGTGATCACGTATGAAGGCACCGAGACCGTGCACCAGCTGGTGATCGGCCGCGAACTGACCGGCATCAACGCGTTCTGAGTGCACCGGTAGTGCCGGCCGCTGGCCGGCATTGAGTTGGTAGTGCCGGCCGCTGGCCGGCATTGCCCAGTAGCGTATTCGCAGGCGAGCGATCGGTGTACCGAACCGCGCACCGTACCGAGATGGGTTCAAGGACAGCCTGTACCGCGCGGCTGTTGGGTCCGCCTTGAAGCGAGCCGAGCACCGCAGGTCCGGCGGGGGCGAAGAGGCGCGGGTGTCTGAGCGCAGCGAGTTCCGCGCCGTCCCCCGGCGGGCCGAGGAGCGCAGGGCACCGGTGCGCAGCACCGGCTCGCGGATGGCGGCGCGTTTCTTTTGGTTACTTTTCTTTCCGCGCGGAAAGAAAAGTAACGCCCATGAACGCATGCGCCCGCCACAGCAACGACCAGGCAGAAGAGAGACGCGTGGCGTTACGCCCCGCCGGCAAACCCGTGCTGCCGCCACGCCTCGTACATCACCACGGCAACGGTGTTGGAAAGGTTGAGACTGCGGTTGTCCGGCCGCATCGGCAGGCGCAGGCGGCGGCCATCGGGCAAGGCATCGAGCACGTCCTGCGGCAGGCCGCGGCTTTCCGGGCCGAACAGGAAGGCATCCCCGTCTTCGAACGCCACGCTGTCATAGCGGACGCTGGCACGCGTACTGAGGGCGAACAACCGCTTCGGTGCGATCCGCGCCAGCGCGGTGTCCAGGTCGGGGTGCACCTGCAGGCGCGAATACTCGTGGTAGTCCAGGCCGGCGCGCTTGAGCTGCTTGTCTTCCAGTGCGAAGCCGAGCGGCTCGACCAGGTGCAGCTGCGCGCCGGTGTTGGCGCAGAGCCGGATCACATTGCCCGTGTTGGGCGGGATTTCCGGTTGGAACAGGATCACGTGGAACTGGGGCGCGGCATTCATCGGCGCAGTGTACCTGCGACGACCGCCGCCTTTACGGCGCACGCCCTGCGCGAGGCAGGGCGGCACCGCTTACGGGCGCAGCAGGACCTGGGCGGTTTCGGTGGCCAGGGCCTGCAGGTCTGCAGTGCTCGGACGCACCTGCAGGGCCGGCAGGTTGACGATCACCTGGTTGGCGACGCTGGTGGCGGCGGCAGCCAGGGTCGCGGCGTAGCGCTGGGCTTCCAGCTCGGCGGCCAGGGCGACGCGCTGCTCCAGGCTCGGGCGCACTTCCACCGAGGCCAGGGTGGTGATCGGCATCGCGGCGGCGACCGGGGCGGCGACGTAGCCGCTGCGCTCGGCCAGCTGGTCGGCACTTGGGCGCACTTCCACGGTGGCCAGGGTCGGGATGCCGCTGGCCTGTTCCCAGGCCTGCTGGGCCAGCTGGTCGGCGGCCGGGCGAACCTGCACGGTGGCCAGGGTCTTGATGGATTCGGAGGCCTGCACCGACGAAACAACCGCGGTGCCGGCGATCAGGGCGATGGCGATGGCAATGGTCTTGGCGTTCATGACGGGGCCTGTTTAGTGTTGGTGATCAGTGGTGTGGTAGTAAGGTAGTACACCAATTCTGGGCTTGCAAGGAAAATTTTCGATTTCCTGCGTTTGTTCAGTCTTCAGTCAGCTTTTGTCTGAAGCCCTTCCTGGTGCAGGAACTACCAAGCAATCCCCGTGCCAACTTTTAATTATTGATTTGCAAGGGTTTTATGGTCATCGAAAAGTGTCCGGCGGGCGGACACCTGTCCATTCGATGTGTTGCGGACACTGTCCGGACGTTGCTGGCGGGTGCTTGTGACGGCTCGGACAGGGCAGATCGGCGCTGCGGATGGCGCACAGGGGCAAACACCCCCAGTGACTGGCGACCGATTCCTGCCGTTGCGCGCGCACGCTAGGATCGGGGTTCACCTATGTGACCAAGGATCCGGATATGTATCTCGCCCTTCGCCCGCGCACTGCGCTGCTGGCCGTTGCCCTCAGCACCGCCCTGGGCACGCTTGTGCCTTCCCATGCGTTGGCGGCAAAGCCGGCCGCACCGGCCAAGGTCGATATCCCGTATGAGCAGTTCACCCTGCCCAACGGCCTGCGCGTGATCGTGCACACCGATCGCAAGGCGCCGATCGTCGCGGTCAACGTCTGGTATCACGTCGGCAGCAAGGACGAACCGGCCGGCCGCACCGGCTTCGCGCACCTGTTCGAACACCTGATGTTCCAGGGCAGCGAAAACCACGACGGCGAATTCTTCGAGCCGTTCAAGCAGGTCGGCGCCACCAACCAGAACGGCACCACCAATACCGATCGCACCAACTACTTCGAGAACGTGCCCACCACTGCGCTGGACATGGCGCTGTGGATGGAATCGGACCGCATGGGCCATCTGGTCGGTGCGATCGACCAGGCGGCGCTGGACGAGCAGCGTGGCGTGGTGCAGAACGAGAAGCGCCAGGGCGAGAACCAGCCCTACGGCCAGGCCTGGGACCAGCTCAACAAGGCGCTGTATCCAGTTGGCCACCCGTACCACCACGGCGTGATCGGTTCGATGAACGATCTGAACGCGGCGTCGCTGGATGACGTGAAGACCTGGTTCCGCACCTGGTACGGCCCGAACAACGCCGTGCTGGTACTGGCTGGCGACATCGACCTGGCCACCGCCAAGGAAAAGGTTGGCAAGTACTTCGGCAGCATCCCGGCCGGCCCGACCATGGCGCAGCCGGCGGTGAACGTGGCCAAGCGCAGCGCCGACACGCGCGAGACGATGACCGACAAGGTGCCGCAGGCGCGTATCTACCGCGCCTGGAACGTGCCGCAGGTCGGTACCACCGAGGTCGATCAGCTGCAGCTGTTCGCGCAGGTACTGGGCGGTGCCAAGTCCTCGCGGCTGAGCCAGCGCCTGCAGCACCAGGACAAGCTGGTGGACAGCATCGCGGCAGGCCTGTCGACGTCGCAGCTGGGTTCGAACTTCGTGATCATGGCGACGGTCAAGCAGGGCCAGGACCCTGCCAAGGTCGAGAAGATCATCGACGAGGAACTGGACCGGCTGATCAAGCAGGGCCCGACCGCGGCCGAGCTGGAACGCGCCAAGACCGGTGCCCGCGCCGGTTTCATCCGCGGCATCGAACGCATCGGCGGCTTCGGCGGCAAGGCCGACGCACTGGCCGAGTGCGCGGTGTTCACCGGCGACCCGGGCTGCTTCCGCACCTCGCTGGCCAACATCGAGAAGGCCAGTGCTGCTGATCTGAGCCGT
Source organism: Stenotrophomonas sp. YJH_SMC_4 (assembly GCF_059371575.1). Taxonomy (NCBI): domain Bacteria; kingdom Pseudomonadati; phylum Pseudomonadota; class Gammaproteobacteria; order Lysobacterales; family Lysobacteraceae; genus Stenotrophomonas; species Stenotrophomonas sp. YJH_SMC_4. Next base: position 137,103 of record NZ_JCAFUR010000008.1, read on the forward strand.
CTGGGCGCGCAGTGGCTGGACAAGGGCAGCCACACCCTGGTGATTGCACCGGGTGAGCGCGTGGCGCTGAAGGAAGACCCGAGCCAGGCGCCGAAGCCGTTCAGCGTGCCGGCGGTGGATCCCAAGTACAGCACGCTGCCCGAGCAGGTCGACCGCAAGGCCGGCGTACCGCAGACCCGCGAGTTCCCGCAGCTGAAGTTCCCTGCGCTGCAGCGCGCCACGCTGAAGAACGGCACCCAGGTGATCCTGGCCGAGCGCCACGAGATTCCGGTGGTGCAGTTCAGCTACCAGTTCCCGGGTGGCTTCAGCGCCGACCAGGGCCGCAAGCCGGGCACCGCCAACTTCACCATGAGCCTGATGACCGAAGGCGCCGGCAAGCTCGGCTCGCTGGCATTCGCCGATGCTGCTGACGCACTGGGCGCCAGCCTGGATGCCTCGGCCGGCCTGGACTCCATGAGCGTGGACCTGTCGGCGCTGAAGGAAAACCTGGCACCGTCGCTGGCGCTGTATCGGGACCTGCTGCGCGAACCGCGCTTCGAGCAGGGTGAGATCGACCGGGTCAAGGCGAGCTGGATTGCCGGCATCCAGCAGGAGAAGGTCAACCCGGGTGCGGTGGCGATGCGCGTGCTGCCGCCGCTGCTGTACGGCAAGGGCCACCCGTATGCCATTCCGTTCACCGGCAGCGGTGACGAAGCAGCGATCAACGGCCTGACCCGCGAAGACCTGGTCGACTTCCACCGCGACTGGCTGCGCCCGCAGAACGGAACCCTGATCGTAGTCGGTGACACCACCCTGGCCGAGATCGTGCCGCTGCTGGACAAGCAGCTGGGCGACTGGAAGGCTGCGGGCGACGCCCCGCAGGTGAAGGCCGCCACCGACGTGGCATTGCCGAAGGGCCCGCGCGTGTTCCTGATCGACCAGCCGGGTGCGGTGCAGGCCAACCTGTTCGCAGGGCAGGTGGTGGCGCCGTCCAGCGCCACCAGCTCGACCCGCTTCGATATTGCCAACGGCGTAATCGGCGGCGACTTCACCTCGCGCCTGAACATGAACCTGCGTGAGGACAAGCACTGGTCGTACGGTGCGCGCAGCAGCGCGATCAACTCGGTGGGCCAGCGCCCGTGGATGGCCAGCGCGCCGGTGCAGATCGACAAGACCGGCCCGGCGATGGCGGAAATGCGCAAGGAAATCGCCGCGTTCGCCGATGGCAGCAAGCCGGCCACCGCCGCCGAGGTCAACCGCATCCGCAACATCCAGACCCTGAGCCTGCCCGGTGCCTACGAGACCGCCAGCGCGGTCGCCTCGACCATCGGTTCGATCGTGCAGTTCAAGCGTCCGGACGACTACGTGCTGCGTCGCAAGGCCGAGATCGAGGCGATGACCCCGGCGCAGGTGCAGCAGGCCGCCGCCGAGATCAAGCCACAGGCGCTGACCTGGGTGGTGGTGGGTGATCTCAAGCAGACCGAAGCGGCCGTGCGTGCGCTGAACCTGGGCGAGGTGACGGTGATCGACGCCGAAGGCAACCCGGTCAAGAAATAAGGGATGCGCCTGCCCGCCCCCGCGGGCAGGCCTCCCCAGGTAGTGCCGGCCGCTGGCCGGCAACCTTGCCGTGGTAGTGCCGGCCGCTGGCCGGCAACGCCGTGACCCGAAGGCGGGGTCACAACCCCCTGCGGGGGATCCGTCCCCCCACCGGCTACCCCCGATTCAGGCGGTTCAGGCAGAATCCCTCCATACCCTTCCAGGATCTGCCCATGCGCGTTCTGCTGCTTTCCTCCCTGCTGCTCACCGTCACCGCCTGTACCTGGGTGCCGATCGAACCGGCCGGCAAGGCGACCCGCGTGCTGCCGGCAGGCCCGGTTCCCGCAGGCTGCATCGCCAAGGGCGAGGTGGTGGTGACCGTGAAGAGCAAGGTCGGCTTCTACAACCGCAACCCGCTGCGCGTGCAGGAAGAGCTGGAAACCCTGGCCCGCAACGAGGCCCCGAGCGCCGGCGCCAATGCCGTGCAGGCCGCCGCGGCCCCGGCCGATGGCAGCCAGCGCTTCGCCGCATTCCAGTGCCCGCCGCGCTGAACGCTTCACCATACGGCCAAGGCTGAATTCGTAAAGATGCGGTGAAGGCCCCGGGGGTTATAGAATAGCGCCCCCTTTTGCCTGAGCCTTGGCGCTAACCTCGATGCTCTTCAAGAATGTCTCGATCGCCGGCCTGGCACACGTCGACGCGCCGCATACGCTGACCACCAAGGAAATCAACGAACGCCTGCAGCCGACGTTGGATCGCCTGGGTATCCGCACCGACGTGCTCGGCGACATCGCCGGCATCCACGCGCGCCGCCTGTGGGACAACGGCGTGCTGGCGTCCGACGCTGCCACCATGGCAGGCAGCAAGGCACTGGAAGACGCAGGCATCAATGCGACGCAGGTTGGCCTGCTGGTCAACACCTCGGTCAGCCGCGACTACCTGGAGCCGTCCACGGCTTCCATCGTCTCGGGCAACCTCGGCGTCAGCGACGAGTGCATGACCTTCGACGTCGCCAATGCCTGCCTGGCCTTCATCAACGGCATGGACATCGCCGCGCGCATGATCGAGCGCGGTGACATCGACTACGCGCTGGTGGTGGACGGCGAGACCGCCAACCTGGTGTACGAGAAGACCCTGGAGCGCATGACCGCCCCGGACGTCACCGCCGACGATTTCCGCAACGAGCTGGCCGCCCTGACCACCGGTTCGGGTGCCGCGGCGATGGTGATGGCGCGCTCGGAGCTGGTGCCGGACGCGCCGCGCTACAAGGGCGGCGTGACGCGCTCGGCCACCGAGTGGAACCAGCTGTGCCTGGGCAACCTGGACCGCATGGTCACCGACACCCGCCTGCTGCTGATCGAAGGCATCAAGCTGGCCCAGAAGACCTTCAGCGCCGCCAAGATCGCCCTGGGCTGGGCCGTGGAAGAGCTGGACCAGTTCGTGATCCACCAGGTCAGCCAGCCGCACACCGCCGCGTTCATCAAGAACTTCGGCATCGACCCGAAGAAGGTCATGACCATCTTCGGCGAGCACGGCAACATCGGCCCGGCCTCGGTGCCGATCGTGCTGAGCAAGCTCAAGCAGCTGGGCAAGCTGAAGAAGGGCGATCGCATCGCGCTTCTGGGTATCGGCTCGGGCCTGAACTGCTCGATGGCTGAAGTGGTCTGGTAAAAGAGTCACCGCTGACCTGCTGCACGACGGGCAGCGATGATTTTTCCAAGTGTTCAAGGGCCGGTTTACCGGCCCTTTCTACAGGTGCGATCCGATGTCCCAGCTTCCCGGTTACCCCGCCCACCCGCAGCGCTTCGAGGTACGCCCCGGCCTGTCGATGAACTATCTCGACGAAGGCCCGCGCGACGGCGAAGTGGTGGTGATGGTGCACGGCAACCCGTCGTGGAGCTATTACTGGCGCACGCTTGTCGCCGGCCTGTCGGACACGTACCGCTGCATCGTGCCGGACCACATCGGCATGGGCCTGTCGGACAAGCCCGATGACAGCCGCTACGAGTACACGCTGCAGTCGCGCGTTGACGACCTCGATGCGCTGCTCAAGCATCTGGGCATCACCGGCCCGGTGACCCTGGCGGTGCACGACTGGGGCGGCATGATCGGTTTCGGCTGGGCGCTGTCGCATCACGACCAGGTGAAGCGCCTGGTGGTGCTCAACACCGCCGCGTTCCCGATGCCGGCGGCGAAGAAGATGCCGTGGCAGATCGCGCTGGGCCGCCACTGGAAGATCGGCGAGTGGATCATCCGCACCTTCAACGCGTTCTCGTCAGGTGCCTCGTGGCTGGGCGTGGAGCGGAAGATGCCGGCCGACGTGCGCCGCGCCTACGTGTCGCCGTACAACAGCTACGCCAACCGCATCAGCACCATCCGCTTCATGCAGGACATCCCGCTGTCGCCGGCCGACAAGGCGTGGTCGCTGCTGGAACGTGCCGGCAAGGCGCTGCCGTCGTTCGCCGACCGGCCGGCCTTCCTCGGCTGGGGCCTGCGCGACTTCGTGTTCGACCACCACTTCCTGAAGGGCTTCCAGGCCGCGCTGCCGCAGGCCCAGGTACATGCGTTCGAGGACGCCGGCCACTACGTGCTGGAAGACAAGCACGAAGTGCTGGTGCCGGAGATCCGCGCCTTTCTGGACAAGAACCCGATCTGATCGGTGTGCCGACCAACGGTCGGCATCCACCCCTTCCTCTTCCGGTGGGTGCCGACCGTTGGTCGGCACACCCGAAGGGTTGATGAGGTTGCCGGCCAGCGGCCGGCACTACCATTACGCGGCGACCGGCGCCTGCGGCGGCGAGGAAGGGCTGTTGCCGTTGTCGTCCGGATGGTCGTCGTCATTGTCGGCGTCATCGCGCCAGCGCCAGTCGGCCGGCGTCAACGGATCCAGGCCATAGGCGATGCGCGCCTTGTCGCACTGCGGGCTGGCCTTGCCGTACTCCCACGATGCATCCACCTCGCGGCACACGCTGGGCCGGTTGGGATGGATGGTGCAGCGTGAATACACGCCGATCTGCGCATCCAGCGCCACGCAGCGCACCGGCTTGGAATGGGTGCCGCGCATGCACAGGCGGTGCGGGTCCAGCACCTCGGTGAGCTGGTGCGGCACGCCGCCGGGGGTGACCTCGTCTGATTCCATCCAGTGGAAGGCCACGCGGTACTGGGTGCAGCAGGCGCCGCAGGTCATGCAGGGATGTTGCATGGGCAAGCCGCCTCGGGCGGCAGTCGGAATCAGGAACGAGGGTGCGGATTTTCCACGAAGTGGGCCGCCGCGCAAGAAATTCCGTAAGCGGCGACAATGAACGGATGAACCGACCCTGCAATATTGCCGCCCGCTTGCCTGAACTGGCGCGTGAACGGCCTGATCAGATCGCCATCCGCTGCCCTGGCCGCCGTGGCGCCGGCAACGGCATGGCCGCCTACGACGTGACCCTGGATTACCGCCAGCTGGACGCCCGCAGCAACGCCATGGCGGCCGGCCTGGCCGGCTACGGGATCGGCCGTGGAGTGCGCACGGTGGTGATGGTGCGGCCGTCGCCGGAGTTCTTCCTGCTGATGTTTGCCCTGTTCAAGCTGGGCGCGGTGCCGGTGCTGGTCGACCCGGGCATCGACAGGCGCGCGCTGAAGCAGTGCTTGGACGAGGCGCAGCCGGAGGCCTTCATCGGCATTCCGCTGGCGCATGTGGCGCGGCTGGTGCTGCGCTGGGCCCCCTCGGCGGCGCGCCTGGTGACCGTGGGCCGCCGCCTCGGCTGGGGCGGGACCACGCTGGCCGCGCTGGAGCGCGCCGGCGCCAAGGGTGGGCCGATGCTGGCCGCCACCGACGGCGAGGACATGGCCGCGATCCTGTTCACCAGCGGCTCCACCGGCGTGCCCAAGGGCGTGGTCTACCGCCATCGCCACTTCGTCGGCCAGATCCAGCTGCTGGGCAGCGCCTTCGGCATGGAAGCGGGCGGGGTGGACCTGCCGACCTTCCCGCCGTTTGCCCTGTTCGATCCTGCGCTGGGCCTGACCTCGGTCATCCCGGACATGGACCCGACCCGGCCGGCACAGGCCGACCCGGCCCGCCTGCATGACGCCATCCAGCGCTTCGGCGTGACCCAGCTGTTCGGCTCGCCGGCGCTGATGCGGGTGCTGGCGAAGCATGGCCGGCCGCTGCCGACGGTGACCCGGGTGACCTCGGCGGGTGCGCCGGTGCCGCCGGACGTAGTCGCCACCATCCGCAGCCTGCTGCCGGCCGACGCGCAGTTCTGGACGCCGTATGGCGCTACCGAGTGCCTGCCGGTAGCGGTGGTCGAAGGCCGCGAGCTGGAACGCACGCGCGCCGCCACCGAGGCCGGCGCCGGCACCTGCGTGGGCAGCGTGGTGGCGCCGAACGAAGTGCGCATCATCGCCATCGATGACGCGCCGCTGGCCGACTGGTCGCAGGCGCGCGTGCTGGCGGTCGGCGAAGTGGGTGAAATCACGGTGGCTGGCCCGACCGCCACCGACAGCTACTTCAACCGCCCGCAGGCCACGGCCGCAGCGAAGATCCGCGAGACGCTGGCCGATGGCAGCACCCGCGTGGTGCATCGCATGGGCGACGTCGGTTACTTCGATGCGCAGGGTCGCCTGTGGTTCTGCGGGCGCAAGACGCAGCGCGTGGAAACCGCGCGCGGACCGCTGTACACCGAACAGGTCGAGCCGGTGTTCAACACCGTCGCAGGCGTGGCGCGCACCGCGCTGGTCGGTGTCGGCGCCGCCGGTGCGCAGGTGCCGGTGCTGTGCGTGGAACTGCTGCGCGGCCAGTCCGACAGCCCGGCGCTGCAGGAAGCGCTGCGTGCGCATGCCGCAGCGCGCACGCCTGAGGCCGGCCTGCAGCACTTCCTGGTGCATCCGGCGTTCCCCGTCGATATCCGTCACAACGCCAAGATCGGCCGCGAGAAGCTCGCCGTCTGGGCCAGCGCCGAACTGGAGAAGCGCGCATGAAGATCCTGGTCACCGGTGGTGGTGGGTTCCTTGGCCAGGCGCTGTGCCGCGGGCTGGTCGAACGTGGCCACCAGGTACTGGCGTTCAACCGCAGCCATTACCCGGAGCTGCAGGTGATGGGCGTGGGCCAGATCCGTGGCGACCTGGCCGACCCGCAGGCGGTCCTGCATGCGGTGGCCGGCGTCGATGCGGTATTCCACAACGGTGCCAAGGCCGGTGCGTGGGGCAGCTATGACAGCTACCACCAGGCCAATGTGGTCGGCACCGACAACGTCATCGCAGCCTGTCGCGTGCACGGTATCGGCCGGCTGGTCTACACCTCCACGCCCAGCGTGACGCACCGGGCCACCCACCCGGTGGAAGGCCTCGGCGCCGACGAAGTGCCGTACGGCGAAGATTTCCAGGCGCCCTATGCGGCCACCAAGGCGATTGCCGAACAGCGCGTGCTGGCGGCCAATGACGCGTCGCTGGCGACGGTGGCGCTGCGTCCGCGCCTGATCTGGGGCCCTGGCGACCAGCAGCTGGTACCGCGCCTGGCCGAACGTGCACGACAGGGCCGCCTGCGCCTGGTGGGCGATGGCAGCAACAAGGTCGATACCACCTACATCGACAACGCCGCGCTTGCCCACTTCCTCGCCTTCGAGGCACTGGCGCCCGGTGCCGCATGTGCAGGCAAGGCCTACTTCATTTCCAACGGCGAACCGCTGCCGATGCGCGAGCTGGTCAACAAGCTGCTGCAGGCGGTGGGTGCACCGACCGTGGACAAGGCGATCAGCTTCAAGATCGCGTACCGTATCGGCGCCATCTGCGAGCGGCTGTGGCCGCTGCTGCGCCTGCGCGGCGAACCGCCGTTGACCCGGTTCCTGGCCGAACAGCTGTGCACGCCGCACTGGTACAGCATGGAGCCGGCCCGCCGTGACTTCGGCTATGTGCCGCAGGTCAGCATCGAAGAAGGGCTGCGCAGGCTGAAGGCTTCATCTGCTGCATAGATCGCCATCACTGGTTGCACACCGCAGGATCGGGAGGATGGACCCACGCCATCCAAGGCTCGACCACCCGCGAGGAGCGCCATGCTGCATTACGCCATCATTTTCTTTGTCATCGCCATCATCGCCGCCGTTCTGGGTTTCTCCGGTATCGCCGGCGCCGCAACGAACATCGCCTGGATCCTGTTCGTGGTGTTCCTGATCCTTGCGGTGATCTCGATGTTCCGCAAGCGAGGCTAGCCGGTAGTGCCGGCCGCTGGCCGGCATCGCTTTCCGCAGAGTCGAGCCATGCTCGACTCTGCGGGCGATCACCACGTTACACAGCGCTCTGCAGCCCGCGATCGGCCTCATGGCGTTCCAGCGCCAGTTCGATCAGGCGCGTGATCAGCGTGGTGTAGTCAACACCGCTGGCGCCCCAAAGCTTCGGGTACATGCTGATGCGGGTGAAGCCCGGCAGCGTGTTGACCTCGTTGATGACGATCTCGCCGTCTGCGGTGAGGAACACATCCACGCGCGCCATGCCCGCACACTCCAGCGCCTGGTAGGCCTGCCGCGCGATCTGCTGGATGCGCGCCTGGGTGGCGGCGTCGATGTCGGCCGGCACCACCACGTCAGCGCCATTGGCATTGATGTACTTGGTGTCGTAGGCGTAGAACTCGTCGTGCACCACCACCTCGCCGCATACGCTGGCCTGCGGGTGCTCGTTGCCCAGCACCGCGCATTCGATCTCGCGGCCGACCACCGCCGATTCCACCAGCACCTTGTGGTCGTAGCGCAGCGCCAATGCCAGTGCCTCGGCAAAGCCCGCCGCATCCTTGACCTTGCTCACACCCACCGACGAACCCTGGTTGGCCGGCTTCACGAACAGCGGCAGGCCGAGCTGGGCGATCACCGCATCGGCATCGACCTCCGCGGCCTGATGGCGACGGATGCACAGCCACGGCGCCACCTGCAGCCCCGCGTCGCGCAGCAGGCGCTTGGTCACGTCCTTGTCCATCGCCACCGCCGAGCCCAGTACCGGCGAACCGACGAAGGGCAGGTTCGCCATGCGCAGCAGGCCCTGCAGCGCACCGTCCTCGCCCAGTGGCCCGTGCACGATCGGAAGCACCACATCGATCTGGCCCAGCGCACTGGCCGTATCGGACGGCTGCAGCTGCGCCTGCTCGGCGCCCGGGCGCACCGCCAGCGACTGGCCCGAGCGATGCAGCGCGATGCGCGATGGATCATCGGCATTGATCAGGAAGGTATCCGGCTGGCTCAGATGCCACTGGCCCTGCTTGTCGATGCCGACCAGCACCGGCTCGAAGCGCTCGCGATCAAGCGCATCGAGGATGTTCTTCGCCGACTGCAGCGAAACTTCGTGCTCGGAAGACTTGCCCCCGAAAATGATGCCAACCCGGGTCCGTGCCATGGGGAATGCGATGTCCTGTGCGTTGCGTGGCCCCATAGCATGAACCTTCATCGGCCCTCCGCGTGAGGCACAGATGAACCAGAAATCCATCCACGCATGGCGTGGATCTACCGTCCTCATGGCCCATCAACAGGGGTCGGAGCCCGTTGCGCTACAACGGGATCCGACCCCACGGACGACAGGAAACTGTCGAAGGCGGGGTGGGTCCGGTTGTGGGGGCGTGAGCCGCATGGATGCGGCGACCGAGCTTACATGGACGTACTTGCAGCGTCCCCCGCAACCGGACCCACCCCGCCATCCCACGGATAGCCAGCTTTTGATGTTGATCTTGCCGGCCAGCGGCCGGCACTACCACGGGTGCCGGGCGGCAGCCCGGCAGCCCGGCAGCCCGGCCCAAGCTCCCCACCCACGCAGGTAGAATGCGCACATGGCTCTCTCCCTGCTCAAGTCCCTCAAGCCGGTCGCTGGCCGCGCCCTGCAGATCGCCCTGAACCGCGCGCTGGCGCTGGATCCGGATACCCGCCATGCATTGGCCAGCCTCGACGGCCGGCATATCGACCTGACCCTGGAAGCGCCGTCGCTGGCGATGCGCATCAGCGTCGACGGCGACCAGCTGCGGGTCGGCCCGGTGGATGCACAGGAAGCCGACCTGGCCGTGCGCAGCAGCCTGGCCGGCGTGCTGGCGCAGCTGCCGCTGCTGGCCAACGCGCGGCGCGGCGACAACAACGGCAAGGGCCGTGTGCGCGTGGCCGGCGATGCCGAGCTGGCGCGCCGCCTGCAGCAGCTGGCCAAGGGCTTCGATCCGGACTGGCAGCAGCCTTTCGTCAGCGTATTCGGCGAAGTACTGGGCGTGCAGGTCGCCAACACCCTGCGCAGCGCCCTGCAGCACGCGCGCCAGGGGGCGATCGATCTGGCCCACAGCGCCGCTGAGTTCATCACCGAGGAGTCGCGCGATGTGGTGCCGCGCGCCGAGCTGGATGCCTTCCACGACGACGTGGATGTGCTGCGCGATGACGTGGAGCGCCTTGGTGCACGCGTGCAGCGCCTGCGGGGTGCCGCATGAAGGCCGTGCTGCGGGCCAGCCGCATTGGCCGGGTGATCCTGCGTTACCGCCTCGACGATCTGCTGCAGGGCACGCCGGCCGAACGCTGGCTGCGCCTGGCCAAGCCGTTCGTGCCGCGCGCCTCGGCCAGCATCGCCTCGCAGTCGCGCGGTGCGCGCCTGCGCCTGGCGCTGCAGGACCTCGGCCCGATCTTCGTCAAGTTCGGCCAGATCCTGTCCACCCGCCGCGACCTGGTGCCGCCGGACGTGGCCAACGAGCTGACCCTGCTGCAGGACCGGGTCAAGCCGTTCGATGGCGAGACCGCGCGCCGCATCGTCGAGGACGCGCTCGGCCTGCCGGTCAGCGAGGCCTTCGCCAGCTTCGACACCGAACCGCTGGCCTCGGCCTCGATCGCGCAGGTGCATGCGGCCACGCTGGCCGATGGCCGCCAGGTGGTGGTCAAGGTACTTCGCCCGGGCATCGAGAAGCAGATCGACGCCGACATCGCCCTGCTCAATTCGCTGGCCGCCCTGGTCGAGCGCACCCATCCGCGCGCCGACAAGATCCGGCCGCGCGAAGTGGTGGCCGAGGTCGAGAACACCCTGGCCGCCGAGCTGGACCTGCAGCGCGAAGGCGCCAATGCCAGCGTGCTGCGCCGCTTCTGGGAAAACAGCGACGACCTGTACGTGCCGGAAGTGATCTGGAGCCATACCGCCGAGCGCGCGCTGACCCTGGAGCGCGTTTGGGGCATTCCGTCCGATGACATCGCTGCACTGGACAAGGCCGGCATCGACCGCAAGGCGCTGGCCGCCAAGGGCGTGCGGGTGTTCTATACCCAGGTGTTCCGCGACAACTTCTTCCACGCCGATGCGCACGCCGGCAACATCTGGGTCGACACCGATCCGGCGCGCCGTGCCAATCCGCGCTTCATCGCGCTGGACTTCGGCATCATGGGCCAGCTCTCGCAGGAAGATCAGTACTACCTGGCCGAGAACTTCATGGCCATCTTCAACCGCGATTACCGCCGCATCGCCGAACTGCACGTGCAGGCACGCTGGATGCCCGACCACGTACGCATCGACGATCTGGAAGCGGCCGTGCGTTCAGTGTGCGAGCCGTACTTCACCCGTCCGCTGTCGCAGATCTCGCTGGCCGAAGTGCTGATGAAGCTGTTCCGGGTGGCGCAGCGCTACCAGCTGACGCTGCAGCCGCAGCTGATCCTGCTGCAGAAGACCCTGCTGAACATCGAGGGCGTCGGCCGCCAGCTGGACCCGCAGATCGACATCTGGGCGGTGGCCAAGCCGGTGCTGGCGAAGATCCTGCGCGAGCGCTACAGCCCGCGCCGGGTGGTGCGCGAGCTGGGCAAGCGCCTGCCGGAAATCATGACCCATGCGCCGGACATGCCGCGGCTGGTGCACGCCTGGCTGACCCAGCAGGTGGAAGGCCGCCACGAACTGGCGATGCGTTCGCGCGATCTGGTCGCGCTCGATGCCAGCCTGCAGCGCCTGCAGAAGCGCGCCGTGGGCGCGATCACCGGTGTGGGCCTGCTCGCCATCGCTGCACTGATGTATGTGCTGCAGCCGCCGGGCTGGTACTGGGGCGACGTGCCGGCGTGGAGCTGGCTGTCCGGTGCGGTCGGCGTGGTGGCGCTGGCGCGCGCGTGGTGGCGCTGACCCCGGCAGATTGAAGATCGGCGGCACGGTACGCCGCCGATCAATTACAGGCTCACCAGTGGTAGCCCAGGCCCAGGTGCGATTGCACACTCTGGAAGCTGTCCAGGCGCGTCCTGTGCCAGGTCTTGCCGATACCCACGTCCAGCACCAGATGCTCACCCAATGGCTGGCTGCGGCGCAGGAAGGCACGCCGTGCATCGTGCTCGCGCAGCAGCAGCGGATCGGACTCGGCGGTATAGCCGGACGTGCCGCTGCCCAGCCACAGCTGGGTCGAGCCACGGCCTTGCCCATCCTTCAGCCGCAGCGACAGTGTGGTGCCATGCCCATCCGGTCCATTGGACTGGCGGTGCCGCTCGTGGCGCAGTGAGGCAGTCACGCGCGGAAAGTAATGCGAGGCACCCACCGACCAGCCGCTCACATGGGCGCCGGCATGGTACTGGGCGTATTTGCCGCCCACGCTCAGTACGGTCTGCGGTGTCACTTTCCACTGGATGTCCTGGTTGACCTGGCGGTTGACGAACACCGGATCATCGTTGGATGCCGTGACAGCGGTGCGGGTGGACAGGCGCGGGCTCCAGCGATGGTGCAGCGAGCCCTGCATGCGGTTGCCGCTGAATCGCCTGCTGCCGTAGTCACGCTCGCCATGGGCCAACCCCAGGTGCCAGCGGCTGCCGCCACTGCGGCCGGCCACGTCCACGGTCTGTACGTCGCGCTTGCCGAAGCCATCGCTGTAGTCGGCATGGTCCAGCTGCACCGTGACACGGTCGACGCCGGCGTGGGCGCTGCAGACAGCCAGCAGCAGGGCGCATGGCAGTGCGCCACGGATGATCAATCGCATGGGGTTACTCCAGGGGTTGGGAATGCAATGACTGCAGCAGCCGGTAGCGGCCGGGCGGCAGGTTTCGTTCCACGGTGATGCGCGGCCCGAACTGGCTTCCCGGCGCGACGATGCGGCCGGGCAGGATGATCACGGCGACGCCCAGCGCGGCACCTTCGCCGATCCAGGCGCCGAGCTTGTCGCGCTGGCTGTCGATGACGGTGTCGCCGATGTGGACGGTGACCATTGCCCCATCCAGGCGATGGTTGCTGGTACGCACCAGGGCGCCGAGATAGACCCGGTCATCGATGCGGCTGTCGGCGATGAAGCACTGCGGGCCGATGCTGACCTGGTTGCCCAACCGTGCGTTCTTCAGTTCGCTGGCAAAGCCGATACGCGTGCCGTCACCGATGCACAGCGGGCCGCGCAGCAGTGCGTTGTTGCCGATCAGGCAGTCGCGGCCGATCGACACCGGACCCTGGACATGGGCGCCGTCGCAGATGCGACTGCCGGCACCGATCCGTACGGCGCCCTGCAGGGTGGCCCGTGGCGAGACCCTTGCGTCGGGATCAGTGTGGGGCGCAAGTGTCGACAGTGCCTCGGCCATCGCGGCGAGGTCATTCCACCACATGCGGGTACCTCGTCGGCTTGTCGCGCACGGGTTCGCGGCCGGTGAACAGCCCCGCCAGGCCATGAAACAGCCAGATCGCATAGGCGAGCAGTACATACAGCATCGAGAAGGCCGCCGCCGGCACCAGCCACGCGCGTCGGTGGTGGATGGCACTGATCACTGCCAGCAGCATGACGATGCCGGTCCAGAACAGCGGCATCACCGACAGGGCAAGGCCACCCGGTCCGTGCAGCCGGGCCGCGCCGAACCATACCTGCAGCGACAGCATGATGCCGGCCAGGGCGAGCAGCATCATCGGCAGGATGCTGAAAATGCCGAAGCGTGTCAGCAGCAGGCGGCGATGCAGGCGCATGCATACCGCATAGCCGACGATCCAGCGTCGCCAGCGCCGCCATTCCTCCACCAGCGTGTTGCATTCCTGCGGGTAGACCACGCAGCGGATGCTCTGGCGAACCCGATAGCCCTGCGCAACCAGCGACCAGGACATGTCGAGGTCTTCCACGCGGGTGCGATCGGAAAATCCGACCTTGCGCAGCACCGAAGTACGGAACAGGCCACATGAGCCGGAAACGATGAACGGTGCGCCGCCCAGCCATTGCTGGAAGCTGCGCTTGATCACGATCATCGGCAGTTTCAGGCTGGCGCGTACATGGGGGAGGAAGCCGGCGCCCTGCAGGCTGGACGAGGGGACCCCGCCAACCGCATCGGCGCCGCGCTCGATCTCGGCCAGCAGATAACCCAGGCCATGGCTGCGCGGATCGATATGGGTATCTGCATCGGTCAGGAACACCTGCTCGGCGGTTGCGTGCTGCAGCCCGTGCATCAGCGCACCGCCCTTGCCGGTGTTGGTCTGGTGCACGGCCACCAGGCGCCCGGGCCAGCGCGCCTGCAGCGCATCAAGCACCTGAGCCGTGTTGTCGGTGGAACCATCGTTGACACAGATCACCCGCGCCACGTACGGGTTTTCCAGCAGGCTGGCCAGCGAGCGCTCCAGGCATGGGGCTTCGTTGTAGGCCGGCACGATCGCGTCGATGCTGTACAGGCGGGTGCTGGGCCGGCGCGAGGCCTGCACGCAGATTCGTACCAGGATGAAAGCGCACATGGCCAGGAACAACAGCGTCTTCATCAAAGCACCAGACGGTAGGGCAGGAAGCCCTCGCTGGGACCGATGCCGATCTGCTGGCCACGGAACTGCGCATGGCAGCGGAGGTGGCTTTCCTGCATGTAGTGGCGATCGCCCTGGCTGGCATGCTCGCGCAGCGCGTGGATCTTCAGCTCCAGCTGCGCGCTGATGTCCTCGAACACCTGCGGCGCGAACTGCGGCAGGGTGCTGGGGCTCTCATAACAGAGGATCTGCGGAATGTGGCGGCAGGCGATGATCGACGCTTCGTGAACGGTGCGATGGTCCTGGTGATGATCCTCACCACACATCGTGTAGATGCGGCCTGGTTCGATCAGCGTGCAGACCTGTTCGATCGACGCAATGATGTCGTTGCGGCAGGTGGGGAATCGTGTGTCCGGGAAATCCTGCTGGATCACCTCGGCCACCCCGAGCCGGTGCAGGGCGCGATGCGATTCATCGCTGCGGTCGATGCCGGCGTGGCAGCCCCGGCCGCCACGGCTGAGTACCAGTGCATGGATGCGTGAGCCGGCGCGGGCGAGCTTTGCCAGGCTGCCACCGCAACCGAGTTCGATGTCATCTGGATGGGCACCGATTGCCAGAATGTTCAATGTCATGGCCGTGTCCTAGCGGAAGCCGGGTGCGCGGCGGCCAGGCATGCTGTCCCCGCGCGAAGGAGGCGGGAACTATCTCAGCGTGAAAATGCAGCGGCTCTAGGATTCATACGAAATTCCGGAATTCGGGTAAGAATGGACGCTGCGTCATGGCGAGCTCAGCGGAAAATGGCCCTGGAACTGTCGGAACTGAAGAACGAACTGGCCCACTTCGGTGCCGAAAACGACGCCCGTGAAGTCGAACGCGGCCGCCGCATGCTCAACATCACGCCAGATACGGGCGAATTCCTCGCGGTGCTGGTGCGCTTCGGCACTGCGCGCCGCGTACTGGAGATCGGCACCTCCAACGGCTATTCGACGCTGTGGCTGGCCGAGGCCGCCGCCGCCATCGACGGCCACGTGACTACGCTGGAATACGCCGAGGACAAGGCGGCGATGGCGCGTGACACCTTCGCGCGCAGTGGCCTGGCCGATCGCATCACGCTGGTCCACGACGATGCCGGGCCGTGGCTTGCAGAGGCCGCCGATGCCAGCATTGACCTGCTGTTCCTCGATTCGGACCGCGGGCAATACGCCGGCTGGTGGCCGCAGCTGCGCCGCGTGCTGCGGCCGGGTGGCCTGCTGGTGGTGGACAACGCCACCTCGCATGCGGGAGAGATGGAACCGCTGCGGACGCTGCTGGAGTCTGACGCGAACTTCAGCACCAGCCTGGTGCCGGTAGGCAACGGCGAGCTGCTGGCCGTACGCAACGCCTGACCGCCGTGCTGCCCGCGCCTGATCCGGTAGTGCCGGCCGCGCCTGATCTGGTAGTGCCGGTCGCTGGCCGGCAACCCCAGCAGCCAGACGATCCGCAGGCAGCCGGCCAGCGACCGGCTCTACCGCATTCAGTGCCCAGCCTCGATAATCCCGCCGTGAGCACCGAACCCGATACCCTCGCCGCGGTCGAGACTGAAACCGCGCCCCTGCAGCTGCTGCACCTGGATGAGCGCCTGGCCGTGGTCAACAAGCCTGCCGGGCTGATGGTCCACGACAGCAAGCTGGCCCGTGGCGAAGACGACTTCCTGGCCGACCGCCTGCGCGAGCAGCTGGGCCGCCCGATCTTCCTCGTGCATCGCCTGGACCGGGCCACCAGTGGCTGCCTGCTGCTGGCCTTTGACCGCGAGACCGCCAGTGCGCTGGGCAAGGCGCTGATGGGTGGCGAGGTGCTGAAGGACTACCTGACCGTCTGCCGGGGCTGGCCGGCCGAACTCGCCTGGCAGGTCGATCATGATCTGGACGGCGGCCCGGGCAAACCGGTGAAAAAGCCGGCGGTCACCGACTTCCAGCGCCTGGCCACCGGCGAGCTGTCGGTGCCGGTCGGCGAGTTCACCCGCTCGCGTTATGCGTTGCTGCGCTGCCAGCCCCAGACCGGGCGCTTCCGGCAGATCCGCCGGCACCTCAAGCACCTGTCGCATCACATGATCGGCGACACCAGCCACGGTGATGGCCGCCACAACCGCATCTTCCGCATGCAGGGCGTGCACCGCATGCTGCTGCACGCCGAGCGCCTGCGGTTCCCGCATCCTGAGGGCGGCAACGTGGATGTCAGTGCGCCGCTGGATCGTGAGTTCCAGAAGGCGCTGGACCTGTTCGGCTGGCAGGTGGACCTATAGACGGTAGCGCCGGCCGCTGGCCGGCATCTGCCTGATCCCAACCATACGAGGTTGCCGGCCAGCGGCCGGCACGACCTCACTTCTTTTCCGGCTCGTTGACGATCGCTTCCAGGTCCTTCTGCAGGTCCGCGAACAGCGGCTGCATGCGCGCCTGGATCGCCACCATCACGTTTTGCATCAGGGCCGGGGTCTTGTCCAGCAGGCTCTGGCCGGCCGCGCTCTCGTAGAACTCGGCCATCGCCAGCACGTCTTCCTTGCTGAAAGTCTTCTTGTACAGGTCCACGTACATCGGCCGCAGCTGCTGCCAGGACAGTGCCTGGCGCAGGGTCTGGCTGGTCCGTGCCTGGATCCGCTTCAGCTGCTCCTGCTGCTGGGCATTGAGCTGGCGCTGTGCGGCCACCTGCTGGAACTGCTGCTGCTGCATCGCCTCGATCTGCGGCAGCATGGTGTCGATCATGCTCTGCGCACGTGACGCGGACAGCAGACGGTTGATGTCGCCATCGGTCGGCGGCGCGGCCAGGGCGGGGACACTGGCCACGGCCAGCGCCAGCAGCAGGGCGGCGCGGCGCAGCAGGGACGGCAGGGCGGGTACGAAGCGGGTCATGCGGGGCTTCCTGCAGTACATGGGATGGCCAGCATACCCGCAGCCAAGGCGAAGGCGGCGTGTTCGGTACCTGATCGGCGGCATACGGCGCGCGATGCGCACTCCGACACGTGGCTGCCGCTACAATGCGCGGATGGGCAGTGGACCGGTCACCATCAACGCGCAGCTTGAAATCCCCGACGGCGAGATCGTCGAGCGGTTCGTGCGTGCCAGCGGTGCCGGTGGCCAGAACGTCAACAAGGTCTCCACTGCGGTGGAACTGCGTTTCGACGTGGCCAACTCGCCCTCGTTGCCCGAACCGTTGCGCACGCGCCTGCTGGCGCGGCGTGACCGGCGCATGACCGGCGAAGGCGTGCTGGTCATCGACGCGCAACGTTTCCGTACCCAGGATCGCAATCGCGAGGATGCGCGCGAGCGGCTGGCGGCCTTCATCCAGGCCGGGCTGAGCGTGCCCAAACCGCGCAAGGCCACCAAGCCGACCCTCGGGTCGAAACTGCGTCGTCTGGACGCCAAACGCGGGCGCGCGCAGATCAAGCGCGGGCGCTCATCACGTGACTGGGAGTGATTGCTTGAACAACCCGACTCCGCTGCTGCCGGCCGTGCCGCCGCAGATGCCACAGGTCAAACCCAACGCCTTCCTGCGCTGGCTGGCGCGCTGCACCTTGCGCATGGGCGGCTGGAAGGTGACCGGCACCCTGCCTGACATCCCGCGCCTGGTGTTCATCATCGCGCCGCATTCGTCCAACTGGGACGGCCTGTGGGGCATGGCGGCCAAGATCGCGCTGGGCATGAAGGTGAAGGTGCTGGGCAAGGCCTCGCTGTTCTGGTGGCCGCTGGGGCCGCTGCTGCACAAGCTGGGCGTGATCCCGCTGGACCGCAGCTCGCCGCAGGGCACGGTGGGCCAGGCGGTGGACCTGCTGCGCAACAACGAGAAGATGTGGTTCGCCATCACCCCCGAAGGCACCCGCAAGGCGGTGAAGGAGTGGAAGGCCGGCTTCCTGAAGATCGCCCGGATGGCCGACGTGCCGATCCTGGCCGCCTATTTCCATTATCCGGAAAAGACCATCGGCATCGGCCCGCTGTTCCAGCCGACCGGCGACGATGCTGCCGACATGGCCGCCATCCGCGAGTTCTACCGGCCGTGGATCGGCAAGACCCGCGGCACGGTCTGAGCCGGCCACAGGCCGTCGCATAGACGCCACGTCCGGCACATGCCGGGCGAGCGCGACAGGAGTAGGGTGGAGGGCTGGTATTCCATACCGTCTGCCCAAGGAGCGTTTTACATGTCGCGTACCGTAGTCCTGGCCGCCGCCATCAGCCTGGCGCTGGCGGCCTGTTCCGGCAAGGAGTCCACCCCCGTGTCCGATGCCCAGAAAGCCCCGGCCCAGCAGCCGGCCGAAGCCTCCACCAATCCGCTGCTGAGCGCCAGCACGCTGCCGTTCCAGGCGCCGCAGTTCGACAAGATCAAGGACAGCGACTACCTGCCGGCCTTCGAAGAAGGCATGCGCCAGCACCTGGCCGACGTTCGCAAGATCGCCGACAGCAGCGAGCCGGCCACCTTCGACAACACCATCGTGGCGATGGAGCGCAGCGGCGAGACCCTGACCCGCGTGTCGCGCATCTTCTTCGGTCTGGTCCAGGCCGATACCAACGATGCGCGCCAGAAGATCCAGGAAGAAGTGGCGCCGAAGCTGGCTGCGCACCAGGACGAGATCAACCTCGATCCGAAGCTGTTCGCGCGCGTGAAGTCGATCTATGACCAGCGCGACACGCTTGAACTGGATCCGGTGCAGAAGCGCCTGGTCGAGCACTACTACGATGGCCTGGTGCGCGCCGGCGCACAGCTGTCCGACGCCGACAAGGCATCGCTGCGCAAGCTCAACGTGGAAGAGACCACGCTCTCCACCCAGTTCCATACCCGCCTGGTGGCTGCCACCGCGGCCGCCGCCGTGGTCGTCGACGACAAGGCCAAGCTGGCCGGCCTGGACGAGGATGCGATCAACAACGCCGCCAACGCAGCGAAGGAGCGCAAGCTGGATGGCAAGTTCCTGCTGCCGCTGCAGAACACCACCCAGCAGCCGGTGCTCGGCTCGCTGAGTGACCGCGACCAGCGTGCCGCCGTGCTGAAGGCTTCGGAAACCCGCGCCGAGCGTGGCGATGCCAACGACACCCGGCAGACCGTGCAGCGCCTGGCCCAGCTGCGTGCGCAAAAGGCCAAGCTGCTTGGCTTCGACACCTTCGCCGACTACCAGCTGGGCGACCAGATGGCCAAGACCCCGGCTGCCGCGCTGAAGCTGCTGACCGACACCGTGCCGGCCGCTACCGCCAAGGCGCGCGCCGAAGCCGGCGAGATCCAGAAGGTGATCGACGCGCAGAAGGGCGGCTTCCAGGTCGCCGCCTCGGACTGGGATTTCTACGCCGAGCAGGTGCGCAAGGCCAAGTACGATCTGGACGAGTCGCAGATCAAGCCGTACTTCGAACTGGACAACGTGCTGCAGAACGGCGTCTTCTACGCCGCCACCCAGCTGTACGGCATCACCTTCAAGCCGCGTACCGACATTCCGACCTACAACCCGGACATGAAGGTGTACGAAGTGTTCGACAAGGACGGCACCTCGCTGGCCCTGTTCTACACCGACTACTTCAAGCGTGACAGCAAGTCTGGCGGCGCCTGGATGGACGTGTTCGTCGAGCAGGACGGCCTGACCGGCGCCAAGCCGGTGGTCTACAACGTCTGCAACTTCACCAAGCCGGCCGCCGGCCAGCCTGCGCTGATCAGCTTCGACGACGTCACCACCATGTTCCATGAGTTCGGCCATGCACTGCATGGCATGTTCTCGAACGTGAAGTATCCGTCGATTGCCGGCACCGCCACCTCGCGCGACTTCGTCGAGTTCCCGTCGCAGTTCAACGAGCACTGGGCGCTGGACCCGAAGGTGTTCGCCAACTACGCCAAGCACTACAAGACCGGCGAGGCGATGCCGCAGGAGCTGGTCGACAAGATCCTCAAGGCACGCAGCTTCAACCAGGGCTATGCGACCACCGAGTACCTGTCGGCCGCACTGCTGGACCTGGCCTGGCACACGCAGAAGGCCGACGCGCCGCTGCAGGACGTCGGCGCCTTTGAAGCCAGCGCGCTGAAGAAGTTCAAGGTCGACCTGCCGCAGGTGCCGCCGCGTTACCGCACCACCTACTTCGACCACATCTGGGGTGGCGGTTACTCGGCCGGCTACTACGCCTACTTCTGGGCCGAAGTGCTGGATCATGACGCCTACCAGTGGTTCACCGAACACGGTGGCCTGACCGCCGCCAATGGCCAGGAATTCCGCGACAAGATCCTCTCGCGCGGCAACAGCGTGGAGCTGTCGACCCTGTACCGCGATTTCCGCGGCAAGGACCCGTCGGTGGAACCGCTGCTGAAGTTCCGCGGACTGAAATAAGCGCGACCTGAAGTACGAAAGAAATAACGGCGGGGGAAACCCCGCCGTTTTTCGTTGAATCGATACCATCGACAGATTCCGCAGTTTGCCGCTCATCCACGCATGGCGTGGATCCATGCATCGACCAAGGTCGACACCCACCAGAAGCAGGCCATGCTGTTCCGACAGTTCGCGGAGATCTGTCGAAGGCGGGGTGGGTCCGGTTGCGGGGGTGTCCGCGGCATGGATGCCGCGGCCAAGCTTACAGGCACGTACTTGCAGCGTCCCCCGCAACCGGACCCACCCCGCCATCCCCCAGGAAAACGGCTTTGGCTGTTGCTGTTGAGGTTGCCGGCCAGCGGCCGGCACTACCGGGTGCCGGGCACAGCCCGGCCATCACGTCCCCACGTGTACCCGGTTGGCCTGTTCGGCCAATCCCAGGTGATCCAGCGCGATGTCCAGCGCCAGCACATAGCTCTGCGCACCGTACCCGGCGGCGATGCCCAGGCGCTGGCCGACACCGGCCGGCAGGCACGGCTCGGCCACCGCGCCGTCGTCATGTACTTCCACGTAGGCGTTGTGCAGGTAGGGCAGCAGGCGCTGAAGACGCAGGCTGTTGGCACAGGCACCCGGATCGAGCAGCGTCACCTCGCCGCGGCTGTGGTCGGCCACGCGCAGGGCGTCCAGCAGTTCCTGTTCCGAGCCGCAGGCGCGTATCGCCACGCTGGTGCCGGCGTCGATCGCGCGATGCACCAGCGACTTCAGGACCGGTGCCGGCAGCGGCATCGCGGTGCGGATCAGGGCGCCGGCCGCTTCCGGGCCGCGGATGATGAAGATCGACATGACTCAGCTCTCCTGCGCCAGGCGGCGGCCGACAATGGCCAGCGACAACGGGTAACCGGCCTGCTGGCTGCGCTGGTCGACCACCACGGCGGCGGGGCCGTGCTGCAGGCGCAGGCGTGCATCCAGACCAGGTTCGCTGGGCGCCTGCAACTCGATGTACTGCGCCGGTAGCCGTTCCAGCGCCGCCTGCAGCGCGCCACCTTCGGCCTGCCATTGCGCCTCGTCGGCGGCACCGACATCCAGCAGTACCCAGTCGGCCGAGCGCGCCTGCGGCTGGCACAGGCACTGGCGTACCTCGGACAGGCTGGCACAGTCACTGCAGAGCACGCGATGGCCGGCCAGCTGTGCCGGCAGTTGGGGACGCGGTGCCGACGAAGAGGCGTGGCGGATCACCAGGAGGGTCATACAACACCTTGCGGAATGCGCCGTGTGGCGCGGTGGGCACACGATGCGCGTGCTGCCCGTAAAGGTGCGATGCCGGCGGCCGGACCGGGGCGTAAAACCTGCGTAACCCTTCATGTAGAGCCGAGCCTACGCTCGGCTGGCGTGCGCCGACGCTCAAAGAGCAGCCGAGCGCGGGCTCGGCTCTACAACAAGCCGGCGCGGGAACCTCTTCGGCCCGGATGTGGTCTGATGCATCTACCACCTACCCGGAGCCTGCCATGGATGCTGTTGCCCGCCCTCCCTTTTCCGAACGGGCGCTGGCCTGGCTGAAGAAGGAGGCGTTGCCGCTGCTGGTGATGCTCGGCCTGCTGGCCGCCGCCCGCGATACCCTGGCCAACCACTACGTAGTGCCCAGCGGCTCGATGCAGCCGACCCTGCAGCCCGGCGACCGGGTGGTGGTGGACATGCGTGCCTACGGCCTGCGCCTGCCGTTCACCAACAAGGAACTGATGTCCACCGGCACGCCGCAACGCGGTGAGGTGGCGGTGTTCGATTCGCCGGCCGATGGCACCCGGTTGATCAAGCGCGTGGCGGCGGTGGCGGGGGACCACGTGCAGATGCGCGAGGGACACCTGAGCATCAACGGCCAGCCGCTGCAGATCGCCGACCTGCAGGACGTGGAAGCCTTCGGTGAGCGTCGCGCCCGCCTCGACCTGGACATGGGCGGCGGTCCGGACATCGCCGATCTGGTGGTGCCGGCCGGCAAGGTGCTGGTGCTGGGCGACCACCGCGGCAACAGCTTCGATGGCCGCTTCTTCGGCTTCGTCGACGCCGACAAGGTCTACGGCAGGGCGGTGGCGGTGTACTACCGCCGTGGCGACGGCTTCGAGTGGCAGCGCCTGTAAGCTGAATTGATATTTTTCGCGTATCAATCCTGACCTATCAGGTTATGGATCGACTGGATGGGCGGGCCTAGTCTAGGCCCGTTCCCTCCCACGCCCGGCCGTCCCCACCGGCCCATCGATCCCATGACTGGCGAAACTGCGGCGGCCGTCGAACGCCGCCCCCACACTGCCGATTCCGGTGCCGAGACCCGCATCCAGCAGGGCACGCCGGCCTTCCGCCGCACCGCGTTGGCGCTGTTCCTGGCTGGCTTCTCCACCTTCGGCCTGCTGTACACGGTGCAGCCGCTGCTGCCCGAGTTCAGCCGCCACTTCGGCGTGTCCGCCGCCGGCAGCGCGATGTCGCTGTCGCTGACCACCGGCACGTTGGCGGTGGCGATGCTGCTGGCCGGCCTGTTGTCCGATGCGATCGGGCGCCGCCCGCTGATGATCGCCGCGCTGCTGGCATCGGCCACCTTGTCGCTGTGCACCGCACTGGTGGACGACTGGACCACGCTGCTGGTGCTGCGCACCCTGCTCGGCCTGGCGCTGAGCGGCGTACCGGCAGTGGCGATGACCTACCTGGTCGAGGAAATGGACAGCCGCGCGCTGGGCCTGGCGATGGGCCTGTACATCGGCGGCAACGCCATCGGTGGCATGAGCGGGCGCCTGCTGGCCGGCATCATCGCCGACCACTGGGGCTGGCGCTGGGGTATAGGCGTGGTCTCGATCATCGCCATCGCCAGCACCGTGCTGCTGTGGCTGCAGCTGCCGCCGTCGCGCCATTTCAGCGCGCGACGCGATGGCCTGCGCCAGTTGCCGTCGCGCTGGCGCACGCTGTTTGCCGACCCGGGCCTGCCGTGGCTGTTCGCCACCTCGTTCGTGCTGATGGGCGTGTTCGTCACCCTCTACAACTACCTCGGCTACCACCTGCTGGCACCGCCCTACCATCTCAGCCAGACCGTGGTCGGGCTGATCTTCAGCGTCTATCTGGTGGGCACCTTCAGTTCGGCGTGGATGGGCCAGCAGGCCACGCGCTACGGCCGCGGCCGCATCCTGTCGATCTCGTTCGCGCTGATCGGCGCCGGCATCGTGCTGCTGGCGATGCCGTGGCTGAGCACGATGGCGCTGGGTATCGCGCTGGTGACGTTTGGCTTCTTCGGTGGCCACTCGGTCGCCAGCAGCTGGGTTGGCAGCCGTGCCGGTACGATGCGTGCGGAAGCCTCGGCGCTGTACCTGTTCGCCTACTACCTGGGGTCCAGCGTGCTGGGCGGTGTGGGTGGCCTGGCCTATGCAGCCTGGGACTGGCTTGGCGTGTGTGCGTTCGCCGCCGCGCTGACCCTGATCGGCGGTGGCATCGTCTGGACGCTGCAGCAGCGCGCGCCACAGCCGGTCACGGCGTGACCCAACGCACGGTAGTGCCGGCCGCTGGCCGGCAACCACGGTGTGGCGGGTCTGCCGAGGTAGAGTCGACTGTTAGTCGACTGCTCTTCCATCAGATCGCGAAAACCCCGCGCTGCGCGCGATAGTCGACTAACTGTGTAAACCCACCACGTTGTTCAGCAGGACTCTGGAAATAGGTGGCTGGCCACCGATCCCCATGTGAGGGCGGTGCCAGTTGTAGTGGTGCAGCCATTGGGTCAGCACGGAATTGCGCTGGTCCGAGGA